>JAGVNY010000183.1 GCA_020053015.1 Candidatus Zixiibacteriota bacterium | reverse complement strand
GTGTATGGTCACGCCAACAGTGGCAAGACTGTCTGCTTCACGACCCTCAATGAAGACTGTAAGGTCTCAAAACACCTTCAGATTTCGGTAACTGACAACGCCACTGCCGGCGAATTCCTGCAGAATTATCGCCAGATATGGGGCCTTGACACCACGAGCACAGTCGGCACGGTCATGGATCTGCGTGGCGAGCAGAAGTTCCCCGAGCCTACAATCGGTGACCGCATCCTGCAGTTCAACGCCATTCTCGACAGAGACAAGAAGATCTCCGTGATAGCCTATGACTACGAAGGACGCGCAGTGGCGATTGCGGGCGGCAGTGATCTCCACGACAAGGTGATCGACTTCATGGATGGCGCTCACGGAATCATGTTCTTCTACGATCCCAAGTTGCTCGGCGCCGAGCTTGAGAGCCAGGCGCACGTGGCATCATTTGTGACAATGCTGGAGCGACTCGCACCGCTCTCGGCAAGGCTTCCCATCCCGGTTGCGCTCGTCGTGACCAAAGCTGACGTACTGCCGGGATTCTCAGGCGAGAGTCAGACGATCCTTGTGGGACAGGAAGACGAGCAGTTCTTCTCTGAGGATTTCGAGACTTTTCTCGAAAAGGTTCTGGCGAGCAATCGAATTGCGTCGAACACCGCTTGGTCCTCATCTGTGCGGAGCGTTTTGGTCAGGCTGAAAGAATTTCTGAAGGTGGTCGTTGGACGGACGCTGGACTTCCAGGTTTTCTTCGTGTCAAGTACCGGACAAACGCCAGAGAAAGTCGGCACAGACGTCGGGAGGTCGATCTACAAACCTCCACGCATTCTCAGACCGGTCGGATTGCAGGAGCCTTTCTATTGGATTCTGAAGTCCGTGGTTCGAAACAGGTCGATTTCTAAGTTCCGCGCCGTATCCAGACTCGTAGTGCTTCTCAGTATGATTTGGATTGCTGTGTACAGCCTTCCGCATCTGTATCATTTTCTGTACCGGCTTCCTCAGGCGACGCGAGCCGAGAACAATATCCTTGAGTTACATTCGGGTGACTACATGGGTCTGACCGATAAAGAGAGACCGCAGATAATCCGGGAGTATGACAACTATTCACGTGCGCTGACGGTGAAATGGCTATTCCCGAAGTTTTCGCCCGTTGCAAGGCAGATATCGGAAACATATCGGAATTTCAATATCAAGGATGCGCTCGCGCAGCTTGATCAGACTATTGATAGATTCACGGCTGTGGTTTCGGACCCGATGATGTGGCCGACTCGCAACCCGAAGGACTCGTCGATAGTTTTGAGCGAAGACCATGTCAAGCTTGAGGCAGACCTGCAGCAGTTCCATGCGGGGGATTCCATGTCGCTCGGCTTTAGGCGTAGCGACCGCGCGCTCTCCTATTTCGACCTGTTCAAGAAGTCGATCGTGGATCCCGACACGAACGTCTGGAGCCTGATTATGGAGCAGGTTGAGACAGACAAGAAGCTGTACGTGACGGAATTGAGCAAGGCCGAGGCGGGGCTGATGGACGCGCTTCTGGCTAAGAAGGTCGTAAAGGTGAAGAAAGTCGAGGCCAAGAGCGCGGGCGCAAAGGCAGGAGGAGTTGTCGACCAAATCAACGATAACGAAACCCCCGAGTACAGGCTCGAGAAAGCCGTCGAAGAACTACGAGAGCTCCGCGCTCAGCTTGATCTCGCTGCCAGCGGCGACGTTGTCTCAAGGGTCGATGCTTACCTTGCCGAAGCAGCGAAGTGGACGAAGGCTCGGCAGAAGTTCGACTACAGAGTGGAGAAAGTCCCCGACGACGGAACGCTGTACATCGAAGTGACTCCCCACGGGAGCAATCCGACATGGAGCGAGTTCAAACCAGTTTATCAGGACGAAGAGTACAGCATAAGCTGGATGGTGGGAGACGACATCCACATAGTATTCTGCGAAGCGAACAAAGACTGCAAGAGAGGAGCGGACCCGAGCGATAAAATCGTGTTCAGTTCCAAGTATTCTCTCTTCGAAATGGAAAAAGACCTGCATTTCACGAACATTAATAAGCACGTCACACTCAGGTTCAAACCGGGGTTGATTGAGCGACTGCCCAAGATGAAATAGCATAGGAGGATCCGATGACGACGAATACCACATTTCGCACTTTATTAGCGGCCGTTACGTTGGTCGCTATCGCATTCGCGTTTCTCACGCCCACTGCATGCGCAACGGTTGTTAGGCTGACCCAGGGCATGGAAATCAAAGTCAAGTTCGCAGGCGAGGACTTGTCATCCGGGAAACTTGCCAAAGACGATACCGTGCAAATAGCGCTGGCCGAGCCTGTTGTGGTAGATGACAGCACGATTGTTCCTGCGGGAGCAGTCGGCAGAGCAGTCGTGACCGCTGCCGAGAAGAATGGCCGAGGCGGTAAGCCCGGATTCATCAAAGCTCAGTTCGTCAGTCTGATTCCGGCAGGGGCTTTCAAGAGTAAAGACGGATCAGCGATCAAGCTTGCGGGCGAGTATGAACACAAAGGCAAAGGCAAGAAGACTCTATCATACATCTTCATATTCGGTCTGTTTATCAAAGGCGGCAACGGACAACTCGACACCAACACGATTCACACCGCGACGATAGCAGAGACAATCAAGCTCGAAAGCGAGTAGATCGACCCGGCGTTCTTCGACGCGAACATGGAAATTCCGCTGGGCTAGTTGGAGTGTCGAAACCGCAGGGGTTTCGACCTACTTTGTGGCTTACCCACAGTGCCGTAGGTCGGGAG
>JAGVNY010000195.1 GCA_020053015.1 Candidatus Zixiibacteriota bacterium | reverse complement strand
GTTGTATGTGTGCACCCAGTTCTGAATGTTAGGCCGCACCGCCGTGGTCTTAAAGAAACCTCTATCGTCACGTCCCGATCCGGCTGGTTCGGCCCATGCTCGGGCTATGGCATCGCCAGACAACATGACGGATAGAAACACAACTGTTGGGAGAAAGACTAACTTGTGCATCTCAGAAACTCCCTGTTTCAGAAATTGACAGACTCTTGTACAGCCAATAGACGAAGAAGTCATCGCTTTGTCAAATCTGACAAGTCTCGTCGTGCAAGGATGAACAGAATGTATGCTCCTTATCCGATTCGACATAATGCAAGGCGCCGGTTAACCAACCGGCGCCTCTGCGCAAGTCCAATGTATCAAGTTGCTCGTAGAAGTGCTAAAGAATGATCACGAATTTGCCAACCTGGTTGCCCCACTCCGACTCAACAGAGAACAAGTAAATGCCGCTCGCGACCAGTTCGTTGTTTCTGGTGCGCATGTCCCAGTATATCTTGGAGCTCCAGTCTGACGTCGGCCCTTCGTGGTCAATACTTCTAACAAGGTCACCGTCAAGCGTGTAGATCTTCAGCGTGCACTTCGGAGGAAGATTCACGAAGTGGATTCGACGCAAGTGATCCGGTTCGGAAGATTCGCTCTCAGACTTGGGGCGTTCGTACTTTGCCTCGTAGTACCTCTGATCACCGATGTACGGGTTCGGATACACTTGGACACTCAACTTCCTGTCGAGCACGACGCTGGCATCATTGATTGCCCACAACTCAACAGCGTTAGAAAGTGGCGAACTCTCCTGCGATTCAAGTCCTCTGGCCTCTCCGTATTCCTTCTTGAATTCGCCAAAATCGAATGCTGTGACGGAGAAGAACCATGGCACCGACGGAAGCAAATTGCCGACTTGGTACTCGTACTCCCAATACTTGTGGTACATGACGGAGTCGCCCGTAAGCGGATTGATATCCTTCACCCACCAGTCGGTTCTGGTGGAGTCGAGGATCGGCAGTATCTGTCCCTCTTCGATCTCGTCCTGGTAAGTCTTCTTGACGCCTGAGCTAAGCACCGAAGCCACGGGCGCACCGTCAAGCCAGCCTTCCAAAGACTGGTTCCAATCGCACGCTTCGAAGCAGAAGTGATCTTCATCCTGCGGGAATCCCTCGTCGATCACCATTCCAATCCTGCACGGCCAGTCGGACGGATCGAAGTCATCTCCATAAAGAATCTGAAGAGAGTCGAGACGGAGCGGAGGCTCGCTCAGAATCCAACCGGTCTTTATGTCATCCCAGCGATATCTCTTGAAATCGAAGAAGTCACGCGACTCAAGCATCGCCATATCGTCCTTAGTGGCTGACCGACCCAGATATATCCGGTAACCCTCGAAGTCAACAACATGCGTGAAGGGATCTTCAGTGTTCTCGGAGTAGTAGCCGTTCCATCTTAGGAATGCGTTTCCGAACTCGGTCCGATAGCGAATAATGGGTGGGGGAGGGGCCGTGGCAGCACGGAAGTCAGGCACACCGTCGCCCTGCCACCAGCAAGAATCTCTCGGCTCTTCCTCCGAAATCATGCAGTACTTGCCATAGAAATTGTCATTATCGGTGTCGACTCCGGGATTGTCGTACACCCAGTTGGCCCAAATGGCGTTATCGCCGGCATCTCGGAAATCCAAATTCTCAAGATAAGTACTGGGAAAATCAGGCATGTACTGCGTAAACGCATCGGGCTGGTAATGGACATTCTCGCCACCAACGAAAGCCAGCGATATCCCCAGAGAGTCTCCAGGAGCGATCGTGAAATCGCCGTACGATATCACAAAGCGAGTGTCGCCGCCCTGTGCCAGAGTCCTGCCTTGCACGCTCGGAGGAAGCCAGCCGTCCGCACTATAGTCCTCTGCGGCGAAATATTGCGTGTAATCGTGCTCGCCGTTGGAGAGCAAGTAGTATTTATTCCGATCCCCTTCCGGTGTTCCGAGGCCGCCGGTCCCAAAATCGCGCCTCGTTGCTCTCAGCATTGGACCCCAGTCGAAACTGGACGAACCGTTACTGTTGAACCAGTTAAACGATACCTTCTTGACGTTCGGGCCTTGGGCAGGAGCTTTCATAACAGCCGCGCCGAGAAGCGAGGTTGCGCTCATGGAGCCGTACTGATTTGACTCGCCCGGATCGCCGTCGTTATCAGTGATATACGTGAGATCGATTTGCTGCTGAAAATTGCCACCATCGCAGTCGCCACAAGGATGCCTCGGAGTCAGTTCCAGAATGCCGCAGATGTCATCTTGCGCTCTTTCGGTTCCAGGGATGGACGTGTGACCAACGTCTCCGTCCCAGTATAAGCCTAAATAGAGCTTATTCAGCGTAAGAGTGCCTATGTTCTTCAGGACGAAATCCACGATCGCAAAATCCTGTGCGTAATCAACGCTCCAGGAGTACGAATTCTGAGTAACCTCAACGTTGATCGGTACGTACTCCCTTCCGGTCCAGTCGGCGGAGACAAATGCCGCATCCGTGAGAGTGTCATTGTAGAAGGCCGTAAACTCAAGATCGGAATGTGCTGTTTCATCGAAGAACGGATCACCGGGTCGATTCGATCTTCTCGCCACCGCGCAATGTGGATCGCTCGCTTCCGCCGCGCTCAAGCAGTTCTGCGCCCCGCTCGGATCCTGACAGGGATAGAGCTCGTTTGCCAACTGCCAACCATCCGCGCCAACCGACACAAGAGTATCCTCACCGACAATCGCTCCAATCCAGAGAGCGCCCTGGAAAAGGTAGTCGACACCGGATCCCTTCGGGAATCCGCCACCAAGAGTTGTCAGGTTCGTTTCGCAGTCTATACGACCTGCGTCTTCGCTGCCCATCACTCCCTGATTCGAAATCATGAACACAAGATTGTTGTATGTGTGCACCCAGTTCTGAATGTTAGGCCGCACCGCCGTGGTCTTAAAGAAACCTCTATCGTCACGTCCCGATCCGGCTGGTTCGGCCCAT
>JAGVNY010000230.1 GCA_020053015.1 Candidatus Zixiibacteriota bacterium | reverse complement strand
GCGGGCGGGAAGTTTCTCTTCCGGGTAGTGCTCGACGACCTGGTCTGCCTTGCCGGTGAATCGCTCGATTTCGAACAGATTGGAATAATACCCGTCGAGAAGCTTGTCTACGTCTCTCAGATGCCCATTGGCAGCGTATTTGCCCTCGTAGGCGTACCAGACCACAAGATCGGATCCGTGATTCGCCATCGATCTGAAATCAGATGTGAATCGCACTCAATACCTCCTCCACGAGAAGCTTGCGCTCTGCATTCATGTACCGATCAGAAATGTACGTGTGCGACAGCTTGAAGCAAGAGGATTCGCGATGACCCGGATAGTACAACCTGTCTCAGAAGTCTTGAAGAAGAGAATTAACTTGGATTCCGGCTTGCAAACTTGTCAAACAAGCCCTTGCCGGAATGTCAGCACCTGTCCGCAACCCGTTGTCATTCCCGTGAAAGGGACTGTTGAAAAACCCAGACACCACCAGAAGTTGCGACAGGTCTTGCGTCCCGACAAAGTCGGGGCGTGTGACCTGGCGCTTCTATAACTCCTTGCGGGCAGGTCACAATCACGACTTCGTCGCGGTCAAGACCTGCCCGAACACTATGCGCCTTCCAGAACCACACAACCCGAATCAAGACTTCTTCAACAGGCCCGAAAACGGGAATCCAGAAGTCTGCAGTTGTCAATCACAGATGCTTCACATCACAATGTACATGACTTTTGATACAGCCTCCGTGGCATCAGGTCACACGCTCCCGTTGGGGGATTGCAGAACTTAACGGAACAAAGAAACATACAGCAATGAGAAAGGCTTGAAGGAAATTCGTTACGAGGAAAGATTCTAAACGGAGTGCACTGTCGAGTCAGTCTGGATATTGACTCCAAACTCTTTGTCCATCTGTTCCATCCGACGACGAATATTCTCGTCGATGTTTATCGCGTCCGAATCGTTGTAGAACTGGACATTGTCGAGGCTGCTGAGCGCTTTGAGTTCCGAGAGCACAGCCATGATCTTTGACAGCGAAGTGTCGATCACCTTCAGAGCTTGGTCGAGCTTCCCTTCCGGATCAGTGAGCTTGCCTGACTGGAGCATCAGCTGCAAAAGCTGAATCCTGCCGGAGATGATGGTCGCTGAGTTGTTGATGTAGTGAGAGAGCGTCGCTATTGCGATATCCTTGGAGCGGATTGCACCTGCGCGGTGTTCTTCCTCGATAATCCTGCGGGATAATTCCTGACGTTCTTTGAAAAGGGACTCTATCGTTGAGTAGGTCTCAAAGAGCTGGCGATTCGCGCGCTGCACTATTGTCATGGGGTCGCCGATGTCAATCCCGAGGAATCCCGCTGCATCCATCAGTTCGTTTAGGAGCCTGAGACTGACTTCGCCTGAAACCTCGGCCCTGAGATTGAGAGCGCTCGACAATACCGCCATTGTGTCAAGGTATTTCTGGATATTTCTTCCGGCGTCCGCATACACTCTGCCGGCGAGATTGTCCGCGAATGACACGGTGAGATCCAGTTGGCTCAGACCCTTCGCGGATTCAGCGTCGATGACTGCGTGATGTTGGCCGATAGCGCTCTGAAGAGCCGCAGGCAGGTTCCATTTCTTCGCTATCATTCTCCCAAGCTCAGCATGATCCATACCGTAGACACGCCGTTCTACTTCGGTCAACTCCGGGTCGTACAGGTACTCTGCGAGAAGTTCGACGTGACGTTCCGGCACGACTTTGAGCAGATACAAGTGACCGAGGTCGTGCAGAAGTCCGGCGATGAATGCCTCTTCGGGTCTCTTAGATCCTGTCTCCTCCGCTATGTGCCTTGCAGCTATTGCAGTGCCGAGAAAGTGACTGTACAGCTCGCGAATGTCAAAATTCGTCGCTGAATAGAGCTGCTTGTCCGGTTCAAAGATCGACGCGGACAACGCCAGGCATTTCACCATCGAGACACCCAGTACCATAATCGATTGGTTCACTGTGGTAATCTCCACACCGCGCCTGTAGTAGCTCGAATTGGCCATCCGGAGCAGCTTGGCGGTCAAATTCGGATCGTGCATGATCACACGGGCAAGCTTGTTGGACGTGGTCTGGTCGCTATCCACCATCTGGAGGATCTCAATCAGTACCTGCGGTAGAGCAAAAGCCTCGTCCATGCCGCCAAGGCGCGAGGTTATGTCGATCTTAGGTGCTCTGTCTTCCATGTCGGTACTCTCATTTTATCGGCTTTATCTGCCCAAACTTAAGAGGCCGATTCTCGAACCGCAATATCCCCCCTTTGCAGAGTCACGTCTTCAAGTTGGGTCGGAAGCTGTTTGCCTTGATCTGTGGAGACGGAGACTACGCGGTCGCGCGACGAGATCTTACTTTCTCAACGAGTTCGCTCAAGTTCTCCAGACGGAATGGTTTCGGCAGGACGAAGTCTATGCCCATTCTGTTTGCCCTCTCGACTTCCTGCCCAAGCCCCCAGCCGGAGATCATTATAATGGGAATTCCGGGCTGTCTTTCCCGTATCTTTGCGGCCACCTGCCAGCCGTCCAAATCGGGAAGACCTATGTCCGTGATAACAAGGTCATAGCCGCCGTTGTCGAACAACCGGAGACCTTCCTGCCCAGAACTGCACACGTCGACCTGGTAACCGAGTTGATCCAGCATCCCCGTCAGTAGCTCTCTGATAATCTCCTGGTCGTCAATAGCAAGGATTCGAAACGACTCCATTGACGGCTCCTCGGCAATTGCTCCCCTGTCAAACCGCAGACAGAAGACTCTGGCGCCATCGGCAAGCTCCTGCTCGCAATACCCAGCCATCAACTGCGACAGTCCCTGAAGACTTTCGCTTCGCGAGAGATCGGGGTGGGTTCCGATCGGCCGATAGATACTGCTCTCAAGTGTAATCTCCGAATCGTCCAGCGCTCGTTCGGAGACAATCAAGTATGCGCGTTCTCCTTTGTCGACCACCTTGGCCCACATTCTCTCGCCCGAATCGAAGTCATCCCAGACGTACTGAAGCAACTCGCTGAGCAGCGCCCTGACAGCGTTCGCATCACCGGTTACATTGGCGCTGGGCGATAGATCTGCCTCGAACGAAACAGACATGTTATCGCGCAAATAATGCAAATCGGGGCTGTTGCCGAACCGGACGACCGAAATACTCCTCACTACATCAGAGAGACTAAACTCGGTCGCCTCTGAAGTCGGTGTATTCTCTTCACGAATCGCCCGCTGCAGCGCGCGCACGAGTTCTCCGGCCTGAAACGCTTCGTCAGCCACCATGTCAAGATTCTGGAGGACACCGTCTTTCTGTTTGAGATGCTCACCCTTGAGCCCAAACCCGAGAAGCTGCGCTTTGCCTATTACTCCGGTGAGGATATTGTTGATTTGATTCAGGGCATCGAACGCAGAAGCGCTTACGGTACCGGGTTCGATCCGAATCGCTTTGTCGCTTGCGGAAGATAGCTCCTTCAGCCTGCAAGCCACCACATCGAAGACAGAGCGGCAATGCGCTGGAATCTCTGATTCGGGTCGCTCGCTTTCAGATCCCTCCATAAACAAGTATCCGACGACACCACGGTATTCGAGGGGCACAACCGCGAAGTACTCGGGCAGACCTCTGCCTCCGTTCCTCGCCATGAACCACGCGAGTTCTTCGCGAGATAGAGCGAGGAAAACGTTTTCGATTTCCTTTCTTTCGCGAAACACTTTGCCGGTTCTCAATCCCTCCGACCGTGACCATAGATCGCAAGTCGCATCAAACGATATGTTGGTACGCTGGACGTTTTCGTACCCGAAGGACGCTGCGAGTCGCAGCTTCGCTTTCGAGTTATCCAGAGCCAGAAACATGCCGGCATCATACTCTGGAAACATCGAGAATACCGATTTCTCGAATCCCGTTGCCAGATCCTGCGCGGTTTGCGCCGCCAACAGCTGACTGATCATGTCCGACATGACTTCGCTCGCATCAGCGCTGCCCCGGACGGATCGCTGGCCCAAGACGAGCCCCAACAGCCGGAGCACAAGTTGCATGCGGGAGACTTCGTCCTGAGAAAACGCCTCCCGCTCAGAAGATACCGATGCCACCAAGGCAGCTCCTCCCGGTCCAGAAACGACGGGGAACAGCAGGAATCGCGACGGATTCGCTTCATCGGACGTGGAGCGAATCAGAAGGGGCTTTCCCGACTCGACGCTTCTATTGAGATGGCGCGCGAACGAAGCAGGAACCTTGTCGCCGAAAGGAGAATTGTCCGTCGATTTCACGATTTCCCACGTGCCGGCTTCATCTCTTGAGGCAATCACCGCCCCGTCGCTTCGCAGGATGTCCTCGCTGTATTCAAGCAGCACACCGAGATTGTCGGATCGGGTGCCGTTTGCCAGCGAGCCGATAATATCATTCTGCCTGCGGGCATTTTCGGCATCGGCCGCCGAGCGCTCGCTCACAAGTCTGATCTCACGCTCCATTCGGAAAGTTGCAACAACCGGGCCGAGGAGACTCGCTGCCGAAGAGAGCATATCCGATTCGCGCCTCGTGAATTGATAGGGCATCTGCCCGAAGACAACGATCACGCCGATAGGTCCACTCCTCGAATTCAACGGTGCAGCCAGCGCCGATTCGATCTTTCCGGGCGCAAGCAGGTTCTGGGTGAACGTATCTGACTCCGACAATCTGCCAACGGAGTGCGTACGAGAGGTCTTCTGCGTGCGAGATATCATGTCGCTGCCGAGAGATATCTTCTCAAGTGAAGAAATGAAACTGCGTTCGAGGTTTGCCGATGAAGTAAGGTAGAGCTCCTGCCGCGCAGGATTGAGCAGGAACACGGCTGCGCCGCAATCGCCGAACGCCCGAGAAATCTCGTTAATCGATGAGCCGAGAACTTCGACAAGCGTCCCCTTCTCGAAGACCATATCCTTCAGATCCCCAAGTAGCTTGAGTTCCGACTCTTTCAGTTTTTCGGAATCCTTGTCGCGTGCTATTCTGCGCAGAGCCGCGAACATCGACATTGCCAGTACCACCGAGCCGACAATGGTCAGCATGTCCGCGATGTAGGATACCACTGCGGGGATGGCAGGCCGAAAAAGCTGTGCAAAGCTGGAAATGGTCATGGATGCCTTCGCCAAGAATGCCACGAAGACGAGAGTCATTCCAAGAAGAGAGAGCTTCCAGCCAGCTAAACCGTACCGCCCGAATCTGTCGGAGAAGGAGAGTATCGCAAAACCTGTCAATGCGGCAATCGCTGCACCGAACCACAGCGGAAAACCAATCATGGCGCTACCCCTGTTAATCTCGTCAACGACCCGAAGCCCAGATTGACATCGCGGGTAAGTTTCATTTGGTGTTCACTCCCATCAGCAGCGCTTTCGAGCGCCCGAGCGCAAATCCCTTAGGTTTCAGATCAGACCAGAGCAGTAGCAACCGCGAAGTACTTTGGATGCGAGAGAACTTGTTCACGCCCGTCGCGCTCTGATACGACGATATATTCTACGTCCGGTCGCCGCGGATTCAACAAAAATCTTGGCTGATAACGATCTCTGCGGAGTATTCCACGGCGGTCAACTTCGCTTTCCGCGCCCAATGGAAAACGCCCGGCCAGCTCGACCGGGCGTTTAGAAGCCAATAACAAACTATCCTGGGGGCTGCCTATGAGACACACCCCGGCAGAGGAGCAGGCCCCCCTCCGAAGATGGTGGCAATTAAGTACACGGCGTCATCGACGTCTACGTCACAGCTACCATTCACGTCGCCAGCGTCGATCGGCACTGGGTCGAGGCCGCCGGCAAAGATATAGTTGATGATCCATACAACGTCGTCGATATCGACGAATCCAGACCCGTTGGCATCGCCGGGGATGTAGCTGCCCTCAGCAATGTTGATCGTATACTGCACCTGCTTCTGAACAGCGGAGTTGTCCACTGCCTTTGCTGTGAAAGTGAAAAGTCCACTCGAGGTTGGTGTCCCGCTGATCTTCCCCGTGGAGGAACTGAGTGTCAGTCCTGTCGGAAGGCTGCCGGATACGACACTGAACGTGTAGGGTTGAGAGCCGCCCTTCGCAATCAGAGAATCAAGATACGGCGCAAATTCCTCTCCGTCGGAGAGAGGGTCGTATATCAAATGGAATGTGTAACTCTCGGAACTGGCAGTTCTCAGAATCCACTCCCACCTGTCGACTAAGATCGATGACGGAGCGCCAGAGGCCCCGTTGACGAAGAGGATGAAATCCTGATTCTGCGCTGTGTTGTTAACCACAAACGTGTGGTAATTGGTGCCGTCAAAGACATCGATATCAACCGGCATGTCGAACACCGTTGGGCTTGTCGTCTGTGTTTGGCGTAGATTCAGATATACAACGTAATTGCCGGGACTGTACTGAGTGTAAGTGTGAGAATACCGGTACTTCGGGTAATACTCTCCCCAAATCCAGTCCTGAAAGAAAGGATCCAGCTCGATGCCAGAGACGGTCTCACAGATGTCTTTGAATTCGAGCGTTGTTATATCCCCCCACTTGTAGCGCGGATCATCGTAATAGGTCTGCAGAATGTCAAAGAATGCGGCGTCACCGACAACATGCCTCAGCATATGCAGCACCCAAGCCCCCTTGTCGTAAACTCGACCGCTGAAAATCGCCCACACGTCAGTGGTATCCTGACAGTAGATCGTGCCGCCGGATGTGTATTTCATTCCGTTCATGTAAGTGCGGTAGTCGGCTGGCGTCCCCTGAGATTCGAACCAAAGCGCCTCACAATACGAAGCCCATCCTTCGTTCATCCAGATCTCGTGCCAGTTTTCGCAGGTTATCATATCGCCCCACCACTGGTGCGCCAGCTCGTGAACAATTATGCTCTGATAGTAGGCGCCCGAGTTCATGGACGTGTTCGTCTGATGCTCCATTGCGCCTCCCCATCCGAATTGCGACATGCCGTATTTCTCCGTAATGAAAGGGTACTCGCCAAATAGGCCAGACAGCGCCCCAATCATGTTGACAGTTATCGGATAGGAAGCCTGAGCAGTAGACAAGTTCTCAGGATAGACCCAGTATGTGACCGGCATACTGTCTCCCTCGAGTCCCACGTACCAGTTGCTGAACGTATTGTAATTCGTCACGCAGATTGAAACCAGATAAGTCGTGATCGGGTACGACTCATGCCAGTGCGTTGTCACTGTTCCATCCCAGTTATTGATAGCTGAGATCAGATCACCATTTGAAGAGCACACCATTGTCTGCGGGTGTCTGATGATGACATCGACGGAATCAGCTTTGTCGTCAGGATAATCCTTGCACGGCCACCAGGTGCGGGCAAAATAGGGCTCGCTCAGCGTCGTTGCCATTTGGACTGACGGAGCCCCGTGAGTGCTAAACGAGAATGCCTGGAACCCACCTTCGGTCGGATGACCATGGTAATACGTCTTCACGCTGAACACGTCGCCGTTGTCAAGAGCTGAGCCAAGCTGCACGGTGATAAGGTTGCTTGCGTGGCTAAAGCTAAGCGCCGAGCCGTTGCGAGTGACCGAGTCAACAGTCAGGTCGCTGAAAAGATCCAGCTCAACGAACGTCATGCCGTCGGACACGCATTTCGCCGTCGTCGTCACATAGCCTGAAATGATCTCCGTTGTGAAGTTGATGGCGAAATTGACTTCGTAGTGAGTGACGTCGTACTGAGACTGAGACACGAGCGCTTGCTTTGCCAATGCCATTGCTTGAAGCTCTCGCGCTGCTTGCATCCGTTCGGCTTTCGGAACGCGACACATGTCATGACTTCGCTCAATAGCGGATCGAAGTTCATCGGGAGACATCGTTCTGATGTCCGAAATCGTCAGCGTCTGATGATCATCAGCTTGAAGCGAGCCCGAAATCAGCACGAGCAAAAGACCACCCAGCAGCAAAAGGAAACTTCCGTTGAATCGCACGATGTCCTCCAATCGAGAGCTTGTTCCAACAACTATATGATCGGCATTGGGCGATGGCTTCGGCACGTATTAAGCAGAAGCAAACGCTGGCGAGTACCCTTCTCCGCGTGGCGCATAACTTGTTGCGCCTCTTAGAGTATCAAGATACAATCGACTCCAAAAATGTCAACCCATATTCTCGGCCTAAGTTCCCCTATGGACGTCAGAGCCAAATGCTCGAATCCGCGCTCCGTCGCCAATGGATTTTCGCTTCTGTACTTCGTGGAGTGATCTCGTAGATCATGCGGCTCTCCGCCTTACGTCGCAACTCAAGGTTTCATTCCGGTCCAGCCCATCACGGGCAATATACCCGCACCACTGCAACAGAGCTCTCGATACAAGAAAGCCCGGGTGCGTAATGGCGCCCGGGCTCTCCAACATGACAGAAGTTCAAGTCACTTGACTGCATCCTGGAACGTGTGGGTAGCGGGTTCATAGAGTGGTTCGGCCTTTGAGTCACACGGAGGCGGACCACTGGCGAATATGGCGTTGATCAGATAGACCACGTCGTCGATGTCGACGTGATGCGAGCAATCGACATCGGCTACCCAGCTTCTTGGACAGGGATCGGGCCCGTCCGCGAACAGATACATGATGATGTACACGATATCATCAATGTCGATGATTCCGTCGCAATTGCAGTCACCCCAGGTCCATATGTAGAGGTCAACGTGTAGTGTCACCGGATCGTTCGTCGCTTCATCGGACATGATTTGGAAAGTGCTCGACGTCTTGCCGAGCGGCAGACCAAAACCGTTTACACCAACCCAGCACTGGTCTGGAACTTCACCGGAATCAGGCTCAACGTCCAGCCAGAGAGTAGTCTCGTCTATGTACCATGACATGCAACCGCCGACCAAGTTGCGAATCTCGACCGACTGCTCAGCAGTTCCGACCTCGTTTTCCTTGAAAATAAACTCGTAAGTGGTATCGGCTGCGCCGACCACGGGAGTCGCCGTCTGTTCAGACACATTCAGAAACACAAACACTGTCTCGGGTTCGTTTATCGACAGTTGAGCAGAAACCACAACGGTGTCGAAGTAGCTCCCGGGAGCAAGTCCTGCTATATTCACGCCCGCGAAGATCGACGCGTCGTTGGGTCCGGAAGTCGGCGAGAGAGTCAGCCACGTAGATTTCTTCGTTGCAGTCCAATTGAGATACTCAGCGCCTGCATTATTAACAGTTATGATCTTCTGTGAAAGGGGCGGCCAGTTGTAGCACTCAAAGACATTGAACGTCAGAGTGCCCGGCGTAACCTGCAGCAGCGGTGGCAACTCCATCTTCCAAATCACAACAGGTATTCGCTGAGGAGAATTCAGGGCGGTAGGAGACGTCACCTTAATTGTATCGTAGTTCAGTCCGTATCCGAGAGCCCCGGAATGAAATGAAACTGTCGACGTATTAGTATCACCGGATCCGACCGATCCAGAGTTTGGACTGAAAGTGACTCGACCAAACCTCGACGTGATGGTGTAGCCCATCAAATCGCCACCGGTGTTTGCGATGTACATCGGCCGGTCATACGGATCGATACCGTCAGTCGCTGCCACAAAGAAGCTTGACGGCGACAGGCCGATGATCGGGAATCCCGACACTATTGTCAGCTTCACCGGAGCCCGTTGCGGGTTATTAGAGGCTACTGGGTCGCTAACCACAACCGTGTCCCAGTAAGTTCCGTAAGTCATGCCGGTGATATCTACCATCAGATCAATAGTCTCGTTGGCAAGACCATTGTAATCCGAAAGTGTCAGCCACGGTTTCGAGTTTGATGCCGCCCACTGCAGCGTTCCAGCGCCGATATCGTTGATCGTCAATTGCTGCGACTGTGGATTCGCCGAATCCTGCTGAGCAACGAATTCGAAGCTGGTGGGAACCAATTGAATAGTTGGGGGTGGCACGATTACATCGAGGTTAACCGCGACTTTCTGAGGCGAGTTAGTAGCGTTTGGGTCGGTGAATATGATCGTATCCTTGTATGTCCCGTCAGACAGAGCTGAAATATCCACCGAGATTACGACGTTTGAAGGCGCCGTATCTGTGACCGGAGTGAAATTCAACCAGGTCGCCAGCTTGGTCGCTGTCCAAACGAGATGCTGGCCTCCTCCGTTCACGATATCAAGAGTCTGAGAAGGCGGGTTGGAACCGCCCTCGAATGCCTCGAAGTCGAATACATTGTCCGATAGCACAAAGACAGGAGGCGGCTGCGGATCGCCGATGATGACTTTGCCCTCAACGTACTTCGGGCCGAAGCTCTCAAAACCTGGCCCAATGTTGAACTTCCAGACGCCTGCCGGCGGGATAAATCCTGAGTCGATTTCGATAAACTGATCAGGTGCGGCAGGAGCTGCGGTGAACCACATGGTTGCGAGAAGGCTGTCGCCATTCGCGATCGGACTCTCGAAAATCTTAACGACACCGATCAGAACATTGTGGTTCACATTGTCAATCGTGATGGGTTTGGTTGCAATATGTGTGGCCTTCGAGTGGAAGAACGAAACTGAATCTAATGTCAGATCAGGATCGTTCCACCAGAAGCCGAGCGACAAAGCGTGCACCGGCTCGTCATTGAACATCGTAACACGCACGCCGAAATGATCTCCTGCGTCGACATTCACGATTGCCGTGCGAATCGTATCCGGGTTATTCAAGTCCTGTGCATACCCCGGACAGGCAAACATGAAAGCGACAATCAGTAACAGCAATAGGGTCACATGCTTCCAATGCATTCTCCCTCCATCTGTTAATGGTTATTGATTACTACTATGACTTTCTTCTTAGTACGAACGAGAACTCTATCTCAAATACCCTACAATGCAGAATACACGCGCTAGATTGGTGCTATCAGACTAAATAAACTACTTACGTCCAGATTTGTCAAGCCGCTATTTGCTTTCTCGCTCCAGATGACGACGGAAATCCTGAACACGATGCCGGAGTCACACGCGGATCGGGCATCCTCCGTATTTGTAACGACCGGTGCCCCTTCCGACAACTTTCTGCAAATCATCCTGCGCTGCAGTCACTCAGGCGGGAGCGTCTCCGGCTCCGCTCCCGCCAATTCCATTTGCAGTTCAGACGGTCGCAAAGGCTGCGATCACGCGGGCAGGATTGGAGCAGCCTCCTTCCGTCTCAGGAGACAGCAGGCACCGACAGCGAGCAGCGCTAAGACAAGCACAATGACTGCCCATTCTGCCAGCGTAGGGCACCCAGCGCAGAGCGACACAGTATAATTCACGTGCGCATCCACCCCCACGTACAGATTCTTGATCACCCAGTCTGAACCTGTGTAGGTATAGCTGCATTGCCTGGCGCCTGAGAAATTGTCGTCTGAATCAGTTATCGTGACCGTTTTCGCCGTTTCATCGATGTCCCACAACGTGATTGCATGTTAGCCAAAATCCTTCGTGAGGTCCACTCTCCCCGGCAATGTTCCTTTTGGTGGGCTACCCCACCAAACAGTCAGCCCAACAGGAAACCCCATGTCAATTCGGTGTTTACACCAAGTAACGGGATCGATAAGCCATGTGCCGGGCGTAAATTCTTGAAGAGCGTACGCCGGAGGCGGACATTCAATGCCAGCGTGAGCAATCGCCCAATGCTGAAAACCTCCGTCGTCCCAAGTCATTGCACTTCCGCCGCCGCCAACAGAGTAGACGTTACCCCACGAACTTACGCTCGGTGACGGAGCGCCGCCATTTCCAAGCCATCCGGGCGCACCCGGTGCAGGCTGGCCATATGGGTTAGCGTGTCCGGCATACATCAGCATGTTGCTTGCGCTCGCCATCCAGCAGCTGTTATCGTTCTTGCTGACATATCCCCCTCCACTGGCATCATCGAACACTTCGCCCGGGTCATGCCATGTGTCAGCGTCAGAATCCAGGTAGAAGAGCATCAGATCCGGACGGTACTTGTTTTGGTCCACAGGCGGGCCAGGCTGCGCGATTGAAGTTGCTGGCAGCAGCGAAAAGACGTTGATCATGGCGACAGCACATCCAGCCAAAAACGCGATTCGGCTAGTCCGTTTCCTCGTGAGATAGACCCAAGGTCTGTACTGATTGATTAAATTCACAACAGCATTCCTCCCTCAACAGTTGCAGGTTTGCAATTAAGTGTCCCCCCCTGTTAACCGTTCTTAAAGACCCTCCTCTCCATTGCACGCGGAATCAGATGTCCCGCACAACCCTGACCTGAGCACGGGTCTGAAGCGGAATCGTGCGGCCAGCAACACAATTAACGGTCGCACCCCGGCATCAGGCATAGACACTCGAGCAGGCGGCGGTTGTCAGTACAGAAGTAAGGGGACAATGTCGATGGTTAAGAGTACTATAGTCTCATGCAGGTCGATTGTCAATGGTTTTGTGAGTCGAGCTATTTTGCCGGGAATCTATAGCTCCTCGGAATTGGAACAGCAGCGGTGCCGATTGGGATCAGAATCCTACCGCTCTTTGCGTCTTCTTGCAGCTGAGCGCTTGCGCTTGTGAGCTCCTGCTCCCGACTGAGCCATATTGAACTGACTTTGCTTCTGCAAGTTCTTGGTTGCCTTGACGATCTCGTTCTGCAGCATTTGCTGGAGGGATAGAACCTCGGGGTTGAAGTCGATTAGCGTATGCTCGAAAACGTCTTCCACTTTCTCGACAAACACGAAAGACATCTCCTTGTTCAGCTGCGGCGGAAGAAGATGGATATCTTTCTCATTGCCTGACGGCATCACGAGAGTGAAGATACCGGCTCGATGCGCAGCGGCTATCTTCTCCCGTGTACCCGACACCGGAAGCACCTTCCCTCGCAGCGAGACTTCACCCGTAACGGCGATGTCATTGCGTATCGGGCAGTTGGACATGACGGACGCAATCACTATGCACACTGCAAGACCGGCTGACGGCCCATCCTTTGGTATTCCGCCCGAGGGGAAGTGGATATGAACGTCAAAGTTGCCGAAGTCGGAGTAATCGATCCCAAGCAAGTCAGCTTTTGACCTAATGAAGGAGTGAGCCGCTTGAATCGATTCCCTCATCACGTCGCCGAGCGAGCCGGTTGTGATCACGTTGCCGGAGCCGCGCATCTTAAGACCCTCGACCATCATCAGCTCGCCACCTGATCCTGTCCAGGCAAGACCCGTCACGACGCCAACTTCCGGCTGAGTCTCCGCGACTTCAGGAATATAAACTGGAGTGCCGAGGTAACGCTCGAGGTTCTTCTCCGTAACTCTCCACGCCACTCTGCCGCTCGATGATTTCTGTCTCACGCACTTCCTGCACATTATCTCCAGCTCCCGCTTGAGACCCTGTATTCCGGATTCGAGGGTATAATGCCTCACGATTCGCCTGATGGCGTTGGGCGAGAACTTGAGATCTGACGCACTAAGCTTATGCCTCTTCATCAGTTTGGGGATAATGAATTGCCGCGCTATCGCGACCTTCTCCTCTTCAATATAACCGGCTGACTCTACAACCTCCATTCTGCCCGAAAGCGATTCCGGCACAGCGTCCACCGAATCGATCGTCGCTATGAAGATTGCGTGAGATAGGTCAAAAGGCAGACCAAGGTAGTGATCTACGAATGTCTTATTCTGGCGCGGGTCGATCAGCTCGACGAGCAGCAGCGGCAGGCTCAGCCCAAGCTGGTGTTCGGAAAGCTTGTCGAGGTCATCGAGCAACACCACAGGATTGCAGCTCTTGAGACCTGCGAACGCCCGAATCACACGACCGGGGAGCGCCCCCAGAAAAGTACGATTCGTGCCCCGTATTTCCTCCACAGATGTAAGGCTCGCTGCGTTGAGAACGACGAATTCCCTGTTAAGCGCCTCGGCAATCAACTGTCCCAACGAAGTCTTCCCAGTCCCGGGAGGACCGGCCAGACAGAGCACCGGTGATCGGATGTCGGATGTGAGCTTTCGAACCGCCAAATACTCGAGGATCTGAGTTTTTACGGACTCGTGGCCATAGTATCCGGCTGATACAACTCCCTCAATCTTCGGAATGTCATTCTCTTCGGGTTGGAAACGATTCCAGGGCAGCTGGAGCAGAAGATCCAAATAGTTCTTGGTAGAGCCGTACTCGGCCGAAGCGGGAGACAGCATCTTGAGCCTTTCGGTCTCCAGAAGAGCCCTGTTCCTCACATGGTCCGGGAGATTGGGGCTGGTCTCAATTCGTTCGAAGTACTCCTTTATCAGCTTGTCGTCCGGATCATCATCTCCCAGCTCGCGTCTGATCTGGGCAAGCTGCTGCCTCAGAAACTTCTCACGTTGGTGCTTCCCGATGGAGAGTTCGACTTTGGATCGCAGCTCGTTCTCGATGGAGATTCGTTGCAGCTCCTCGGTGACTATTCCGAGCAGAATGCCGGCACGTTGAGTAATGCTCAAAGCCGATAGCACGCGTTGCTTCGCGTCGAGCGAGATGTGGAGTCTATTTGCGACAGTGTCGCAATAGAACCCCGGTTCATCGCGCGAAAGATCGAACAGGCTGCACTGCTCGGGCGAGTAGTGGTTGTCGCCCTTAACAAGTTTTTCGACAAGTTCTGCTATACGGCTTGTGGATGACAACTGCTCGTGAACGTTGCTGACGTCTTCCTCGACCTCATCTACGTACGCGGTATGATACGGTTCCTCAGTTACAAATCGGGTGATTCGGACCCGTTTCTCAGCGGCCACTGTAACTTCAATGCTGTCCTTAAGCGATTCCTGAATCTTCACAATCTGAGCAAGAACGCTTATTTCGTTCAAATCCTTGCAGAGCATCTGACTCGCGGAAACGTCTTTGGCGAGAGACAATACAATGCCCTGCTCTTTGTCTTTGTTCTCGAGAATCAGGTTTATGCTCTGCTTTCTGATGATGTGCAGAGTTCCAACAGTGCCGGGGAAGACAACGGTGGTCAGCAGCGGAAGTACAGGGTACGCAACGGGTCCCATTTCGTCTCCGGATTCCTTTCCCATAGGGTTGCACGCCGAAGAGGCCACCCTGGCAATTCTTCTATCTATCGTATCGGACGAATCGAAGTGCGCAATACCTGCTCTTGCGCAAAAGATTCATCACGGACACATTCCGCCCCGCCAAGCCTCTATGCGCCGAGATCGGAGGTTGTCCCACAAGTAGCGAAATGCTTGATTGGAGTAGGTCGGGTTCCGGATTGCGCGGAGCCCAAGAAGAAACCCGACACCGACTTGTCGGCCTTCTGCGTCACGCCCAACGTGACTCAGGAGGCCGACCTACTCACTCTATGCGAGGAGATCGTTTCACACTGAAACAGTTGCAGCATGCAGCAGCGTCTCTTCCATTTCACTGCGATGTCGGACATGTTAAACGTCGGGATCGCAAGATCCGCCACGACTCGTGATGACGGCGAGTCCTGAATCGGAGGTAGCAGCGCGTGCATCCTCGGAGGCACAGTCCCGCACTCGGCCAAGTCCGAATGGCGTCCGATATGCCTCACGAACTCTGAGCCATCAGCTTCTGCGTAAGGTCCGCGACCTCGAAGTCCTCAAATCCCGTGAGCGACGCGAAATCGAATGCGATTTCATCCGGCGGCACAGCAATCCTGTATGCGCCCCTGCGGTCGTTCTCAATCAAGTCTCTCCCGTGGGATGTGCCCATTTCTTTCTTGAGATTGTATAGGTAGCGCGCCTGATTGAAACCAGGCTCAAGCTGCTCTTTGTCCAGCCACCCATCGCCTCCAAGTTTGCGATGAGCCGCGAGCTTGAAGAGATACTTGAAGCTCTTGGGTGTCAGAAGAATCGGAACACCCAAAAGGCTGATTCTGAACCTGTCGCGGAAAGTCAGTCCGGTGAGATGAAGTCGCCGTGGCACACCGTCCACCCTCCCTGCCTTTCCGTACGACCTGTCGGTTTCATAAACCTTTCCGTGAACGCTCTCCATAAGAGCCTCCAATCTTGAATGTCCTATGATACCCGCAAGAAAACTGCGATCCGATGACAGCAGCGCGTGAGGAGTTGAGATCCCTTCGCGATAAAGCGCGAGCAGCTGGCACCGTGAGAGATGCCTGCCCGCAATTGAGTGAAGCCTTCTGCAAGCTGAGGGAACACCGTGCCGGCACTCGAAGGACAGTTTCTTCAGAAAGGCCCTTCGCCTTACAGGAATACCCAGCGTTCCGAGAAGGACAAACGCACTCTCCGTAAGCCACCCGATGGTCTCTCCCGCATTCTGGATCGTGCCGGCATGAATCCCGCAGTCTGATTCAATCTCTCTGAGATCACGTCCCAAAGTCCAATCGTGCAGCGCAAGAACCAGCCGGATTCGCGACGTCGTGCCACGATCCAACGTGACCGGGTCATTCACTATATTCCCGAGACCGCCTGCAGGAGACACATCACCACCCAGAAGTGACCGCAGCTTGCGGAGAAATTCCTGATCGGCCGACTCAGGAACAAAACCTGCAGCATGAATCCCTCTTCCCTCGAAACTGTCACACAGCTCGTACAGCCACTCAACTGACGAGCGCTTGCTTGATGACGAAAACAACCTGCGTACCGCCGAGCCCGTCCTAACAGACACTCCAAGTGAAGCGAGCTTCTGACCGTACGTCGTCGGAGAAAAAACTCCGTCCCTGTCGGAAATGAGTCGCTCCTGAAGCAGAGTCTCGGCGGCATCGCCCACCAGCGATTCGACATCCTCGGGGACATCGCTAAACGTGCTTCGAAGCGTTTCAACTATGCCGTCGCGCTGTATTCTGCGTTTCGCCACGACCAAGTCGAGTGAAACATCCGCCAAGTTTCGGGAGAAAAGACGACCGACAAGTCTGTCGGGTTTGCCGTGCACGTAACTTCGCCAAAGAGCCTCACTCTCGATTTCATTTGACGCAACGATAACGGAACGACCAAAAGCTCCGGAGAATCCCAGTCGACCCGCGCGTCCGCACATATTTTCATACTCATTCCACGAAAGCGCCTCAAGACGAGGTCGACCGGTGTACTCTCCCTGCCTATACTTGTAAGTTTCCAGAAAAACTGTCTGCGCGGGAAGATTGAGCCCCAGCGACAATGTAGTCGTGGCAAATACTGCCCTGATCTTGCCGGATAGATAGTAGCGTTCGATGATACCCCGCTCACGGTAAGACAAATCCGCATGATGGAATGCAATCCCGCGTTTGATCGCGCTCACAAGCGGTTCGCGAAGAAGAGTCTCGTCGCCCGAAAAAAGCTCTTCAACCGCTTCTTCGCACGATGCGCACGGCAGACGTTCCGCCAGAAGCAACGCAAGCTGAACACACGCTGCCTTGCACTTGAGAAAAACCAGCGTCTGCTCGCCCTCGGTCACCAGCCGCGCGACATTTTCAAGAAGCAGCTCCCCGGTGGATAAGTCAGCGACGGGAGCCATGCTCTCCGTACCTCGCTCGCCAGAATTGAAACACCGGAATGAGAACTTATCGTTGAACAACACCCCCTGACGCAACTCGACAGGTCTGTGAGTGTCGACAAGGAGCCGCGCATCGAACCAGTCTGCAAGCTCCGCTGCATTGGAAAGCACAGCTGAAAGGCCGATTATCCTGCATTTGTAATTCGAAGACAGCGCCTTGAGCAAAGCCATCTCGAGCAATGCGCCACGGCTCGGATCGGCAAGCATTTGCAGTTCATCCACGACGATGAGATCGATCAAACCGAGCAGATCGAGATTGCGAATAAGAATCTGATTGAATTTTTCATAGATGACGATTCCCAGATCGAAATCGCCGGTCTCGATTTTTCTGTCGAATTCATGATGATCCCGAGTCGATAGAACTACTCGAATACCGAGCGGTTCGTACTTGCCTATGAACTCCGAATATCGCTCTTCCGCCAGCGCTTTCAATGGAACCAGAAACAGTGCTTTCCGTCGCTCGGCAAGAGCGCGCGCCGCCGCAAGCTCGCCACAGAAAGTCTTGCCAGACGACGTTGGAGCGGATATGATCAGCGACCGACTATCGAAAAGCCCGTGCTCCTTTATCGCCCGCTCCTGAAGCGGCAACAGATCCTCCCCCTGCTTTTCCCTCCAGACATCCACAAGTACCTGCGGCAAACCATACTCAACAAGAGTCGATATTTTCATAACACCCCCAGAACCTTTCATATCAGCCGCAACGGCTGTACCCACACGACGGACAAAGACTACAGGCAGACTGATGCAGCATCACACCGCCACAGTCCGGGCACCGGTCTTTCGGCGTTGCGGCAAAGCCAGGATTTTCTGCCTCTCGGTCAAACAACTCTCGCCCAAGTGACGAACCAAAAGCCTTCTCCAAATCCGAGTTACTCGTCCAGTGGTCAATAACCAGTTCCATATTCTTCACTACCTCCTGCATTCACCACAATATACTGCACATTTGTGCAGGTGTCAATACTTTTCTTACTATCGGCACTGAAGATAGTTTTCTTCACAGACCGGCGGAGGAGATAAGATGTTGTCATACAATATATTATAAGATTGCGATTGACAAAACACCCCTCTGCGTTATCTTAATACTGAACATATGTGCAGTATTGGTCGATGTGGATATACGAGTGAGATGTGTGGACAAGATGTTGAAAACGCCGGTGTTCGTTATGACGAATCATTTTGACAAACAAGCGTCGCTCCAGCGGCGTCGGGGATCCTTTCCCGACGCTATCGACGAACCAAATGCTGTCAGGAAAGAAGAGGCTGCCTCACAAGTAGCGAAATATGAGATTGTCGTAGGTCGGGTTCCGGATTGCGCGAAGCGCGAGAAGAAACCCGACACAGGCTCACAGCGGCGTCGGGGATTCTTTCCCGACGCTTCGAAACTCGCAAGCAACCATCCTTCTAATCGCTCATCGCTATCATTTATCGAACTTAAAAAACTCGTGAAGGATAAATGGCCTGCGGCCTCGCGTAACGAGGTTGCCTCGGAGGTAACATTTGTCACCAATATCAAGGAGCTGGATTCAATCTTCGTGCAACGAGGGATACCATGCGGGCAGCTTATCGAGATCACCGGCAAAGTTTCGTCAGGTAAGACCAGCTTCTTATTCAGAATTCTCGCCGCGCTGACGCGAAACCACACGATTACATATCTCGATTTCAGCGGCTCGTTCTTTCCATCGGCGGCGGAGTCATCAGGCGTTGATCTCGCGCGGGTACTTGTGGTAAAGCCCGATGATTTCAGAGCGGGGTTACGCACAGCTGAGCTAATTCTGCGGCATCGTATCGCATGCTGCGTGGTGTTTGATCTTGTCAGGAAGAACGGGGTGATGT
>JAGVNY010000161.1 GCA_020053015.1 Candidatus Zixiibacteriota bacterium | reverse complement strand
GCAATCAGGCTCCTGTGCTTGCAGCTATCGGGCCGAAGGTCGTGACCGAAGGTCTGAATCTGAACTTTGGCGTGTCAGCGAGCGATCCTGATCTTACTACGCCGACACTGACAGCAGAGGATGTACCGACCAATGCCACGTTCTTAGACAACGGTAACGGCACCGGCACATTCAACTTCAATCCAGACTTCACCCAGGCTGGTGTATACAACGTCCGCTTCATCGCATCGGACGGAGCTCTTGCGGACACAGAGATCGTGGCAGTCACTGTGAACGATGCTGGCAATCAGGCTCCTGTGCTGGCAGCTATAGGGTCGAAGGTTGTTACCGAAGGTCTGAATCTGAACTTTGGCGTGTCAGCGAGCGATCCTGATCTTACTATTCCAGCATTGACGGCAGAGAATGTCCCACTGAACGCCACGTTTATCGATAATGGCAACGGTACCGGCACATTCAACTTCAATCCTGATTTCACACAGTCAGGCATATACAACGTCCGCTTCATCGCATCTGACGGCGCTCTTGCGGACACAGAGATCGTAGCAGTCACTGTGAACGATGCAGGCAATCAGGCTCCCGTGCTTGCAACCATTGGTCCCCGTCTTGTTACTGAAGGTCTGAATCTGAACTTTGGCGTGTCAGCGAGCGATCCTGATCTCACCACGCCTTCGATGACAGCAGAGAATGTACCGACCAACGCGACGTTCTTAGACAACGGCAACGGTACCGGCACATTCAACTTCAATCCTGATTTCACACAGGCAGGCATATACAACGTCCGCTTCATTGCTTCTGATGGTGCTCTTGCTGACACGGAGATCGTAGCAGTCACTGTGAACGATGCAGGCAATCAGGCTCCTGTGCTTGCAACCATTGGTCCACGTCTTGTTACTGAAGGTCTCAATCTGAACTTTGGCGTGTCAGCGAGCGATCCTGATCTCACCACGCCGACACTGACAGCAGAGGATGTACCGACCAATGCCACGTTCTTAGACAACGGCAACGGCACCGGCACATTCAACTTCAATCCAGACTTCACACAGTCAGGCATATACAACGTTCGGTTCATTGCTTCTGATGGCGCTCTTGCTGACACAGAGATCGTAGCTATCACCGTTAACGATGCAGGCAATCAGGCTCCCGTGCTTGCAGCTATCGGGCCGAAGATTGTGACAGAAGGTCTGAACCTGAACTTTGGCGTGTCGGCGAGTGATCCCGATCTTACCACGCCTTCCCTGACAGCAGAGAGTGTACCCCTGAATGCCACGTTCTTAGACAATGGCAGCGGCACCGGTACCTTCAACTTCAATCCTGATTTCACACAGGCTGGTGTATACAACGTCCGGTTTATCGCATCGGACGGCGCTCTTGCTGACACAGAGATCGTAGCAGTCACTGTGAACGATGCTGGCAATCAGGCTCCTGTGCTTGCAACCATTGGTCCACGTCTTGTTACCGAAGGTCTCAATCTGAACTTTGGCGTGTCGGCGAGTGATCCTGATCTTACAACTCCTTCGTTGACAGCAGAGAATGTACCGACCAACGCTACGTTCATTGACAATGGCAACGGTACCGGCACATTCAACTTCAATCCTGATTTCACACAGTCAGGCATATACAACGTCCGCTTCATCGCATCGGACGGAGCTCTTGCGGACACAGAGATCGTGGCAGTCACTGTGAACGATGCTGGCAATCAGGCACCGATTCTTGCAGCTATCGGGCCGCAACTCGTGACTGAGGGACTGAATCTAAATTTCGGAGTTAGCGCGACCGATGTCGACGGCACAACACCGGTATTGACTGCAGAGGACATTCCACTGAACGCCACGTTTATCGATATTGGTAACGGTACCGGCACATTCAACTTCAATCCTGACTTCGCGCAAGCGGGCTCATACAATGTCCGGTTCATCGCGTCGGACGGAGCATTGGCAGACACAGAGATGGTGACCGTCACCGTTAACGACGCCGGCAATCACCCGCCTGTCCTGAATCCGATAGGCGAGTTGACAATCAACATCCTTGACACTCTTTCCGTCATAGTGTCATCGAGTGACATAGACGGGACTTTGCCGTTGCTGACCGCTTTGCTGCTGCCACAGAATGCCACCTTCACTGACAGTCTCAACGGCCGAGGGTTGTTTGTCTTCATGCCCGACTCCACTCAATTCGGTGTCTATTTCGTGCGATTCATCGCCTCCGACGGCACACTTGCCGATTCAGAGCTTGTCAGAGTCAATGTCACAGATGTCGGCAATCAGCCGCCGGCTTTCGTAGCTGTAGGACCGCAGATGGTGAACGAAGGCGGTTTCCTCCAGTTCGCAGTCCGTGCAACCGATCCTGATGGCGATGGTTTCACGTTGTTCCTCTCTGACGGGCCTGAGAACTCGACCTTCGCCGATTCTGGCAACGGCGGTGGTCTGTTCACGCTGATTCCATCATACTATCAGGCAGGTTTGGACACAGCGCGAATCGCCGCAATCGACGACGGTTTCCCGCCCGCTGTCGGTATGCTGGTTGTACCGATAACAATCAATGATGTCAATCGTCCTCCTCAGTTTGATCCGGTAGGACCCCAGTCAGTGCTTATCGGCGACTCGCTTCTGCTTAGGCTCCGCGCGACCGATTCCACTGATCCCAATGGCGGATCCCTCATTCTGAGCGCTATCAGAAAACCGGCTAACTCAACCTTCGTTGATTCCGGACTCGGCATAGGCAAGTTCAAATTCAAACCACTCGCGTCGCAGGTCGGAGTAGACTCAGCCATCTTCCTTTGCGCCGACAACGAGAATCCTCCGATGACGAACGTGATCAAGGTCATGATTACGGTCGTGGCTGCGAATCAACCACCGGTTCTTACGCAAATCGGACCTCGAGCGGTTACCGAGGGAGACACTCTACAGTTTAATATCTCGGCGACGGATCCTGACGGTCCGTTCATTACGCTCTTTACATCGACTCTGCCGCGAAACGCCGCATTCGTGGATTCCGGAAATGGCATCGGTACATTCAGGTTCGTTCCCGATTACGTTCAGAGTGGGTTGATAAGCGTCAAATTCTACGCGACGGACGGAATCTACACCGACAACGAGAACGTGCTGATTCAGATCTACAACGATCCGCAAGCGCCTATTATCAGCGTGCCTGACCCCATTACTGTTATGGAGGGCGATAGCATCAGCTTCAGAATCAGCGCGGTTGATCCTGACTCGACGATTCCGCACATAGACTTCGACAGCATTGTACGCCCGTTGAACTCTGCGTTCGTCGACTCCGGCAACGGCGCGGCATCATGCAAATTCAAGCCCGTCTATGTGCAGGCTGGGGTTTACGATTTCAGGTTCATCGCTCGTGACGACGACGGCATGAGAGACACCGGTGTCGTCACGATAACCGTGCTGGATGCCGGCAATCAATTCCCGTTCTTAACGACGATCGTACGCGGCAGCACAGTCATAAACATCAACGACGGACTGGCCGACACGATCATTGCCAAGGAGCTTGATGACTTGGTGTTCAAGGTTTATGACACTGACGCTGACTCTGTCGTGCCGATTCTCACGGCAACCGGAGTGCCTCCGGGAGCGACCTTCGCCGACAGTTTGAATTACTCTGGCTTCTTCGAGTGGGAGACCACTTTCGACGACTCCGGAGTGTATCCGATTCGATTCACAGCTACCGACGGATCAGATGCACTCTTAGAGGACTACGTTGACATCACCGTGGTAATCCAGAACAACAATCGGCCACCGTTGACCATGTACCTGTGGCAGAACTGGACTGAGGGTCACGACGAGATATGGGATCGCGATACTACAATCAACGAGGGTGAGGTCGCTGTCATCGGAATGGAAGCACTTGACCCTGACTCGGTCTCGCCTATTCTGCGTGTCAGCGGCCTGGACAACTTACCGGAACCACAAGTCGATACCCTGCTTCCGCTCTATGCGAATGTGGAGGTCGTCGACTCGAACAACAACATGGGAACGATCACGTTCACACCGAGCTTCTTTCAGGGCAGAACGGCCCCGTACTCTTTCCGTGTGTTTGCCAAGGACCGAGAAGACACCACTCTGTACGTGCAGAAGGACTTCGAGGTGACAGTCGTCGACAGGCCGCAGCGTCCTGTTCTCAATCCCATAGTGACGCCGATATCGGTTACCGAAGGAGACAGCGTCGAGTTCGAGATATCGTACTATGACCCGGATTCTCCGTTCGGAACAGTCTTTGCACTCACGTATTCGCCCACGCCAGCTAACTCCGGACTAACCGCGGTAGACTACAACACGTCTGAGTTCTACTTCTATCCGTGGTTTGACCAGTCCGGATCGTACGATATCCGGTTTCAGGTCATGGATCCGACATTCAGGTTTGATACGCAAACGGTGAGAATCGAAGTCGTAGACGCCGGTCCGCAGCCCCCGATTCTTCACGTGCCGTTTGCACCGATCGATACGGTCGATCTCGGAAGCACATTCAGGTCTCGGATATGGGCTGTCGATCCCGAGGGAGATGATATTCAGCTGTCAGCGTTGAATTTGCCGGCCAACGCCACATTCGTGGATTCTCTCAACGGCGCGGGTAGCTTCACGTTCACTCCGTCGTCGGCTCAGGCTGCTCAGACATTCAGCATGTCCTTTGTCGGTGCTGACGGCGTCTATGCGGATACTGTTGCAGCCCAAATATATGTGCTGGAGTTCGTCTGCGGTGATGTCGACAAGAGTGGCTTCATAGACATCGACGACATCGTGTTCATAATCACCTACGTGTTCCAATCGGGTCCAGCCCCGAATCCACTTATTTCGGGTGACGTCAACCGGACCGATTGCCCTGATGTCATGGTCGATATTGACGACATTACCCATCTCATTGGGTATGTATTCCTTGGCGGCGCTCCGCCCAATTGTACGTGCCCGAAATAGACCAGATTCAATCCGGAAAACCTGTGAAAGCGGCCTCGATATGAGGCCGCTTCTGTTTTGGAACTTCCACGACACATGAGTGTAATGCGGCCAAAAAAGCCTTGACAAAAAGAAATGGTGGAGATATTATAGTGACGTACTGGAATGAGTGGTTGTAGGTAGAGAGCCAAGTTAATATTTTCCTATCGATATGCTCTTCGCTTGCTGAGGAGCGTGCTCAAAAGGCAGTGAGTGGACGCATTCCTATACGACAGGAAGCTGTGATAATCTGAGTATAGATTCATCGAAATCGCTGCCCATACTACTCATCACGAGTTGAATCACTGACTCATTTAAGGAACGTCTTAACAACGCTAACACTAATCTATGCCCGGAAGGAGGTGGAGGTAGGGAATTCTGGTCTTGATCTTGTCGGCACAGCGCACATTCATAGGGATGTGTAAGGGTGTGCCCATAGTGTGGAAGTGATGAATTAACAACAGGTTTCGAAGCAGTGAAAGGAGCAACAGATGACAAGGAGACTCGCATTAGTTCTTCTCCTCATGGCATTTGTCGCAGCTTCTGCGCCGGCGGCTGACCTTCAAGTCAGTAAGTCCGTTAATGCGGATGATCTGAGAAAGGCCATTATCGACGGCGTTGAGGACGTGCCGATGAATTTCGGTCCGGTTGGAGCCCCGGCGTTGGGTCCCAATCCGCAACCGGTTGGCGATACAGCCGGTTGTACTTACTGGGACTATTTCCAGAACGGCTCGATGGGCCGTATGATTTCCTGGGACGGTTTGGCTGGCTCTGCCGTCCACTTTTTGTGGATGGATAGGGCAACTGCTGGCGGCAGCCGCTACATCCACAAGAACGACCGCGTCAGTGCTGGTACTGGTGCTTGGGCGAATGGCAGCGGTCTCGCCGGCGGTCTTGCCCAGTCCGGTGTTGGTGGTGGCTACAGCGAAGTGACGGTCAATCTGACTAACGGGTTCGGTGTCGCGGCGTGGCACGAGGGAACATCCTCGGCGCTATACACTTCGCGCACAGGCTCGCAAGTCGGCACACAGACCGGCGCCTACTCTGTCGCGATATGTCCCGGCCCGCCCGTGCCTTTGAGCCGTATAAACTGCCAGGGTACAATAACTGGCAACTACGAGACACAAAGCACCTACCTTTGGCCGAAGCTCGCATGGCAGGCAACTGCCGGACCTCACGAGGTCATCCATGTAGTCGCTGCAGAATCCCCGCCTACTGCTGCAGGCTCCGGTGAAGTCCAGTCGATTGTTTACTATCGCTGGCAGGACGGCAAGCTGGATCACGACGGCGATGGGATTGCTGAGTTCAGCGATAGCTGCGGCACACTCATCGATTCGACTCACACAGTCAACCCGATCGTAGTCGCAGATCCGAACTCGGACAAAGTCGCGATCGTGTATCTCAAGACCATCTACTACGACACGCTCGATGTCAGGATGAGCGGCTGCAAGAACACGCAGCTCGAGAACGACGTGATGTACACGGAGTCCACCGATGGCGGTATCACATGGGGTCCGAAGCTCAATGTTACCGACTACTCCAATGGTCATACAAAGACTTGGAACCAGATGCCTTACATGGCTTGGGCGGACGTCGCTGCGATCTACGACAATGACGGCTTCCTGCACATAGTGTGGCCCTGCATGTTCAACGACGTGAATGAGAGCGAACCCTGTGCGGTCTACTTCCAGTCGATGATGTGGCACTGGAGTTCGCAATTTGCGCTCGAGACGAATATCTCGGTTGCGTTTGATGCCTCTGCGCCAGCGCTCTTCCAGGCTGGAGGATTCGGCGCATTCAACGCAGCGGTGGCCAAACCGATTCTCTCGATTTGTGAGGTCGGCGGCAACGACATCATGTACGTTTCGTTCACTCGGTTCGGCGCTCACGTTCAGTGGGATGATACGGATGCCAACGGAGATCTGTCCGACTCGCCTGATCTCGGCGCGAATTCCGACATTTTCCTGAGCGCATCCAGTGACGGCGGTTTGACATGGGGACCTAACGGTTCTCTGCCCGCATATGATCCGTATACGACGGCTGGACAGGGTCGCACACTCGGTCCGGTCAAGCAGGGATCGGCAGTCAACGTCACGAACACCTGGACGAGCTTTGCCATTCATCCTCCGGACACCATTGAGATTCTTCCGTGCGCTGCGCCTAACTGCCACAGCGAAAGCTGGGCATCAATGCCGCAGTACTGCGTGAACAATCTGCACATCTTCTACGTGGACGACAATGATGCCGGTCCTGGCATTCGCAATGAACCGACAGGCAATGACGGTGACGAAACCAACAACGCCATGATGTATTACAAGATGCCGTGCTTTGCGCCGGAGCCTGTTTTCGATTACAGCTACACTCCTGATTCTCAGTTTGTGGCTATAGCTCCTGGTACATCGGTTCCGAGTGATCAGTGCAACGTTCAGAAGATCGACACGTTCCTGGTCACGATCAGGAACAAGGGTAACGTTCCGATCAACTACTCCGTCTCGGATAACCTGGCCATGCTGAATGTGGTTCCAGCGAGCGGAACAGTGACGGCTGGCGTTAACTTCATCGACACGCTGCTCTGCATTGTCGGCCCTCACAACACTCCGGGAGTGTACTCCGGTACGATTACCGTGAACTTGACCAGTACCGCTGGCAACGACCTCGTCGCGATTCCGGCAGTCGTGCTTGTTACATGCAAGTACTTCCCGCCGGAGAGCAAGCTGCTTTCGACATTCTGCTGGTCTGTCGGCGTTTGGAACGTCCCGAGAGCTGGCGGCGGCGTGCCTGACTCGACTGCTGACATGTTCTGGTTTACCGAGGGAATTCATCCTCTGTATGACGAGGGCGTAATCATTTCTCTCGATGCCGATACGACTACGACTTGGTTCTCCATCTTCGACGGCTCGGAGTATGGCGTTGGCTTCGCCGGCCTTGATTCCGTAACGACGTTGACAACCGGTACTTACGAGTATGCGCACGGCAAGTGGGCCGATCCTATCGACTCATGTATCGTCGGCGAGATCGAGTACTATGTGCCGATCCACCCCGACACTTGCGTCATGATAGAGCGCGTCAAGATCTGCAACGAGTGCGCATCCACCGTCGTCCTGAACATCGGTGAAGGCACTGATTGGGACATCGAGGATGGCGACGATAACGAGAATACCTGGGATAACCGTTCCGGAAGCGACGCGACTCGCAACATGGTCTATCAGTACGGTGTCCCTGGCCTTCCGTACGAGGACTACGCCGGTGGTGTGTCATTCTGCCATGACAACCCGGGTGCAAAAGTTCTTGAGAACGATATCTGGGTGGCTCCGCAAGTCGGCTATCACCCGTCCAAGATCGGTGGCCTGATTGCGAGCCACACCGGACTGGTATTATCGCACCCCGATTCGATCGAAGATCTCAGCACTCTGGAAGTCGTTGCTCAGAATGTGTCGCTCGCTCCTGGCGAATGCTACACGTTCTGCAAGGTTAAAGCATCGACACTCGGCGGTGTCAATGATCTGCTCTCTTTGATCGACAAGGGCAAGAACTGGATCATTGCAAACGGTCTCGATTGTCCGGGTTGCGGAGGCATTACTTGCGCACCTGGCGATGCGAACGCAGCAGGCGATCCACCAGTCGATATCGATGACATCGTGTATTTGATCAACTTCGTGTTTGGCGGAGGTCCTGCACCG
>JAGVNY010000172.1 GCA_020053015.1 Candidatus Zixiibacteriota bacterium | reverse complement strand
CTCCTTTCATTTGGTGTAGGGGCACAACACCGTTGTGCCCTCGGCACGATCCCGCATTGCGGGATGCCGCTACGGTAGCATGGCCGTCTCGGCCATGATCTCACGGGCGAGACGCCCGTGCTACGCGGGTGCCACACTACATCCATCAACGCATCATATCACCTCCTTCTGAGTAGATCGAAACCCTCGTGGTTTCGACATAGTAGTCCGAACTGCGGGAGTTCGGACCTACAAGTGCTGAATATGACTCGTAAAGGACCACGGAACCCCTCCGCGTCAATCAACTGAATGGACTCTGAGCCAATAGACGGATCAGGGACGGTTCTGTCAAGTTAGTTTCGCCAGGCACCGTTGATGGTACGGCGTAACGCGGTAGCCACAATTCGCCGGGGAACCGGGATAGAAAAAGTGGGGTAAGTGCAAAGCTTGGACTTGACAAACTCCGATCAGGGAGTATAATAGCTGGCTGAGCTTTATCTTGAGGAGATTGGATGAGGACGTTTATCCCTAAGCCTTCTGATGTCAACAAGAAGTGGTACGTGGTCGACGTTGCGGGCAAGACCTTCGGTCGGCAGGTCGGCAAGATAGCGCGGGTTCTGTCCGGCAAAAACAAGCCGATCTACACTCCGCATATCGACGTCGGCGATTATGTGATCATCGTGAACGCAAGCAAGATCGAGATTTCGGGCAACAAGCGAACCGAAAAGCAGTATTTGCACTACACCGGCTATCCGGGTGGTCTACGGTCGAAATCATTCCAGCATTACTTGAATCACACTCCCGACAGGCTGTTCAGGAATGCGGTGTGGGGGATGCTTCCAAAGAATCGGCTCGGCAGAAAGATGCTCAAGAAGCTCTTCGTCTACGAAGGTTCCGAACATCCTCACAAGGCTCAGAAGCCTGAGTCTCTGACACTTGGCTCATGAATTTAGTGTCTTAGTATTCATAGAAGGGTATCAATGCAGCAGCAGATTTACTATGCAACCGGCCGAAGGAAGACTGCGACGGCTTGCCTGTGGCTGACTCCCGGCGACCCAGCCTGCACGATCAATGGCTTGGATGTAAGGAATTACATCGAGAGGCAGATTCTTGCCAATCACATCAGGGTTCCGTTCGATGTGACGGGTACTACAGGCAAGGTCGGTTTCAGATGCCGGGCGACAGGTGGCGGAAAGACTGGTCAGGCGGGAGCAGTGCGTCTCGCGCTTGCACGGGCGCTTATACGGATGGATGCGTCGCTCCGTGAGCCATTGAAGGCCGCTGGGCTATTGACTCGTGACGCGCGCGAGGTCGAACGCAAGAAGTACGGCATGGTCAAAGCTCGGAAGAGATTCCAGTTCTCGAAGAGATAGTTATTTCGATCGTCACACACTCGCGGATTCGGTGGGTGGTCGCGGAAGCGTCCCACCGAAGGTGAAACGAGTGGAGGTTAAACCACAAAGGAGTTTCGATGCTTGAAGTCACAATCAAGGACCTTCTTGAAGCGGGGGTCCACTTCGGGCACCAGACGAGGCGCTGGAACCCGAAGATGAAGCGGTTCATCTTCACGTCCAAAAACGGCATCTACATCATCGATCTGAAAAAGACCCTCCTCTCTCTCGATCGCGCTTGCAGAAAAGTCAAAGAGGTGATAGAGAAGAACCAGAGAGTTCTTTTTGTCGGTACGAAGAAGCAAGCGCAGCTCGTTATCAGAGAGGAAGCCAGCCGCTGCGGGCAATTTCATGTTACAGATCGTTGGCTCGGCGGCATGCTCACCAATTTCCAGACCATTAAGCGTAACATCAAACGTCTCAAGGACATAGAGGCTATGCGCACCGATGGCACGTTTGAGAAGCTGACTAAGAAAGAGGTCGCAATACTCGAACGGGAGTTGGGCAAGCTGGAAAAGACGCTGGGCGGGATCAGAGACATGAATATGCTTCCGGGTCTGATATTCATCGTAGATTCGAAAAAAGAACACATTGCGGTTGCGGAGGCATCTAAACTCGGGATTCCCATAATCGCGATTATCGACACCAATTCAGATCCTGATCCGATCGATTTTCCGATCGCCGGCAATGATGACGCGATCAAATCGATCAGGATCATCACGAGGGAAATATCAAGAGTTGCAGTCGATGCTCAGACAGGTTACGGGGAACAAATGAGTTCCGCAACGAGCAGCGACGCACAGCATCATTCGGAGCCGGGTCTACCCGCAGAGTCCGGGCAACAGCAGTAGCAGAGGTTATAAGAATGGAAATATCAGCCAACTTAGTCAAGGAACTGCGAGAGAAGACCGGCGCGGGAATGATGGAATGCAAGAAAGCGCTGTCCGAGGCGGGAGGAGATCTTCAGAAAGCGACGACTCTTCTTCGCGAGAAGGGCATTGCGAAGGCGGCCTCGAAGTCTTCCAGAGTCACGAAAGAGGGCGCAATTGTATCATACATCCACCCTGGCGACAAGCTCGGGGTTTTGCTCGAGCTAAACTGCGAAACAGATTTCGTTGCGCGGACGGATGAGTTTCGCGAGTTAGCTAAGAACCTTGCACTTCAGATAGCCGCTGCCAACCCGCAGGTGGTCAAGCGTGAAGATCTTGATGAGAAGCTTCTCGAAAACGAGCGGGCGATTTATCGGACGCAGGCTCTGAATGAAGGTAAACCGGAGCAGTTTGTCGACAAGATAGTCACGGGCAGGCTTGAGAAATACTATCAGGAAGTCTGTTTGCTTGATCAGCCTTATATTCGCGACCAGGATAAGAACATTTCGGATCTCATAAAAGAGACAATTGCCAAGCTGGGTGAGAATCTGGTCATTCGGCGCTTTCAGAGATTCTCACTGGGAGAATAGATGCCGGACCCGTGTTTCAGGCGAGTTCTTCTGAAACTGTCAGGTGAGGCTCTCATGGGTGACCGCCAGTTCGGTATCGACGGCGGGATGCTCGACTTTGTCGCCGATGAGATCGTGTCTACGCGCGATATTGGCGTCCAGGTCGCCTTGGTCGTCGGAGGCGGCAACATCTACCGAGGACTTGCGGCAGCCGAGCGCGGGGTCGACAGAGTGGCCGGCGATTACATGGGTATGCTTGCAACAGTCATCAATGCGATGGCGCTGCAGGACTGTCTCGAAAAACGGGGCGTCTTTACGAGGGTAATGACGGCGCTGCGAATGGAAGAAGTGGCTGAGCCCTATATTAGGCGGCGGGCGGTGCGTCATCTCGAAAAGGGTCGGGTCATTATTCTTGCTGCCGGAACCGGCAATCCCTATTTTACGACGGATACGGCCGCGGCACTTCGCGCGATGGAGGTCGAAGCCCAAGTGCTTTTCAAGGCGACCAAAGTGGATGGCGTATACGATTCCGATCCGATGAAGAACCCTCGCGCTGTCAAGTTCGATTCTGTTTCTTACGATGAGGTCCTGACCAGGAATCTGAGAGTGATGGACTCGGCGGCGATAGCGCTCTGCAGGGAGAATCGGATTCCCATCGTTGTGTATAATCTGCATGGGAAAGGCAATACCTGCCGGATTATTGCAGGCGAGAAGATAGGAACTGTCGTTCAGGAGAAGGAACAGGGATGAAAAATAAGATCATAGCGGCTGCTGAGGTCAAAATGAAAAAGACCTTGGAGGCGGTCAGTCATCAACTTGCCTCTGTTCGCACAGGCAAAGCGTCTCCGTCGCTTCTCGAAAACCTCAAAGTCAACTATTACGGCACTCCGACGCCGATTACGCAAGTGGCGTCCATTCACGCTACTGAGGCTCGACTTCTGGTTGTGCAGCCGTGGGACAAGAATGCCGTGACGGACACGGCCAAAGCAATTCAATCATCGGATCTCGGGCTCAACCCACAGGTCGAGGGGCAGATCATACGTATTCCCATTCCACCGCTGTCAGAGGAGCGTCGCAAGGAGCTTGTTAAGCTCGTGAAGAAGTATCTCGAGGAAGGCAAGGTGGCGCTTCGCAACATAAGGCGAGAGGTCAACGAAGAGCTGAAGAAAGCCGAGAAAGCCAAGTCGATCTCTGAAGACGATATGCACTCCGGCTTCGACGCAGTGCAGAAGCTGATTGACGACTACACGAAGAAGACCGATCAGGTCGGTTCGAAGCGTGAATCAGAGATAATGGAAATCTGATAGGTGTCCGCTTGCCTCGCAGTAACCTTGCAAAGAAGATTCTGGATGCCGGCAACGTACCCAAGCACGTTGCGGTAATAATGGACGGCAATGGCCGCTGGGCCAACCGGCGCGGTCAACCCCGAAGCGAAGGCCACGAGGCGGGTGTTGAGGCCGTAAAGGCCGTTGTTCAGGCGGCTTCCGTGATTGGCGTCGAAATCCTCACGCTCTACACTTTTTCTGTCGACAATTGGAAACGTCCTCGGTCGGAAGTCGCAGCCATCATGAGGCTGCTCTACGACAAGGCTCGAAGCGAGTTGAATGAGCTGAATCAAAACAACGTGAAGCTAATTGCGACCGGTCATATCGACGGTCTCCCTGTGACTCGACGGAACGCGCTGAAACACGCAATTAAGTCGACCTCGCGAAATACCGGGCTGATTCTCAACCTGGCGCTGAACTACGGCGGACGCACGGAAATTCTCCAGGCGGTGAAGAGAATTGCCCGTGACGTTGAACTTGGAAAGCTCACAATCTCCGGAATAGACGAGGGGTTATTCTCTTCGTACCTCTATACGAGCGGTCTGCCTGATCCTGACCTCCTCATTCGCACATCAGGAGAGAAGAGACTCTCGAATTTCCTGCTGTGGCAGACTTCGTACACCGAGCTGTACATCACGGACATTCTGTGGCCCGATTTCACTTCCGACGACTTCTTCAGAGCCGTCCTGGAGTTCCAGAATCGTGAGAGACGGTTCGGCGAGCTCTCCCGTCATTAGCATGAAGGAGCTTTTTACCCGCGTAATCGTTGCGGCGATCGCCATTCCCGCGCTCGTTCTTGTTGTTCTGAAAGGGGGAGTCGCACTCGTTGCTTTCGTGTCCATCCTCACTGCTCTCGGTTTCTGGGAGTATCTGAAGCTCACCAAAGCCCATGTCCGACCATTTCCGGAGCTGACGGTTCTTGCAGTGCTCCTGGCAGGCAACTGGGCCGTCTTCTACTTCGGCCTGCAAATGATGACTCTGGCTGTCTACGTCTGTTTTGCATTTACATCGCTGTCAGCAGTTTTCACACGAGATGTCGGCGGAACTGCATCGCGGATTGTCACAAGTTTCTTCGGCGTTTTCTATATCAGCCTTTTCAATTCGTTCGTGTTGCTCCGCAATCTCAATACTGAGCCGTCCGATGCTCGTGCAGATGGCGCCTACTGGATCCTCTTTGCATTCGCAGTAATATGGATCTGCGACACCGCTGCGTATTTTATCGGTGCTCCGTTCGGAAGACACAAGATGTCACCTGTGGTGTCACCGAAGAAGAGCTGGGAGGGATTCGTAGGCGGGTTGTTTTTTGGCACCATTGCGGGGCTTGTGTTCTCTCTGTTCGCGCTGAAGCACCTGCCAAAGTGGGAGATTGCGCTGGTGGCATTGGCTGTAACCGTCATCGGACAGCTTGGGGATTTTGTCGAGTCGATCTTCAAACGCGCTTATGGCGCGAAAGACTCGTCGCACATCATACCCGGGCACGGCGGCGTGCTTGACAGATTTGACTCGCTTCTCTTTGCGCTGCCTACGTTGTACATAGCGCTCGTTGTCTTCGTGTATTGATGTTCGCGTTGTCCGGGGTCGTCGACGGAACTACCGACCCTCATCGGGTTACAAGTTTCTTGTTGCTTACGACGAAAGAAGGCCATTCGGTTATAACCGCACACGTCGTTGGTTGGGCGCAGGATCGCACCGCCACCATCTGCGCGGCTTCTGCATTGTAGCTGGAAGTCATCATGGAAGAGCCGGCAAGAACAGTGAATTTGAACTCGGCCGCCGCCTCGCATCGCGCGGGTAAGCGTCGAATTCGTTCCATTGACACCATGCGCGGAATCGCCATGGCGCTGGTAATCTTCCAGCATGCGTACAGTCATATCAGCAGTGGTCAATTACATCCCTATGCAGATTTTGCGGTCTACTTCTCGACGAGAGTAGCTTCAGTCGCATTCATGGCAGTTTCCGGAATGATGATCAGCTACTTCCTCTTCACCAAGACTGACCGGACTGCCGTCTACATGCGCTTCGCGAAAAGGGCGTTGTTCTTGCTGCTTATCGGCCGTCCCATAGTCTGGCTCATGCGCTATTTCTTCTATGATGCCAAGATGCAGGATCCACTGTATGGGCTGCTTCACGAATATCCAATCACTGACACGATTGCGTTCTCGCTGCTTGTAGCGCCATTCATCATACTTGCAACGAGCACGAGAGCGAGACTGATCGTGGCTGCCTCCATACTTGTCATTGCGAGATTCGCAATCGTGCTAATTCAGCCGCAGTCGTCTGCGCTAACGATAGTCAAGGAGATTGTCGTCGGCCAGACCACTGACAGGGCAATCCTGATGATAGGTTGGCCACTTCTACCTTGGCTGGCTATCTTCATTCTTGGATCATACATTGCCAAAGGCCTCGCCGATGTAAGAAGCGGACTTCTCTCCTCCGTGCAACTTGCCCGAAGGATGAGAACTGCAGCTTTCTGGCTTATTCCAATCGGCGTCCTACTCTCCGTTTGCTACTGGATTCTGAAGGCCAAGTTCGGCGGAGGGTGGGACTTGCGGTTCTTTCAGGCCATCTACCCGAGCCGCACGACTACTTTCTTGCCGATCTATCTCGGTGCTTTGCTCCTGCTGTTTTCCTATCTCATGCAGTGGATAGACGTGAACGGCAGCTACAACCGGGCGGGTTGGGTCTTCTCGGTGTTCGGACGTACCTCGTTGTTCACATTCATGACCCAGTTTCTTGTGATGCACTCCATACCAGCCCTGCTTGGGCTAAAAGGCACGCTGAATTCATGGCAACCTCTGATTCTATTTGTGGTCGGCAGTTCGATCTGCTGGTGTATATCCTACAGTTACGGCAGAGTGCGCGGATGGATCAGCGCTGATGACTACGTTCAACTGTCCACAAGAGCGGGTGTGTAATCCAAATGTCGGTTGCCATTGAGATGACTGTCAATCGATCCGCTGCCGTCAGTGGCCGTGCGATTCGCATTCAGGGAAGCACGAGATAATTGTCGAAATCTACTGAAACAGCCAACATCAGACTCCCGCACAATGTCGGCGGAAACCGAATTCGCTCGATTGACACAATGCGGGGAATTGCCATGGCGCTTGTCATGCTGCAGCACTCGTATCACTTGGTTAATCCTGACCTGCTGACGCCGACAACCGACTTCATAGTGTATTTTACGACCAAGATTGCATCTGTCGCGTTCATGGCTGTGTCGGGGATGATGATCAGCTATTTTCTTTTCACTCGTAATGATTGGCAGGCAGTCTACTCCCGATTTGCAAAGAGGGCGATCCTCCTGATTGTCCTTGCCCACCCAGCGATCTGGCTCACCCGGTACTTCTACTACGACGCAGCGATGCGCTCGACGTTATACGGACTCAACCATGAGTATCCTATCACAGACACAATAGGGCTTTCACTATTGATAGCTCCGCTGATTATTCGCTCGACCAGCACCCGCTTTCGAATCGTCCTTGCGGTTTGTGTCCTTGCATTCACTCCTTTTGCCGTGGCGTTCTTTATGCCTCAATCGCCCGTTCTATCTATGGCGAAGGAAGCGGTGTTCGGACAGACAGTGGACAGGTCGATTCTGCAGGTCGGTTGGCCGCTTGTGCCGTGGCTTGCGATCTTCCTGCTCGGCTCTTTCGTGGCTGAAGGACTTGACGGAGTTCGCAAAGGTCGTTTGTCGGCATCGACATTGTCGAAGCATATGGTACGAACAGCATTCTGGCTTGCGCCGCTCGGTGTTGTTCTCACGGCAGCTTACAAAATCCTCAAGATGCAATTCGGTGACTCCTGGGATTTGGATTTCTTCAAGGCAATCTACCCTGGCAGGACCACAAGTCTGCTGCCTATCTATCTGGCAGTTCTTCTGATTGTTTATGCCTTTCTGATGACTCGGATCGACGTCAGGGGCAAGCATGACAGGGTGACATGGTTCTTCTCGGTATTCGGGCGCACTTCCCTCTTCACTTACATCATGCAGTTTGCGGTGATCCACTCTGTGCCGTCGCTGATGGGGCTGAAAGGCAAGCTCAATTCGTGGCAGCCGTTAGTCCTCTTCGCAATCGGTCTGCCGATTTGCTGGTCGATTTCGTATGCTTACGGAAGGCTCCGGGGATGGATCGGCGCTGACGATTATGAGCAGCTGTCAGCCTTGAAGCCCTGAAGGTCAATCCCTCTTGTCGGAGACCCTGATGAAGGAAGGGGGGATTGACGCATTCCTGCTTGTTTTGAGGGAAGTCCTCCGGATAATTGATCTTGACATCAGAATTGGCATGCAATAATTAGCCTAACCTGTGTTGCAGGGCAGGTCAGTGTCGGGTTTCGGCTTCCGCATGTTGAAGTGAGAAGCCGGACGAGCAGTCGTGCTTATGAAATGAAAAAGATCCTGGACTACATATTTTTCACTCGGCCGGTACTGTTTCCTCCGGTCTGGACGATTCTGATTCTCGGCGCCCGAGCGGCAACTGCTGGCGAAGGCGGATCGCCCCTTACGACTTCCGGTCTGTTTGGCCTCGATTGGATATTTCTTGGGCTGATCCTTTCAATCTCAGCTCTTTATGGCGGGGTTTACACGTTCAATCAGATTTACGACATCGAATCCGACCGAAGAAACAGCAAATTGTTCTATCTCGCGGAAGGGATGATATCGAAACAGGCGGCAATGGTGTACTCAGTCCTGTTGTTCGCCGCAGGTACGGCCGGATGCTTTGCAGTCAGTCGACGCATCGGCCTCTTGTCGATTGCAGTGCTGATACTGGGCGTATTGTACTCGCTGCCGATTACCAATTTCAAAGGCAAACCGTCGCACGGCTACTGGTCAAACGTGATCGGCCACGGGATGTTACCGTTCGTGATCGGGTGGGCGTTTGTCGATCATGTTACCCTGGAGGCCGTATTCAAATCGACGCCTTACATATTCGGTGTGGGTGCTATCTACCTGAATACTACATTGCCGGATCGCGAAGGTGACAAAGCGACGGGCAAGATAACACACGGCGTTCGGTGGGGTGTCAGTTCGACAATGAAGGCATCGGTATTCTTGGTCGTATTCTCGTGTATCCTGGCGCAGATGTGCGGTGACTTTGCGTTCTTGATCGGGGGGCTGGTCTCGCTCCCGTTCTTCTACATGGCAATGAAGTCTGAGAAGATGAAGCAGATCGTGCTGTCTACCAAGATCTCGATTATCGCACTGTCGGTGTTTGCCTGCGTCTTCTATCCATTTTATGCCGCAATCCTGATAGTCGGATTTGTGGCGGCAAGACTCTATTACAAAGCCCGCTTCGGACTCAGCTATCCTTCTGTTTCGTAGCGCTTCATCTGTTTTGTGGGTCACCGTTTTTTGTTGCCGATTGTGCCACACTCGGATAGGTTTCAGAATGGCCAAGGAGCGGTTGTGACCAGATGCGCGGCGCTGTTGATGATATCGTTTGTAATCTGCGGGTGTACTGCCAGTGTTCGGTATGCTCCTGATTTCTCGCCTGCAACACGCGATACAACATCGGAGACGGGCGTTGAGACTATCGCTCCTGAGGATACGGGCGTCGACAATATTCGTCTGGACAGCATAGCCCGCAGTTATTTGGGAGTACCGTACAGGAGCGGCGGCTATGGTCGGCTGGGTGTGGACTGCTCAGGCCTTGTGTATACCGTCTATCGAGATTACGCCGACCTTCATCTCTCGCCAAGCTCGAAGGATTTGTTCAATGATCTTCCTCGGGCCGATGATCGCGACCTGAGAACTGGCGACCTGGTGTTCTTTTCTCTTAACGGCCGTTATGCCTCTCATGTCGGAATCTACGTAGGAGAAGGCAGCTTCGTGCACGCATCTCAATCCAATGGTGTCGTGCTGTCAGACCTCACGGAGGATTACTTCAGGATGGCCTACATTGGAGCGCGGAGAGTGGTAAGATAGAATGACACACCGTCAGACATCGACTCCGGCAATGCTCGTTTTGAACTACGTTGCAGTGCTTCTGCTGTTCGGAGTCCTGCATGCGGTAACGCCAGCGGTAACGGCGCCTTTTGCTGTGTCAGCAGATTCTGCTTTCTGGGACTGGATGTTTGTGGTTTCGGTGCTTGCATCGTCGTGGGCGCTCTGGTTGTCGATGGTCAAACAGCGGAGCCGCCAATCGCTCGGATTGTGGCGAATCCTGAAGGAGAATCTGGGATCGGCTTCGATCTTCTTTCTTATCACCGCTATAGTCTTTGTTCTATCTGCAACGAGCCTTGAGCTGGCGGTCCCGGTCGAATCGAATCTCATCGACGGAAGAAACGCCGCGCAGATAGTGACTTTCTGCCGGGTTCCCATACTCAGCCACCCACTTGCCCTCTATATTCTCATAACAGCCTGTGCATATAAGATTGTGAGAACGTCGGGCGATTACAGAAAGGGTGTTTTGAGCGCAGGCATCGTGCTTCTTGTCTATTTCTTCGTGATGTATGGCTGCATGCTTTCGTTCAAGACACTGCTGCATGATCTTCTGGTTCACCCGAACGATACGCATATCCTGATCATGTTCATCTTCTGGATACCGACTTTCGTCTTCGCAGCCGTTGCGTACGTCATCTATGTACTCGCTGTCAGCGATCGCCGATAATGCCTGATCCGCTATATCTCACCAAGCTGTCCAATCTGCCGAGAAGTCCCGGCGTCTATCTGATGAAGGACAGGTCTGGCAAGATCATCTATATCGGTAAGGCGAAGAATCTGAATAATAGGGTCCGCCACTACTTCCAGAACGGTCAGGTTCGTGATTTGAAGACCGAGACTATGATCTCGCGCATTCATGATTTCGACATCTTAGTTACCGACACGGAAATCGAGGCGATGCTGCTTGAGGCGAATCTTATCAAGCAGCACAAACCGCGATACAACGTCAATCTCAAGGACGACAAACGATTTCCGTATGTCAAAGTCACTACGAATGAGCCGTATCCGAGAATCCTGATTGTCCGTCGGATGCAGAAGGACAAGGCGAAGTACTTCGGGCCGTTCACGAATGCCAAAGCCATGCGACACACAGTGCGATGCATCACGCGACTCTTCAAGATTCGGACGTGTAACCTGACCATTCCGCATCCCACTGGCAGAGAACAGAAGGTTTGTCTTGAGTATCGAATCAAACGATGTCCCGGACCGTGCGAAAACCTGACATCGGTCGAAGACTACCGCAAGCAGATCGATGGCGCAATGTTGTACCTCTCCGGCAGGTCTGAAGTGCTGGTCAATCTGCTCAATGAGAAGATGCAGTCCCTCTCCGCAAGCATGGACTTCGAGGGCGCAGCCGAAGTGCGAGATCAGATTCGGGCGATCGAAAGCACTCGCCAGAAGCAGAAAGTTGCGGCTGATCGCAATGTCGATCGCGACGTGGTCGCATTCGCGCGCTCTGCAAGCGACGCCGCATGCGTTGTGCTGCAAGTTCGCGAGGGTATCCTGATCGGCAAGCAGCAATTCTATCTTCGTATCGAGCCGGAGACATCCGAGAGCGAGATCGCAGGCACGTTTGTGAAGCAGTATTACATGAACGCCCCAGACCTGCCGGAGGAAATCTACATCTCGACCGAAATCGAAGATGGTGAGCTCGTTTCCGAATGGCTATCGGGGAGACTTGGCAAGAAGCTCAAGCTCATGATTCCGCAGCGAGGGGAGAAGCTGGAGCTTGTCGACATGGCTGCGGCTAACGCCAAGCTTGTTCTCGATGAACTGCTCGTACAGAAGCAGGGCTACAAACAGCGGGTGCCGTCGATATTGCTGAAGCTGCAGCAGGATTTGAGGCTCGATAAGACGCCGATGACGCTGGCCTGCATCGATATCTCGAATCTGGGTGAGACAGATAAAGTTGCGTCGCTCGTCTACTATGTCAACGGCAAACCGAAGAAAAGCCAGTATCGTCATTTCAAGATCAAGACTGTCATGGGACAGGATGACTTCGCGTCAGTGCGCGAGGTCGTACGTCGATACTACACGAGGCTTGTCGAGGAGAAGCGCGCCGGACCTGATCTGCTTGTGATCGACGGCGGCAAGGGGCAACTTTCGGCAGCGCTCGAAGTCATCGATGAGTTGAATGTCGGCGTGAATGTAATCGGTCTTGCGAAGAGGCTTGAGGAGATTATTCTGCCATATCAGAAAGAATCGTTGATGATTCCGAAATCATCGCCTGCTCTGCAGCTCTTGCAGCGGCTTCGCAACGAGGCGCATCGATTCGCAATTGAGTATCACCGCAAACTGCGCGGCAAGCGCACCGTCACCACTGAGCTTGAAGACATCGAAGGCATCGGTCCCACCAAGGCGCAGAGGTTACTGAAGCACTTCAAGAGCGTGAAACGTGTTCGGGAAGCCACTATAGACGAGATTTGTGCAGTTCCCGGCATCGGCAAGAAAGACGCGGAGAAGATCAAGTCACACTTCGCTTCATCGTAATGACTGGATTTCCGGTAGGTCGAAACATTCGCGGTTTCGACAACTCGTAGGTCAAGCGACCCGCTCGCTTGACGATTTGGCTATGCGAAGCGGCGTTGGGAATCCTGAGGTTGTCCCATAAGTGAGTAGGTCGGCCTCCGGAGTCACGCTTTGCGCGACGAAGAAGGCCGACAAGTCGGTGTCGGGTTTCTTCTTGCGCATGCGCAATCCGGAACCCGACCTACGACAATCGAGCATTCCGCTACTTGTGAGACAACCTCCAGAGCTGTGGGGCACCCGGCCGTAATAAAATGCAAGCATCACACTGGAGTCGAAACCACGAGGGTTTCGACCTACTTCACAGCAAGCGCTCCGATCATCGAAGCTACATCTTGAATCCGAACGTCAGCCAGAGTAATAGCGCCATAATACCGGCAATCGGGAGGGCGTTCATGACGAGACCAACAATGTATGTGTTTCGTCTGTCCGATCTCCGCAAGATTCCTGCCGCTGCGATAACGATGCCGACCACGTTGCCTACAACTGCTAAGGGAAGGATGATCTTCAGAGCGTAGCCTGCAGGGGAAAGGTATATATTTAGGTCAAGTGCCGTGTCAGCAGCCATGATGAGCCAATAGGGGTAGGTAATCAGCGCTATCGCGACCGAAGACATCTGAGAATCACCTACTTCACCCCTGCATAGTCCGCTACATATTTCTCCAGAAACGCACCGATATTGGTGTATGCTTTTCTTAGGGTCTCTTCGGGTGGGAGGAAGACCACGCGGAAATGGCGCGTGCCGGGGACTTGTCCGAAACCGTTTCCGGGCACGACTACCACTCCGGTCGCTTTGATAAGCTCTTTCACGAAATGCTCGTCATCGTTCTCGATCTCGACACGCGGGAATGCATAGAACGCGCCTTCCGGTCTGACACATGAAATGCCGGGGATCGCGTTGAGCATATCGGTCGTCATGTCCCGACGGCGACGGAGTTTCTCACGAACGACTTTCAGATGCGACTGGTCGCCCTCAAGCGCAGGCTTGATCGCCCATTGCATCGGATGACTCGCGCAGAGCCGCGCGCGGAGAATCTTGTTGACGGCTTCGATATAGTCCTTCATGCGGCTGCGCTCTCCGCTCACAATCCCCCATCCTATGCGCAGTCCCGGCCCGAGATACGATTTAGAGATGCCATTGAACGTGATTGCGGATACTTCCTTGTCGAGTGACGCCAGCGACGTGTGCGGTTTGTCATCGATAATCAGTTTGTCATATATCTCGTCGCAGAAGAGTACCAGATTGTGCTGCTTGGCAAGCTTGATCAATCCGCGCATGGTCTCAACGTTGCAGACCGAACCTGTAGGATTGTTGGGGTTGATCAGCACGATCGCGCGCGTGCGACCATTGATCTTGCTCTCAATATCGGCGAGATCGGGCTGCCAGCCGTGTGACTCGTCGAGATAGTACGGATTCTCGACAACCTGCAGTTTCGCGAGCACAGCCTGATAAAGCGGATATCCGGGGGATGGCGTTAGCACGTTGTCGCCTTGGTTGGCGAGCGCAGTAAGGCAAATCTCGATCGCTTCGCTCGCGCCGGTCGTGACAAACAGATCGAGGATATTCTCGATGCCTTTGCGATGCGCCTCGCGTTCGATTGCGCCGACCGCCTCGGGGATTCCTGACGAAGGCGAGTAGCTGTTCATGTTTCTCTTGAGTGCGCTGTAGATCGCCTCGACAATATGCGGCGGAGTCTCGAAATCGAATTGATTCGGGTCGCCGATATTCAGGTACAGCATCTCCTTGCCGGTTTTGGCGACCTCTTTGGCGAGCACCACGATGTCGCGCACGGCGTACTTGATATTCTCGGTGCGGTCAGCCGGCTTCACTGTCGATCCTATCGTCATCTATTCCTCCGGGAAATGTCTCATCCTGTTCGATCCCTGCCGCCGCCCTTCAGTTGTCCCCGTTGCGTACGGGGAAGCGACCGCGTTACGAATTTCACAAGGTAAGTATAAGTGGGAATGCGAAATCGTCAACGGATTTCGGAAGGTTCCGCGGAAGGTGATAGGAATGTGCCCCGGACATTTGTCCGGGATTGGACAAGAAACTGTAGGTCAAGACTCAAGCAATGGCGCCAGGCATTGCGAGTCTTGACTATTCCGGCCATGAAGATTTTGGGGAGGCAGCATAAGTAGTCAAGTCCCGAAAGGACTTGTTGTCCTTTCCTGGGACTTGACCTACAGGCTGGCTTGCATATTGATTCCGGCATTCTGCGCCTTGGAAATCAGATACGACACAAATGCTGAACAGGCAACCAGCATGAATATGGCGTCCTCTTGACCACATTCCCCCTCACCAAAACCGTCCGCGTGCCGGATACCGCCCTCGTCACTCGTCCAACCGTAGATGCTTGAGAATCCTTTCTTCAGCGCTTGATGCACCGGTATCTTCGCTTCAATCGCCTTCAGTGCATCCCCGAGCGTAGTCGATCGGTCCCCCACGATGATCTGACAGAGCCCCTCGACAGCCGAGATGGATTCCTTAACCGAATTCTTGTAGTCGGGTTCGGTCCTACTGCTCAGCAGGTGAAGTGCTTTATGTAGGTGCGTATTCGCCCCGTCGATTCCCAAGTCTTTGGTCTGTGCGAGCGCACCCTCAATGCCTTGGATCTGGGCCTCATCGATTATCGGAGCAATCTGGTCGCCGACAAAACGGTAGGCGGACTTCTCCTGCACAAACACGGCATTGCATTTCTTTCGAAACATGTCCGGTTCCAGCGACGAATAAGGGCACTGGTTCACCCATTCCAAGAAATCATAAATCTGATACCACTCAGCGTCAAAGAACCACTCTCTAACCCTGGATGGGAATTCGAACATTGGTGGCACGCTATCGAGCGGTCTCCTAAGGAACTCAGCCCACATGCACTTGGCAAACGCTGAGCACCTGTCAAACGCTGCGTATAGCAAGACTCTTGTGCTCGACAGATCTTTGGGCTGCACATCATCGACGAAGATGAGTAGCACGTTCCATATTCCGTTACGAAGCGGCTCATCCATTGAATCAACTTGGAGTTGCGTTCGAATAGGCTTGTGCCCGTGTCGCTCAGAGAATCTCAATCTGTTGCCTCCGTCAGAATGGTGATCTACCGGATACTCGCGCCAATGTAGCGCTGTGGAACACGGCTGTCAAGTCCACGCCTTCGGCGCGCGTCAGGAGCACCCTTCGAAGGCTCAGGACAAATGCGGGGCTCCTGACCTACGAATATGAGATGCGGACGAACGTCCGGGGCACAGTCATTGTCAAACCACCACAATGCCAATCATCTCTTCGCAACCCGTATCGCCGCTTCAAGCTCCTCCGCTCGTTGCGAGCCGATCATCAGACGTTTGCCGCTGCGGAATGTCAGCATTACGCCGCGATTGCCGCTCACGTTGTATGCCCAGCCCTTCAGACCGCGCTTGATTCCCCAGCCGCCATAGTCGCGGAGTGGGCGGTACTCGATGGCCTCGAACGATTCGATTTCGTCAAAGCGATACCGTCGGAAGCGAATGTGAAAAGGAATGTACCGGACATAGAGGCCGTCATAGCGAACTTCAGTAATCAGCCGAGTCAACTTGAAGAGAAGCAACAACGCGATTCCGAACAGCATGAAGATCGGGCCGAGGATAAACAGCTGCGTGTCGGACATCGGATTGTCGCCCCACGGTTCGCCGAGGACGAGCTGTTGATAAATCGCATATCCGAAAACTCCCACCATCATAAGCGACGCCGCGATGACCAGCGCCCAAAGCCACCTCTGCGTGAATCGCTGCTCTTCCCTGAACGATACACCGGATACAGTCTCCATATTTCGTTTTCCCTCCGCTGAACTTGCAGTGAAAGTAAGCGTCAGAGTGCTCTTCGCGCAATCGATAATGATAATCCCCGACACTAAGTGGCATCTTCTCGATCTTTGCGCTGTCAGTGCCCGCTTAAGCGGGATTCCAGACAGCATCATGCAAGTTGATTGTATCGGGAAGGGAGAGGTTGTCCCATGAGCGAGTAGGTCGGCCTCCGGAGTCACACAAAGTGTGACGCAGAAGGCCGACAAGTTCGTGTCGGGTTTCTTCTTGCGCATAGCGCAATCCGGAACCCGACCTACTCCAATCCAGCATTTCGCAACTCATGAGACAGCCTTCAACGTAGCCGAATCATGGAACCTTCATGGCACGTGCATCGTAATATACTAATGAGAACGCAAAGCAACTGCTTCGAACACGTAATCCCCTTAGACTCCCCAGCGGCCGAGCATATCGGCCGCATCCTCATTTGTGAGGATGAAGTGACAGAGTGTGCTGCGCTTCCGGCACGGCATGCCGTGCCGCTACGGATGTTTCGCCGCGCTGCTCGCAGCGCTGTTAG
>JAGVNY010000221.1 GCA_020053015.1 Candidatus Zixiibacteriota bacterium | reverse complement strand
CGGAGGTCGGGAGAGAAAGCCGACAAGCTGTTGTCGGGTTTCTCGTTCCGCTTCGCGTCACTCGGAACCCGACCTACGAAGAATGTCTCTCTCCGGGGTCTTTCAACAGCCCCAAAAGCGGGAATCCATCCCAATAATGATTCTTGACATTCTAACCACACGCTGGACCCGCAGACTTGTAGCTCACCCAAAGTTTCGCCGTCGCAGACGGGGAACGACGGGTGGGTATGTTTCAGCAATTGTCCAAGTTGACACCGCTTTCCCACCCGCCGTCTCCGCATTCTGCGGAAGACTCTGGGTGGGCTACATTTCTCTCTCCTTCCACAAGACGCTCCATATCCAATTTACCCACGGCAGAGCTGTGATGTACTTGCGCAGTCCACCGCCAAATACCCGGACGAACGTCCGGGACACATATAATACCTTCAGTGAATACAAGTCAGTATACTTGTCATGCAAACGAAACGCCTTGTCGGGGATCAACGATAGCCGAATATCTGTGCGTAGACGATGAGTGCAATCAATGTGAGCCCGATGCAGAGCGCCACGAATCCGAAAACACGCGCGACCTTCACGAGGACGGGAGGAAGCGGCTCGACAAGGTGCTTCTTCAATCTGCGAGATTCGACCATCTCTCTGAACTCACGCGGTCTGTCGAGCTTCAGCTCTTCAACCGGCACTCTGCCTGTGAAAATCACCGTATCCATCGGAAACTTGTCGGGCCTGAAGTGAGTGTTGAAGAAGTGGACTGTGAATATGAAAGCCGCGGCGAGCAGGGCTTCGTCCGAGTGAATGATTGTCGCGACATTGACTATCCAGCCCGGCAGGAATAACGTGAAGAACTCGGAGAACCAGAGAATCAGACCTGTGGAACCAATTACGGCGACACCCCAGAATACTGCGAAATAATCGAATTTCTCCCAATATGTCCAGCGTCCATATTCGGGTCGTTGCCCCCGTCCGAAGAACCACTTGAGCGTCCCGACGAAGTCCCTCAGGTCGGTTCGATTGAACATCATAGAGCTCGGGCCAAATACGACATCCTTCCAGGGTGTCTTCTCCTTGAACTTGGTGCTGATCACATCGAAGATGTGAGCGCCGAAATAGAAGAACGTGATGACTGCACAAACTCGATGAATGTACCCGGCCGACTCGAACCCTCCCAACATCGCCGATATCCACTGCGCCCATCCCAAGTACGAAAACTTCAGCGTCATCCCGGTCAGCGCCAATCCCAAGAAGCTGATCACAACAAGCACGTGCAGGAAACTGTGCAGTGGCTTGAATCTTCTATACTCAAGGCTGCCCGAGTACTGCCTGCGCAGCGCCCTGTGCTCCTGCATCAGGCGGAAGGATTTGGGTAACCATAGGAGCGTATGTGTTCCTGCGATTACCAGCGTACCGACAAGCAGAGACGTCATAAACCAAAAAGTGTAGTACAACACCGGGTATTTCGTCCTGTCGTGATGCGTAGCGTGAGTCAAATACCCGGCAAACTGTCTGTGAGAACCCGGATGACACTCTCCGCATGTCTGTACGATGTTGTCGCGAGAGAGTTTGGATTCAGCGTTGGATGGCGGAAGGATATTGTGCGCTCCGTGGCAGTCGTAGCATTTGGCGGCTGATTGGTAACCGAGCTTCGAAACCTTACCATGGAACGTCTCGAAGTACGACTCCGTGACGTTTTCGTGGCAGCCGCCGCACTGGGTCATGATGTTGAGCCTGAAGCCCTCTTCGTCTGCGCGCAAGATAGAGTGCGACTGGTGGCAATCGCTGCATATGGGAAGGGGCTCCTCTGAGCGCGAGATTGCAGGGGAGTGGATCGACTTCTGAAACTGCTCGAAAATCCCGTTATGGCACTTCGCACATGTGTTAGGAATGGCAGTGCGGTTTACTGTTGACCGCGGGTCATCAGCAGGGAGCTCATGATGCGCCGTGTGGCAATCGGTGCACATTGCGGTGACAACAAGACCGCTCTCGATGAGCCCCTTGCCGTGAATGCCCAGCGAGTATTCCTTGACTACGTCGCGCCCCTGTTTGGCATATCGATCCTCGGCCTTGCCATCTATACCGTGGCACTCGGCGCAGAGCTTTGGCACATTTGTCGGAAATGTCCTGGAATCCGTGTTATGCTTGCCGAGGATCGAGTGCGTGCCGTGGCATTTGGTGCACTCCGGCGCGTTCGGAGCCCCTCTGTCTTCGAGTCGACCATGTACGCTTTCCGCGTACATCGATGATACCTCGGCGTGACAGATTGAGCAGTCGACTCTGTCGATCACGGTCTCGCAGGGGCGATCGTGGTCGATGCTTGCCCCGGTATGGCACTGTGCGCACGTGACGCCGCGGTGAATCGAGCCGTACAGCTCTTCATCATTGACGTGCATGGAGACAGTTGTGTTATTGCGATGTCCGACAATGTCAGGTCTGGAGTGACACTTCAAACAGTCATCGTTTGATATGCCTCGGTCGTAGAAGACACGCCTGATTTGATGAGGCGCGTGGCAGTCGACACAGACAGGCACTTTGTCAGGCTCCTTCCGCCAAAGCTCTCCTCTTATTATCTTCTGGTGCACATTTTCGATCTGGCCGTGGCATTTCTCGCAGGTCCTGGCAATGTTTTCCCGATATATGCTGGACAGTGGGTCAGTGTGAGGAAGGACACTGTGTGCGGTATGGCAGTCGGAACAGACTGCCGTGACTGTTAGCCCACGTTTGTAGAGACCCATCCCGTGAATGCTCTCCGAGTAATGTGACAATATGCTGTCCTGCGGGATATCGTATTTCTGCGTAACCGGGCTACCCTCTTTGTGGCATGTGCCGCACATGAACGGAATGTTGAACTTCGTGACTCGAGCAAGCGGCGATTCCGGAGGGAATATGTCATGGGCGCCGTGGCAATCCCAGCACCGGGGAGCGAGTGGTTCACCTTCCTTGACTTTGATTCCGTGGAGGCTTCTGTCGTATTCCTGAGCGATGTCATTGTGGCAGACTGAGCAATCGACCGGTTTAAGGATCGGCTCGTGCGGAAGCTCGACGCCCTCAAGGTCTTGATGGCAGTTGATGCACTCGAAGCCGCCATGCACTGTCTTTGAAAGTGTCTCCAAGTCGACGTAAAGCGATACTTCACTGCCTTGCCTCTCAGCGCTGAGCGTGGCATCACCGTGACAGAGAAGGCAGTCGTCCACGGTCTGGGCGACTGCAATCAGTGGAAAAAGGGATACGATTAATAGAAGATAGACAAGTCTATAACACATTCTGTGGCTGGCGACCCGGTCAGCACTCCCGATGACAGACTTAACGGAGTCGAGCCAGTCCATCATCATCCTCACACTGCATAACCAACATACGCCGTTGGGAGGGCCGGTCAAGATAAATGTGACAAATTTCACTCGGATTCCGACAATCTTGTTGACAGGCACACGATGAATTGTATGGTAGATGTCAAGTGATCGTTCCTGTTTCACTAGTGTCGAGCAGTCGTCCGATGTTCATGGAGAATGGGGATTTGTTCAGACACCGCTTTGATTCTCATGTCGTTTCTCGGCAGGTCCAAGACCACAGAAGCCAGACCGAAACTGTCCGCATGCAGTTGGCTGCACGACTTCAGAGTGGCTTCCCGGTATTCCGACCGTGGCAGGCCATTCTTCGTTTGTGCCTTCTGATCGCGACCCTGTGGCTATCATCGCCATGCCGAATCGCCTTGGCAGATGATCAGATGCCGGTGACGACAGAGTCCTGCATTCAGTGCCATTCGGATGTGCACGGCGAGCGCGGAGGCTCATATGCTGGCGCACTTGGGTTGTCTATTCACAGCGGATTCGACTGCACGATGTGTCACAGTGAAGTAACGGAGCTTCCTCATCAAGACAGCGTGTCGGCAGTCCAATGCGGAAACTGCCACACTTCGGAATTCGATACGTACCAGTGGCATGGCAGACTCGAGGTTTCGACCGGGGGTGATCTCCCCTCGTGTGCAGATTGCCATAGCCATCACGATATAGTCCCATCATCTGACAGGCAGTCTGCCGTGAATCCACAGAACCTGCCGAAAACCTGCGGCAGGTGTCACGAGGACGTCAATCTCACGCGCAAACACGAGATTCTCTACGGGAAGGCTGTCGAGGTCTATGAAAGCAGCGTTCACGGGCAAGCTACAGCGGGAGGGGTCTACTTTGCGGCCACCTGCAATGACTGCCATTCGACCGGGGGCACCGCGCACAGGATTCTCGCGCCGAGCCAGAGCGAATCGATGATCAACCACTTCAATATTCCCAAGACATGCGGCAAGTGTCACCAGAACACCGAGAAGGACTACTGGGAAGGAATCCATGGGAAGCTGGTCACCAGAGGCGAGGTCGACGCACCAGTCTGTACACACTGTCACGGCGAGCACGGGATCATCTCTCCGCGCGACCCGCGTTCGCCGGTAAACTCGGCACGATTGGCGGAAGCGACATGCGCCCCGTGTCATGAATCTGCCTATCTCAACGAAAAATACGGCATTCCGACCGGCAGACTGCAGTCATACGTGGACAGCTATCACGGTCTGAAGAGCAAGGCTGGCGACGTTACTGTGGCGAACTGTGCGTCGTGTCATGGCGCGCACCGGATTCTTCCGCACACTGACACGACATCATCGATCTACGCGAGCAACCTCAGAGCAACATGCGGAACTTGCCATCCCGGAATATCAGAGCAGATGGCGCAGACGCCGATCCACGGAACTCCCGGTATGTCGAGCACTCCGGCAGCCGGCATTGTGAAGAACATCTATGTGGTGGCGATAGCGCTGATCGTCGGCGCGATGGTAGTTCATTGGCTGCTTGATCTGCGGAAGAAGGTGAAGCAGGTAAGTCTCGTTCCGCAGGTAGTTAGGATGAACTGCAACGAGGTGGCGCAGCACACGGTGCTCATGGTGTCGTTCATTGCGCTCGTAATATCGGGCTTTTCGCTGCGTTTTTCGGAGTCGCCGTGGGTGCAGTGGCTGTTCGGATTTGAAGGGGGATTCCCGCTGCGCGGCATAATTCACCGAGTGGCGGCAGTCGCGCTCATAGTTGCGACTCTATGGCATCTCATCTATCTCCGGTCGCAACGAGGCCGGCAGTTTGTTGTCGACATCTTCCCGCGCGGAAGAGATTTCTCGCAGTTTGTCAGCATGATGAAATACAATCTTGGGATAAGCAAAGACAAACCGCGATTCGGGAGGTTCAGCTACATCGAGAAAGCAGAATACTGGGCGCTTGTGTGGGGTACGGCGGTCATGATAGTAACCGGACTTCTGCTTTGGTTCGATAATGTGGCAGTGAAGTGGTTTCCGAAGGGGTTTCTCGACGTGATGCTTGTGATGCACTATTATGAAGCCTGGCTTGCGACATTGGCAATCGCCGTTTGGCACATGTACTCAACCGTGTTCAATCCCGACACATACCCTATGAACCCATCCTGGTACACGGGGAAGATGCCCAGAGATTGGTACTTGCATGAGCACGCTGATGATCCGGCGCTGGCTGCTGACGCTGACAAAGCCGGATCGCCGGAGTCAAAGGAGAACTGACACCCCGGCGACTATTTCTACGCATACAGGATATTTCTCGTCCAAAAAACTCTGGGCTGCGGCGAATTCGTTGCGTATAATACTCAAGTGAAGCTATGGCTGATTGGTAGTATCCAACGAGGAGAGGTTATGGCAAGGAAAGCTGCTACGTTGCTTATCTTGGTTCTATTTGCGTCGGTTGCCATAACGGCGATCGCTGAAGAGGCGAAGCAGGAGGCAAATCCGGAAGCGGCCAAGGCTGCGAAGTATGAGTACATCGGCGCGAAGAAGTGTATGATGTGTCACAAGACCGACGGCACCTACCCGACGTGGCTTGAGACAAAGCACGCAAAGGCATTTGAGGTGCTGAAGGCTGAGAATCAGAAAGATGCGAAGTGCCTGGCATGCCACACGACCGGCAAGACCGCTGCAGGGGACATGCTGGTCGGAGTTGAATGCGAAGTGTGTCATGGTCCCGGAAGCGCCTACCAGAAGATGCAGGTAATGAAGGACCACAAGCTTGCTATGGAAAGCGGGCTTCTTATGCCTGATGAGAAGACGTGCGTGAAGTGCCACAATGCAACTGCACCTGAAGTTTGCGGCTTCAAGGCTCCGTTCGACTTCGCAAAGGCAAAAGCTGCGGGCATACACAAGATGCGCGTGAAAAAGTCAGACGAGGGTAAGGGATAACGAGTTTCCCTGTCAATCGATTGATGTGAAACGCCCCTATCAGGGGCGTTTTTTGCGTCTATGTGCGTTCCGACTACTCCAGACCTGTTCGCCGGCACAGAGGGGACTGTTGAAAAACCCAGACGGCACCAGAAGTTGCGACAGGTCTTGCGTCCCGACAAAGTCGGGGCGTGTGACTTGGCGCTTCCATAACTCCTTACGGGCATGTCACAACCTCAACTTCGTCTCGGTCAAGACCTGCCCGAACACTATGCGTCTTCCAGAACCATACAACCCGAATCAAGACTTTTTCAACAGGCCCAGAGGGGCGGGCTCAGCAGATTCTCGGGAACTGCTCGCCGCTCAGCATGTGGATCGGCCGTTGGGTTCCGAGGGAAGTGAGAAGTGTAACTCCAGTGGGCATGTTGCCAGTGACTTCGCCGATCAATTCGGCGCCCTGGCTGTTGCCGTGTGTGCGGAGAATGCTCAATGCTTGGTCTGCTTGAGTTTGAGGGACAAACGCAACGAATCTGCCTTCATTCGCCACATACATCGGATCGAATCCGAGCAATTCGCACGCCGCTCTAACGGGCTGAGAAACTGGAATACGAGATTCTGCGATCTGAATTCCCATGTTCGCGCTCTCCGCTATCTCCACGAGGCTTGTCGCGAGTCCGCCTCGAGTAAGATCGCGCATGCAATGGATTTCGATTTCGGCTTCCAGCAGCGCCATTACGGGATTGCCGAGGGCTGCGCAATCGCTCGTGATCTCAGTCTCGAATGACAGGCCCTGTCTGCTCGAAATAACAGCTATTCCGTGTCGGCCGATGTCACCGCTGAGGACGACTGCATCCCCGGCTCTGATTCTGTCCGGGGAGATCACGAGTCCGTGGTCGATCGATCCGATTCCAGCGGTGGTTATGAAGACTTTGTGTCCGCGGCCCTTCTCGACTACTTTCGTGTCGCCGGTTACTAAGCTAACACCGGCGTGGTCAGCCGAATCTCGCATTGAAAGGGCGATTCGTTCCAGCGTTTTGATCTGGAGACCCTCTTCGAGAATGAACGCAACGCTCATCCACCGGGGTCGTGCCCCGCACATTGCCAGATCGTTGACTGTCCCGCACACTGCCAGTTTGCCGATATCGCCACCCGGAAAGAAGAGCGGATCAACTACGTAGGAGTCTGTCGTGAAGGCTATGCGCTCGGTGGCCATGTCGAGCACGGCGCCGTCATGTCGCTGCGCCTTCTCCTGTCCTCCGAATGCTCCAATAAAGACATCCTGGATCAAATCATGCATTATCCTTCCGCCGCTGCCGTGGGCAAGAGTAATCACTCGGGGGCGAGTGACGGGCGTCGCGCAGGAGGGTTGAACATCTCTATTCGAATTATCAGACATCAGACAATTTCCAGGTCGTAACGGTCATTTTCGAACGGCTCTGTATCTGTAGTACGCTGCACACGCACCCTCCGACGATACCATTGTGGCTCCGAGCGGATGTTCGGGTGAGCAATGTATGCCAAACTCGGGGCAATCGCTTGGTTTCAGTCGGCCTTTCAGGATCTCGCCGCTCACGCACGGAGAGTGCGACTCTGCGGCAACGGTCTTCACATCGAACTTGCGCTCGGCGTCGAATGCAGCGTACTCGTCACGAAGCCTCAGTCTGCTCGCCGGTATCACACCGAGGCCTCGCCACAGTCCATCCGCCGCTTCAAAGACTTCCTTCAGCAGAGCTTTGGCCGAGGGGTTCCCTTCTCGTCGCACAGCCCTCACATATTGATTCTCAACAGTCGTCGTTCCTTGCTCCAGCTGGAGGACTGCCATGGCGATACCCTGGATTATATCGAGCGGTTCGAACCCGGTAACGACTATCGGGATGCGATATCTTTGTGCGATTGGTTCGTATTCATCATAGCCCATAATGGTGCAAACGTGGCCGGCTGCGAGGAATGCCTGTACAGTGCAGCCTTCTGAGGACAGTATTGCCTCGATCGCTGGCGGCACGAGGAACTGCGAAGTCAACAGCGAGAAGTTGCGAATACCGCAACGCTTGGCCTCTGCAACTGCGGCGGCATTGCCGGGGGCAGTTGTTTCGAAACCGATCGCGAAGAATACGACTTTTCTGTCGGGATTGGTGGCCGCGATCTCAAGCGCGTCCATAGGGGAGTACACCATTCGAACATCTGCGCCGAGCGCTTTCGCCGAGGCAATATCCTGCGTCGAGCCCGGCACTCGGATCATGTCTCCAAACGAACACAGAGTGATGTCATCTCGCGATGCAAGCGCGATTGCTTTGTCGATGCTTTCGGCGGGCGTCACACACACCGGGCATCCGGGGCCGTGCAGGAGCGTAATTGAGGGAGGAAGAAGCTGGTCTATGCCACTTCGGACAATTGCGTGTGTCTGACCGCCGCAGATTTCCATTATCGACCATGGACGCGTGGTCGCCTTGCTGATCACATCAGCATACAGCGTCACGGATTTGGGGTCACGGTATTCGTCGATGAACTTCATGGCTTTCCAGTGGTATCGGAGCCAAGTCGGTCAATTTCTTCAAGATACTCGAACACCCTCGCCGCCTCATCGGCATCAATGATGCCAATCGCAAAACCGGCATGGACCAGCAGGTAGTCTCCGACAACGGCTTCCGGCACGAATGCGAGGCCAACTTCCTTGGCTATTCCCCCGAAGTCGACCTTTCCAGTTCGTGTCAACTGATCATCGCCAGTCACGCTCAGCAACTGTCCCGGCACAGCAAGACACATGTCAACGCACCTCTGTCAGATTAAGCACCGCAGCAGCAATTTGGCCAAGCGATATCCCACCGTCATTCGACGGGACTCGTCGCTGCCAGAAGGGTCGGAGACCTTTCTCCCGAAGGCGGCTAATTGTCATCTTCAGGAGAAGTCTATTCTGAAAGCAGCCGCCGGAGAGCGCCACATTCTCAATGTCCATACGACTCGCGACTTCTGCCACAATTGCTGCGAGCGTGGCATGGAATTCACAGGCAATTGTTGGAACAGCCTTTCCGCGATCGAGGTCAGACACAATTGCCCTGACGGTTGGTTTCCAGTCGATTAGAACACGGTTGTCTCTCCGCACTAACTCGAACGGGAGGAGTCCGTCGGCTAAATCCATCTCTGCCGCGAATTGTAGCATCATTGCAGATTGACCTTCAAACTGCGAGACATGGCTAATTCCACAGATGGATGCCACCGCGTCGAACAGACGCCCAGCGCTCGATGAAACCGGCGAGTTGATCGTTTGCCTGAGCATAGTGACAAGTGTCGATATCTCAACGTTTGAAAATACGCCTGGCATTAGTCTTAGCGCGACCTGATCCACTTCGTCTCCAAACGTCTCGTACAAGACGGCCAACGCCGATCTTCTTGCTTCGCGTATCGCCTGTTCACTGCCGGGAAGCCGAAAGTTGGCGAGGTGTGCGCAGCGTGACCATGTGCCGAAGTCTATGCTGAGGAACTCCCCTCCCCAGACAGTGCCATCTGAACCGAGACCGGTGCCATCCCACGCGACACCGAGAACAGGCGGTGAAATCTTGTTTTCTGTCATGCACGAAAGAACGTGAGCGAGATGGTGTTGCACGGCAGTCACCGGCAGATTCGACGCAGCCGCCAATCTGGTTGATTCGTAGTCGTGATGCAGGTCCGCGCATGCGGCTTGAGGATAGACATCAAAGAGAGACATAGTAGTCTCAGCGGTCTTCCTGAGCGCATCGATCGAGAGCGTCGTATCGAGGTCGCCCACATGCTGGCTAACAACAGCGCACTTGCCTACGGCACAAGCGACCGTGTTCTTCAAGTGTGCTCCGAAAGCGAGCATCGGCTTGCTCTCGGCCGGGAGCTCGACCGTTACTGGCGCAAAACCTCTCGCGGATCGCAGCATCATTGGCTCATTGTCAATCATCTGGATGACTGAGTCATCGACCTGACGCGCTATGGGTCGATTGTGAACAAGGAAGAAGTCGGCGATTTCGCCAAGGCGGAAAACAGCTTCCTTCTCATCTATGCAAATCGGTTCATCTGATCGATTGCCGCTTGTCGCGACTATCGGGAATCCGAGATCTGACAACAGGACGTGATGAAGAGGAGTATACGGCAGCATTACCCCAAGATACGGGTTGCGCGGTGCAACGGCGGAGACAATCGGGTCATTGAGTTGCGGCCAATCTCTGCGGCGAACGAGCACAATCGGCGACTCGACTGAGAAGAGCATCTGGCGCTCTTTGTCGCTGAGCACGCAATCTTGCTCGACCGTTTCCATGTTCGGGTACATAATTGCGAACGGTTTCTCCTCGCGAGCCTTTCGACGTCGCAACAGGAATACCGCCTCATTGTCCGCAGCATTTACGACCAGTTGAAATCCGCCCAGTCCCTTGAGAGCCACGATTCGGCCCTGACGGAGCTCGCTGCAAGTTCGCTCGATCGCTTCGTTGCGAGAGGCCAGCGCTTCTCCGTGAGATGACCAGAGCTCGACACAAGGACCGCAGGTTGGACATGCATTTGGCTGCGCGTGAAATCGACGATTGGACGGGTCCTCGTATTCTGCGCTGCAATCGTTGCACATGACAAACGACTTCATTGTCGTGCTTTCCCGATCATAGGGAATCGCTTCCATTATCGAGTATCGCGGTCCGCAGTTTGTGCAATTGGTGAAGGGGTATCTGTATCGTCTATTTGCCGGATCAAACAACTCTGTCAGGCAGTCGTGACAGGTGGCTATGTCGGGCAACACGGAAGCCGATCGTTTACCGGCGGCATCGCTTTCCAGTACTCCGAAATCTATGTCGCCTGACAAATCGATTTGGAGGCTTGTCAACTGGTCAATCCGAGCTATCGACGGGAGTTCATCCCTGAGAGCTCGCAAGAATCCATCGATGCGTTCTCTCGGGCCTTCGACCTCGATTTCGGCCCCACCGGCAGTGTTGCGAACCCATCCGGTCAGCTTGCTCCGAGTCGCAAGACGGTACACGAAGGGTCTGAATCCGACTCCCTGTACAAGACCCGACGCGTCAATCCTAAGTCGCTGAGAGACGTTGGCATCAGGAGTTGCATGCCCAGTTGTAATCGCTCGTCGATCCAACTCAGGCCTGGCTTCTACTGCGAGGCGACTTTCGTCGAATGAGATTGACGATGATGTCGATCACCGAGTCACCAGCTTTCTTGACCTCATCGCACAACCCGATTCCCTGCGAGAAGTCTGCCCCCTCGATTCCATAGACAAAGACACCAAGTGGTCGCGTTCCAATCAAATCAACGAGGAACAATGCCTCGTTAACAGATACGTTGTGAGATGTCTTTCCGCTCAACACATCCTCTGGAATGGCGCCGCGAAGAGCGGAGTAGCAGTGAGTGTATCCCGCTGGCTGTGTGCCCGAAGTGGCGGCATCGACTATGTAGGCGATATCCCTATCGGCTATTGCGAGAGCCAGTTGCGTGCTGTCAGCAGCTCCCTCGACGACTGCAACCTTATCTGGAGCCATCGCCCTGATGGATCGTGCAACGTACAGCCCGACACCATCGTCATGTCTGTATTCATTACCGAGTCCGATGACGACTATTGCGGACTGGCCGCACACGGCCTTATCACTCCCGTTCGATATGCAGTTTCAAGAAGTGGCAGGAACATGAGATACACGGATCATAATTGCGGACGACCTGCTCGCATTGCCAGGTGAGCTTGTCCTGAGGCAATCCTATGTTGCGAGAAACGAAATCCGCAAGATCGCTTTCGATAACTTTCTGGTTCTGTGACGTTGGCGGCACTATTTTAGCGTCTTGGATTATGCCCTTGTCGTCGATTCTGTAGCGATGATAGAGCATGCCACGCGGCGCTTCGGTGCATCCATGTCCAACGCCGGCCTTAGGCTGTACATCCACTGACGGTGTTCGGGGCTCTTCGTACTCGGTGATGATCCGGAGTGCCTCGTGACATGCGAAGACTGTCTCCACCGCCCTCACGATGATGCTTTTGAACGGATTCGTACATGTTGTCTCGAGTCCGGCTGCAGTCGCAGCTTGTTTGGCTACATCAGGCAATCGGTCATAGTTGAGGTTGTACCGAGCAAGAGGACCCACATGATACTCTCCCGTCGCCTTCCTGACCGAGTGCAATGAAGTGGAGTGCTTCACGTGCTGCTCTTCAAAATGGTTATAGAAGTCATCCTTCGTGATGTCCAGCTGTTTGCTTGAGATGATATTCCCCTCGTTGAATGGGTATTCGTCAGGGTGGCTAGTAGAAACGAATTCGTAATCTCGCTCCATCTTTGGAAAGGGGAGAGTCGAAGTGAAGCGAGCAGTCTCGATGGCAGTGTCGAGCGCCCACTTCAGCTTTTCTGCCAATGGAGCCAGTTCGGTTTTGGAAGGCACGCGATAGAATCCGCCGACCTTGATGTTGATAGGGTGGATTTCGCGTCCTCCGAGCAAAGCGACAATGTCATTGCCTATCTTCTTCAGTTTCAGCGCCTGCTTAACAACATCGGGGTGATCCTTGGCTATCTGAATCGCATCTTCGTAGCCGAGGAAATCGGGAGCATGCAGCATATAGATGTGCAGAACGTGTGATTCGATCCATTCGCCGCAGTAGATCAGCCTCCGAAGAGCGCGCAGCTGACCGTCGACCACGACTCCGCATGCCTGCTCCATCGCGTGGACGGAGCTCATTTGGTATGCAATGGGGCAGATTCCGCAAATGCGTGCCGTTATGTCAGGAGCTTCGGTGAAGTGACGACCGCGAAGGAATGCTTCGAAGAAACGGGGGGGCTCGAAGATTCTGAACTTCGCCTCGGTGACGACATCGTTCTTCACACGTACAAACAACCCACCCTCGCCCTCTACACGGGCTAAGTAGTCTACTTTGACAGTTCTATTTTTCATGAGCCTCGCTCGCCTTTCTGAATGGCTCGGCATAGGCGTTGAAGCCGCGAAACGCTCTCTTGATTGCGTCCCTGGACATATTGAATTTCTTGAACTGCACCGAGAGGGAGTCTGTATTGGGCGTTTCTTTGGGACCGAAACAGCCGTAGCATCCTCTGTTGTACGATGGACAGAGCGCTCTGCATCCTGCTTGAGTCACCGGACCGAGGCATGGAATCCCCGTGGAGACCATGACACACACTGTGCCACGTCTCTTGCACTCGATGCAGACGCTGTGCGGTGGTATATTCGGCTTCCTGCCACTTAGATACGCTGTGACCAGCTCAATAAGTTGACTCTTGCTGATCGGACAACCTCTGAGCTCAAAATCGACAAATACATGATCCGCGATCGGCGTCGATTTGCTGAGCGTATCGATATACTCCGGCGAAGCGTATACAATCGACTTGTAATCTTCGACATTCGCGAAGTTGCGCAGGGCCTGGATTCCGCCGGCAGTCGCGCAGGCGCCGATTACAACCAACACTTTCGAGCTCCGACGGATCTTGTGTATCCTCTCGGCGTCATGGGAAGTAGTGATCGATCCCTCGACCAGCGAAACGTCATACGGCCCCTTCACAATTGCCCGGGAAGCTTCAGGGAAGTTCGCTATCTGGATTTCATCGGTGACTGCCAGCAGCTCATCTTCGCAGTCAAGGAGCGTGAGCTGACAGCCATCACACGAGGCGAACTTCCAGACTGCGAGTTTCGGCTTGTACTTACGGCCCATGTTACATCTCCCTCTTCGTGAAGAGAGCTTTGATCTCCGCAAAGCTATAGACCGGGCCGTCTTTGCAAGCAAAGCTCGATCCGAGCTGGCAGTGTCCGCAGAGTCCGATACCACACTTCATATTGCGTTCCATGGAGATGAATATTCGGTCGTCGTTGACGCCGCGTTTCTGAAGTTCGAGGACTGTGAATCGCATCATTATCTCGGGTCCACAGACCATCGCCACGCAGTTTTGATGATCGAAGGGCGATCTGCCAATGAGAGTAGTGACTACGCCGACATTTCCGCGCCAGGATCCCGTTGCACGATCTACGGTCATGTGGATCTCGAGATCGAAGCGTGAGCGCCACTTCTCGAGTTCTTTGCGGAAGAGCATATCTTCAGGCGTGCGAGTGCCATAGAGCAGGACGACTCTGCCGAATCTGTCACGATCAGCGAGAATGGAATAGATCACCGGTCGTAGCGGAGCAAGTCCGATGCCTCCTGCCACTATGACGACGTCGTTGTGCAGCGCTTGTTCGACCGGCCAACCACGGCCGTAGGGTCCGCGAATTCCCAGGGCGTCGCCTGCCTTCAGTTTCCACATTGCCTGCGTGACAGCGCCGACAGCCCGCGTCGTGTGGACGAGTGGCATCTGGCCAGTAGGATCGCTGCTTATCGAAATCGGTACTTCGCCCACGCCGAACACGTAGAGCATGTTGAATTGACCCGGAGAAAACGAGAATCGTTCGCCACTGGCCTCCGGAGCCAGCTCCATAGAGAATGTATCCTGCGTCTCCTTGATCACGCGGGTGATTCTGAACGGCGCCGTGGACATTGGATCCACCTGGCCCTTTACCGCAAGCGTCTCAGCCTTTCGAGCTACCATATACGTCCAGCAGTTGAATTCTTGTAGCCTCGAGTCTCGCGGCAATGATCTGTGTGAATCGTTTCATCATCTCGTAGCCCAGGTCATGATCTTCCTCGCACTTTCCGCGCAGACACTTCCCGTCGAGAACGATGGCTCTCGTGACTTCCATCGCTCTTGCATCGAAATGCCAGCGGTACGGGTGCACCAGCCACGACCAGCCGAGCACCTCGCCTTCGCTCCGGGTTTGGATGACGATCGGGCCTTTTTGTGGAATGAACGTCTCGACGGCTACCTTGCCGTGACGGATGATGTAGAAGTAGTTCGCCTCCTGTCCTTCGTGGAACACGAACTGCCCTTCCTTGAACACCATATTTGAAGCACATCCCACGAGCAGCTTTAGGTGCTGGGGAGCGAGGCCCGCAAAGAACGGGTGCTCCGCAAGGATTCTTTCGAGATTCTCCATCGGTTACATCCTCTCCATGAAATGTGACTCGGCTCCTCACCGTGTGTGGCGAATCGCGCGGGCTTCCTCCGTAATGTCGATTCCCACAGGACACCACGTGATACATCTGCCGCAGCCCACGCATCCGGACGTTCCAAACTGATCTTGCCAGTAGGCAAGCTTGTGGGTCATCCACTGTCTGTATCGAGACATGCCGGATGTTCTTATGCTCCCGCCGTGGATATACGAGAATCCGACCGTGAAACAGGAGTCCCACTTTCGCCACCTCTCCGCGCACTTTCCGGAGAGATCGGTTGCTTCATCTACGGTTGCGCAGAAGCAGGTCGGGCAAACCATCGTGCAGTTGGCGCACGAGAGGCAGCGCGACGCAGCGTCGTTCCATCTGCCGTGATCAAAGTTAGTGTAGAGAAGTTCCTTGATGCCGCTGGTATCGAGAGTGCGCCCCATATTGGCAGATGCGTTCGCGATTGCCTTCTCGCCTGCCTCAATATCTGACTCAGAGGCGTCCCCGAGAGCCAACTTCGTCACCATTCCGATACCGATCTCGGAGCCAGCCTCGACCAGGAACCGGTGGCCATGTTGATCGATGAGTTCGGTCAGGGCTATGTCGAAGCCCGACGAAGCTTTTGGGCCGGTTCCCATCGAAACGCAGAAGCACGTTCCGCCCGCGCGAGCGCAGTTCACCGCAATGATGATCGCGTTCTGCCGAGCGAGGCGATAGGAAGGGTCAACGAATGGACCCTCCATAAGCACCTTGTCCTGCACTGCCATCGCAGCGATTTCGCACGGTCGCACGCCGACAAATGCTCGTTTGATTGGTTTCTCGTCGTAGACAATTACGTTGAAGCTCTTGCCGGTCTGTTCCGCGGTCAGCAGTTTGCGCTGCGGCGGGCAAAGGAACTGCTTCCATGACTGAGGTCCGACAACGTAGCCGAAGAAAGCGCTGGTTTCGCTTCTCTCAAGACGGTAAGACCCTCCGTCCTGAAGGTCAATCCAACCTTCGGGCAAGTCCGAGGTCGATTGGATCTCCTCATACACGACCGCTCCCTGGCGCAAAGTGGGGCCGATGACTTGATAGCCGTCGGTCCGGAGAAAGCTAATCAGTCGCTGGAAGTCGTCTCTTGGAAGGATCTTGTTCACGGCCATATGATATCACACCCTACCCGTTGTGATTTATTTCACAAGCCCAGGGCAAGATAGCAGGCGGGTGGCGGCTTGTCAATAATAATCGCACCGGTTTTCTAACAATATTTATAACCGGAAAGCGGGCGGACTTGCTGCGGGCAACACATGTGCTCCGACTACGGAAGCGCCAAACGGAGACAACCCGGGCGACATAATCTCGGTCTTCCACAAATGAGTCATTGACATTGGCCTTCCAATGGATATATTTCGTCATATGGCGAAACAAGAATGTGATAATCTGAGACAGCTACTCGACATCTTTTCAGCCCTGTCAGATGCGAGCAGGCTTCGCGCCTTTGCCTCTTTGAGGGGCAGAGAAGTGTGCGTGTGCCAACTTACGGAGCTTCTACAACTGGCGCCTTCCACCGTGTCGAAACACATGTCGGTCCTCAAACGCTCCGGTCTGACCGAAAGCCGCAAACAGGGGAGATGGATGTACTACAGGTTGGCGCCTGAGTGTATGACAGGTGATCTGGCTGCCATGGTAGGACCGCTGTTTCTGCGACTGAGAAAGGATCGACAGTTCAGAAATGACGCGGAACGTCTGAAACAGATACTGAGGCTTGATCCCGAGGTTTTGCGCAAGAAGCAGTGCGAAAGCTGAGAATCCTCTATCTCTGCACGGGGAATTCCTGTCGGAGTCAAATGGCGGAGGGGTGGACTCGCCATCTGAAAGGCGATGTGATCGATGTTCGATCGGCAGGCATCACCCCAAAGGGGCTTGATCCGCATGCTATTCGGGTGATGAGAGAGGTCGGCGTTGACATCTCGAGTCAGCGTTCAAAGTCCGTTACAGATCTTTCCAGACTTGAGTTCGACTATGTCATAACGGTATGCAATCAAGCTGATGAAAACTGTCCCGTGTTTCCGGGCAACACGAGGAGACTGCACTTCGGGTTTGACGATCCTCCCCGGTTGGCTCAAGGGAGCCGAACTGATGATGAAGCGTTGAAGCATTACCGGCGCGTCCGTGACGAGATTCGCGCTCTGGTTGAGAAGCTGCCGGACATCTTGTTGGAGTAGGGCCACGTGCGAAGTTGGATACATGCAGCAATCCTCAGAGTCTCCACGGAACACTCATGTCTACAGGAGAGGAGATACAAGTGCGCGGAACCAATGCCGTTGTAGGAAAGCTCTCTTTTCTTGACCGCTATCTTACAGTCTGGATTTTCCTCGCGATGGCCGTAGGCGTGGGAATCGGATATGCGTTTCCGGGAGCTGAGGGCATTATCAATCGCTTTCAGGTGGGCACTACCAACATCCCGATCGCAATAGGTCTGATCCTGATGATGTATCCTCCACTCGCAAAAGTGAAGTATGAGGAGATGGGCGATGTCTTTCGCAATTGGAAGGTGCTCGGCCTGTCGCTTCTGCAGAATTGGCTTATCGGCCCTGTGCTCATGTTCCTGTTGGCGATTGTCTTTCTGAGGGGCTACCCTGAGTACATGGTCGGTTTGATCATGATAGGGCTCGCGCGATGCATTGCGATGGTGATTGTCTGGAACGAACTTGCGAAAGGCGACACCGAGTATGCCGCGGGGCTTGTGGCGTTCAATAGTGTCTTTCAGGTGCTATTCTACAGCTTCTATGCGTATGTGTTCATCACGGTTCTTCCACCGATGTTTGGACTCAGCGGGAGCATAGTCGAAGTGAGCATGGGACAGATCGCAAAGAGCGTCTTCGTGTATCTCGGCATTCCGTTCATTGCCGGCATTGCAACGCGGTTCGTTCTCATAGGTACCAAAGGAAAAACATGGTACGAAACTGCAGTTATCCCAAAGATCAGCCCGATCACGATGATTGCGCTTCTCTTCACGATTCTTGTCATGTTCAGTCTCAAAGGCGAATTGATCGTGAGGATTCCGCTGGACGTTCTGCGGATTGCAGCGCCGCTTCTCATATATTTCGTCGTGATGTTTCTGGTAAGTTTCTGGCTTGGAAAGAAGGTTGGCGCTGACTATTCGAAGACGGCTACCCTTTCATTCACCGCCGCCAGCAACAACTTTGAGCTGGCGATAGCGGTCGCCGTTGCGGTATTCGGTATCAATTCCGGAGCTGCATTCGCAGCCGTCATTGGACCACTCGTCGAAGTACCGGCGTTGATCGGTCTCGTCAATATTTCGCTCTGGTTCCAGCGACGGTATTTCCAGACCTCACAATAGGTTGATTGCCTCCTTGTTGTTCTATCGATCATTGCTTACATTTTCCAGTCTTGATAGCCGCACAGGTTGCAGTTCTGTCACTTACCTTGCGGGATTTCTGAGAGATTGGTGCAAGAGACTGTTGTAATGGATATCCTGGGATCATATTTGGGCGAGACTTTGTCGCTGCTCACAGCGATCGCGTGGGCTTTCGCAGTGATTCTCTTCAAGAAGAGCGGGGAGACTGTTCACCCTCTGGGTTTGAATCTCTTCAAGAACCTGCTGTCGATGACGCTTCTTGTGCCGACTGCCTATCTATTTGGTGAGTCGATAATCCGCGACGTTCCTGCCCACGAGTACCTTCTGCTTCTCGCGAGTGGAGCGCTCGGCATTGGTGTCGCTGACACTCTCTTCTTCAAGAGTCTCAATGCCCTTGGAGCCGGGCTCACTGCTATTGTGGATTGTGCCTATGCTCCCGTGATCATAATACTGTCAGTGATTTGGTTGGGCGAGAGTCTAAGCCCTTGGCAACTGAGCGGGGTGTTGCTGATCGTTACTGCTGTGTTGATGACCGGTGGCGATAATCACTCGGGCTCACCGAGCCGTCGTCACGTCATGAAGGGCGTAGCATATGGACTCTCCGCAATGGTCGCCAACGGAATAGGAATCGTCATGATCAAGCCCTTGCTTGAGCGCTCACCCATTTTCTGGGTGACCGAGGTACGACTTGCAGGAGGCGTCATTGTGGTCCTGACGGTGCTCGCTTTCCATTCATCTCGGAGGGCCATCATACAGTCCATTCTGTCCGCTCACAGCTGGGGCTACACGGTGTCGAGTTCCTTCGTAGGGGCATATTTGTCAATGCTCCTTTGGCTTGGGGGCATGAAATTCGCGCAGGCTTCGGTAGCCGCAGCACTGAATCAGACCAGCAACTTGATCATTTTCGTGCTTGCGGCGCTGATCCTCAAAGAGAAGCTGACTTCAATGAGAATCTTGGCCATTCTACTTGGAGTGGGTGGAGCCTTTCTGGTTACTTTCGCGTAGATCTTATTTATGCAATGCGTCGCGGATTGCACGGAGGCAATTCGTGACCCTGCAGCGCTCCAAAATGACTTGATGATACGGCTTCCAATCGGTATGTTTGCTGCAGCAGTGTGCACGAAAACCTCATGCAGCCCGGAGGATACCGATGTCGCATAGAAGCTATCGATCAATGAATTCCATGTTTCAGGTCAACAGACGCAATTTCCTGAAGACCGGAAGCATCGCAGGCGCTGGACTCCTATTGGGGGGGCCGATACTTGGAACACCGTCTCTCTGGGCACAGGACAAAGAGAAAGAGGCGGCACCATCGAAACCTAAGACCAACATCGACGAAGTGATGAATATCCCGAGGACAAAGACGTCGATTCCGGGCCCGTTTCCAGGCAAAGTCGTTGAAGTCCACAACGAGAAGGCCATGGTTGGCGACTCAACTTCCGCGGAGGTTGTTAAGGAGATGTTCGGCACCGGTCTTAATAAGCTGACCGGAGTAGACGCGATGGCGAGTTTCGAGCGGCTTTTCACAAAGGAAGACATCGTCGGTATCAAAGTGAATCCGGTGGGCTCCGGTCTTATTAGCACACGACTTGAATTGGTCGACGCAATCATCGATTGGCTTGCATCGAACGGAGTGAAACGGAGCAACATCATCATCTGGGACCGATTCGATTACATGTTGCCCGACGCAGGATTCACGCGCGAAAGGTACCCAGAAGTCGGGATTGAAGGTCTTCAAACGATGGACGAATCTGCCGCATCGGGAGAATCGACCGACGACAGCAAGTGGCTCGACAAAGCTGGGAAGCACATCAGCGCTTCAAACTTCGATGACAACGTTTACTACTGGGCGGATATCGATGCGCCACAGGACAAACCCTACTTGAATCAGCATGTCGTCAACAGCAAGCTCTCGAACTTTGGAAAGCTGGTGACTCAGAAGCTCACGAAGATAATCAATGTGCCGGTACTCAAAAATACCGGGAACGGTATCTCGGTGGCGACAAAGAACCTCGGCTATGCCGCGATTTGCAACACGGGGAGGCTTCATCGCCCGCTCTTCTTCGACGTGTGCACAGAGGTCCTTGCTTTTCCTGCAATCCGGGACAAGCTCGTCCTGAACGTCGTCGACGGGCTTCGCGCTCAGTACGACGGCGGCCCGATGCCGGCTGCTCAATTCACATATGTCAACAACGTGCTCTACCTGTCGACTGATCCATTTGCACTCGACATGATTTGTCATAATGCGATTCTCGCTAAGCGAAAAAGTATGAGTGTCGCGGTCAATGAGCATCCGATGTTCACCGACTATTTGCGGTACGGCGAGAAATTGGGCTTGGGTATCGCCGATCCGACAAAAATCGAGCACGTGCGAATCTGAGTGAGGTGACTTATGAACAAGAGCTCAGCAGTTTTGCTCAGGGTGGTTGCGCTTGCCCCGCTGCTTGCCGCTGTCGTCTTTGTGAATGCGTGTGCAGAAGATGTGCTGCGACAAGCGCCTCTTCCTCCTGATCGTTTTTGTGACGGCTGGACTAAGTCGGAGGAGGCGCAGAAGTTCGTGAAGGACGATCTCTACGGCCACATCGACGGCGGTGCGGAGTTATTCCATGAGTTCGGATTCGACGACTTGACTGTTCAACGGTACATGAAAGACGACAGCGAGTTGTCGCTTGAGCTCTACCGAATGACCGATCCAGAGGCGGCGCTGGGCATCTATCTCGCGAAGAAGGGTAAGGAGACAGCTCTTCCCGGCATCGTTGCGCGGAATTCCGGAGGAAGGTTTCAGTTGTCAGCTATCAAAGCCGAGTGGTTCATTCAGGTGAACAACTTCGACGGCGACAGCGCGAATGTCCCAGTGATGACAGAACTGGCAATCGCTTTCCTGAAATCGGTGCCGGATAAGCGGCCTCATACTCCGATCAATCTGCTGCCTGAGAAAGGGCTTGTGAAAGGGTCCGAGCTACTCGTTCGCGGTGAATACTCCATGCAGCCAGTGTACACTTTCGGCAAAGGAGACGTTCTGCAGCTTCGCGGCAAAGTGCTCGGCGCGGTTGGTCAATACAGAGCTCCCGACAAGAGCGGATTCACAATGATGATCATTCCGTATCCGGACACAAACTCGGCGCTTGCCGCTTTCAAGAATCTTCTTGCTGGCCTGGATCAGTACTTGGAGGTTCAAGAGAAGTGGGATAGGGGATTCATATTCAAGGACTATCGCAATATGTACGGTATTGTCCAGCTCGACGGCGCCACGCTTGAGTCGAAGGTGAACCTTATCGCCAAGCCTTCCCGGTCAGATTAGCATCCGTGTCGGGGTTCTCGCCGAGCACAGTGCTACTCGCACTCGACTCTGGCTAGAATGGCATTCACGCGCATTCTAAACAGCTTGGCTCCGAATATCACAGCCACTGACGCTTGCGGAAGAACCACAGCATCCCTGCGAGCGCTGCAATGCAGACTCCCCAGAACATCAGGTAACCATACTTCATCGAAAGCTCGGGCATGTTGAACGGGCTCACGCTCGTATTGAAATTCATCCCGTACACGCCCGCAAGAAATCCGAGCGGGATGAAAATTGTCGCAACAACTGTCAGCACTTTCATCGCCTGGTTCGTCTTGATGCTGACGCTCGAAAGGTACACTTCCAGCAAGCCTGAGACCATTTCGCGGAACGTCTCCACTGTGTCCAGCACCTGATTAATGTGCTCGTAGAGGTCTCGTAAGTACGGCCTCGTGTAGTCATGCAGAAGAGGAGATTCGATGCGCCGTAATTCGGAGAAGATATCCCTGAGAGGCCAAGAAGCTCGTCGCATAGTAATCAGCGATGCCTTAAGGTCGTGAATCGCTTCGAGGTTTCGGGCCTGAGGGCGATCGATGATCTTCTCTTCTACGGCCTCGATCTCGTCGGACAGTCCTTCGAGCGTGACGAAGTAGTCGTCTATAAGGGAATCAATCAATGAATAAGCGAGAAAGTCTGCCCCCATATGCCGCTTGCGCCGGGGCGTATTCTTGATGCGATCCAAGACGTGATCGAATGGTTTGCAGTCCTGTTCCGCGAAAGTGATAACGAAGTTGCTTCCGAACACCACAGCCACATGCTGAGTCTCCACACGTGCGAGACTCGAGTTGTATGACAGCGACTTGAGAACGATCAGCACCGACTTGGCGCTCTCTTCGAACTTTGGGCTGTGCTCTGTGTTGACTATGTCTTCGAGAGCGAGAGGATGCAGTCCATAGTGTGTGCCGATTGTCTCGACAAGGGTCGTGTCGTGGAGACCGTCAATGCGCAGCCACGTGACCGTCGGGGAATCCCTGTATTGAAGACAATTAGTTGCAGACTGCGCCTCGATCTCTTTCAATTCGGTTTCCGAGTAGTCGATGATTCGGATGCGAGGTTTCTCGGTCCTCGGCTTTCCGATGTACAGAATCGAACCGGGCCTCAAACCCGACTTCGCCGTGCCTCGTCTGATTCCGCTCTTCATCTCGCAATCCCTCCCTTCGCCGATTAGTGATTTCGTGTCTTGTCCGTCCTGTCGTCGTCGATTCTATCGTCCTCAGAACGCCTTATACCTGATGGGAAAATCTGCAGACCTGCAGAAAGCTGCTTGAGGATCGCGTAGCCCATAAACTGGACCATCACAGGGAGTGGTCGCTCCGCCGGCTCGCGAAAAGTGATGAACAAAAAGGATGAAACAATGCGCAATGCGCTCGACAGGATGAACAGGAGGTGGTAGTTAACAATGGTCTGCGGCCCGATGTGCCACTGCACGAAACCCCATCTCTCCGCAAGCGCTCCACCTGCGATCGATGCTCCGAAGAACGCCAGACCGCTAACGACCGCAAACATGGCGACGTAGATGATTCGACGTTCGCGAGGGCTGTTGGCAATCGGGACGTTGAATGCGGCCAGGTTGAATCCTGCCCATAGCATCCCTGAATAGACCGGCTCGATGGTCAGAATCCAGAGAAAGTCCGAACGGGGAAAGAGCCAAATAAGTGGTATCACCGAAATCCCGAAGGCGCAGATCACAAGCACTGGTTTGGAGCCGAATCTATCGATCAAGATCCCCCATGGTCTGTTGAGAGCTATCGCAGCGATATTGAATGCCACGAGATATAGCGAAATCTGGGTGAAGCTCATCTGAAGGTTCGTGATCATGTGCGGGGCGAAGAACACCGCAGATGTGCCGATCGCGAAATTCCACGCAAAGGTGACGCGCAAGAGACTTCGAAATCCGTCAGCACGCAGAGGCTCCATGATTATGCGGCGATTGACGCCGATTCGCTGTGGCCTTTCCGTCTCAGGCAGCTGATTGAGCAGCATGACTGCAAGCAGTGCACAGATGCATGCGATGCCGATGATTACCGCGAACCCCAGATGGGCTTGGCCCAACGCGCCGCATTTGTCCAATATGATCCCACCGGCGAGTGTCGCGGCTACGGTCGTGAACGCAATTGCTGCGCTTCGATTCCCGAAGTATCGGCCGCGGATTCTGTCGGGGACAAGATCGACCATCCACGAAAGCCAGCTCGGGGTGGCAACCATAGTGGCAATACCAGAAATCGTGACGACGGAGAGTAGGGCGTAAAGCCGCCAAGAACCGGGAAGGAACAGGATCGGTATCATCAGCCAGAACACTTGTCGTGCAATCACTGATGCAATGACAGTCAGGGATTTGCGCTCTCCGAGCCTGTCAACGAGATAGGCCGAGATGAGCTGAGCGGATTGAGCGAGGAAAGGCATTGCACCGAGCAGTCCAATTTCCATGTCGCTCGCTCCGAGGTGCAAGGCAAGCCCCGTAAGAAATGCGCCTCCTGTGAGCACGATGAACACATTTGCGAGAGCCCCTTCGACGGAGATGATCGGCAGCCATCTGCGGACTGAGTGAGCTAATTCCACGGGTGCAACCTGGGAATTGCGCGGTATGTCGGATGACTCACTCATTTGCTATTGTCCGTCTGGCTTGCTCATTGCATCGTTAGTCCGTAGAGACGACCTCATGGCTTCCGTCCGTCCGCAACAGGACAGAAGCAGGGATAGGCTTTATGAACCGCTGACGAAGGCTGTATGTGTACGCGCCCTGGAACGGAACGAGCAGAACATCGCCGGGAGCAATGTCATTTCCGAAATACGAATAACCCCACACGTCGTGAGGTGTGCAAAGCGATCCAAAGATATAACACAACTTCTCGCTTAGCGACGGCTGAGACAGATTGATCACCGGGAAATAATCACTCTCAAACCGCTCCCAGCCGACTGCATTTGTTCCGCCATCAGTGATAACAATGTCATCCGCTTTTCGATCAATAACTGTCAGCAGATAATGCGCGCAGGGGTGGCAGATCCATCTGCCCGGCTCTGCATAGACGGCGCACTTGTTGTGAGGGAGTATGTGCTTCTCGAAAACGAGGCTTATTTCCTTGGCGAATTGCTCAATTGTGACTGACGGGATTGCATAATGCTTCAGGGATGGAGCTCCGTGCCCCTCTATCGCTGTTCTGATGGTTCCTTCCGGAGTCGCGGAGGGCTGAAGCCACTCCCCCTGCTCCGGCCAATAGCCACCTCCGATATCGATGAATTCAATGCTCGATCGAAGGGAAGTGTCAATGTCTTTCAGAACCGACCCGAGACGCGCGATAAACGCTGTCTGATTTGATGGATTCATGTTCCAGCTCGTGTGGAACTGGATGCCCGAGAGTCTTACCGAGCTTAGCGATGAAGCGCTGACGAGAAATCGTTCGAGATTGGCGAGCGGAATTCCGAACTTCCGCCACAGACCGCGATCATCTACGCATACGCGGACTCCACATCGGATGGTAACGCCAGATGCGGAAGCCGCACTTGCCAGGCGATCCAATTCGGAAAAGCTGTCCACAAGCACAGTGACCCTGTCCCGATGAGCAATCGCGAGCTCTAGCTCGTCGATTGTTTTGCCAGGTCCGCTGAAGATGATGCGCTTGGCGTTGCAGTTGAGAGCCAATCTCAGTTCATCTCCGCTCGACACATCAAGTCCCATCCCAGCTTTGACGAGTATCCGCACGATCGTCGGATGGTTGTTGCACTTGACGGCGTAGAACGCATTTATGTCAATGCTGTTTGCCCTGAATGACTTTATGAACCGGTGAGCTCTCTCAACCAGCACGTCTTCTTCAATAACATATAGAGGTGAGCCGAACTGCTTACAAAGGCCTCGAAACAGGCCTGACCTGTCATTGAAAGCGGAGACTGCATCGGCAAGAAGTCTGTCATCAAGCGCTGGTGACGGCCTTGCAAGAATGTCAGTTGCCTTCCGAAACGATTTTTCGAGGTCGTTCATAGATCATACTCCAGATTGAGATCAAGCAGCGACTCGATCTCCTCGCATTGTTGTTCAATATCGCTCTTGTCGCTCGGACGGAATATGATGTGCCCGAGAATTCGGGAGTCGTACGAAGCTCCTGCAATGCAAACTCGATCTCCAACCTCGTGTCTGATATCGCACTCAAGAACGCGCGGGTCAAGTGCGGCCCTTTCCATGTCTAACCGTTGGATGACACCCGAGCGAGTCGCAATTATGCGCAGCCCTATGAGCTGCTTCCAATTTCGCGGAGGCGGGATTGGCGAGTTGCCCCCTTCTGCAAAGTCAAGAGCGAAGCCAAGCATATCGAATCCTGAGCTATGGAGCATCAGTGGGGGTAAGCAATCGCCGCCAGGGCGCGGCGTAAGCTCGATGAGCGAAAGCCCGCCGGACGATACCATGAAATCCAACATACAGATTGCGCGGTCTATGTTGAGCGCGCGCGCGGCTGCATGAATTGTCTCTTCAAACGCTTCAAGTGAAATGGTCGGCGGCAACGGGGAGGGGAGAAGATACCCTGTCGTCGTTCCAAACGGTTTGTCAACGAATCGAATCTTCTGTGCAATGCGGATAACCTTGATGCGATTGCCGTCAATCACAAAATCGCAACTATATTCTCTCCCGTCGATGAATTCCTCCGCGAGAAATTCCTTCCTTGGAATGCCCCCACCGAGACGATCAGGCTGGACAGGATACATCCTGATGTTGGGGTGAGATGCGAGTCCTGCGGCCATGCTGCGAATAGACTCCGAGCACTCGAGCTCATTCCTGCACAAGCTTACGAATTCACTTCCGCTTCCGGTCAGCGGCTTGAGGACAATAGGCTTGCTCTTCAGCCGGAAGAAGTCGATCGCTTCTGACTCGGTTCGCACGATTGTGCAATCGGGACACGGGACTCCCTTCGCCGTCCAAGTCGATTTGGTAAGGTACTTGTTGCGGACCATGTTTATCGTTTCCGGACTTGGATAAGAAAGCCCTAAATCAGATGCGATAAGGGCAGCAAGCGGCATTGATTCGCAGTCGAAGCAGGCTACGCCGCTGGGACGAATCAGAGCTTGGCTGAGACTGTTTCGAAGCGATGAGAGCGTTTCGCCAATCGAAGACAAGTCACAGACCAGCTCCGACTCAGTCGGCGGCGCTTGCTCGGTTGCCTGGTTGCGTTCAGCCGTGTCAGTTACGAAGAATGCTCTGTCTCGGTGGCGGCTGTAGATGATGTCGATGTAATCTGACGTAGTGCCGACGACCAGGACGCGGCTATGGAGCATTCTGGGCGCTCCTGATCTCGACCTTTCCTGACTGCAGAAAACCCGGCGGAAGATTGGAGATCAAGTACAGAGGGCGCGGCGATAGATGAAACTGCGGTTTCCAGGCAAAGTCCCCGCAGAGAAAGTCAACTGAACCGAGCTTCCACTCGCAGGCCCGTCGCATGTGATGGATGTTAATGAGTTTTGCTACTCCGGGATAGGACGCGTTTGTGCCTCCCGCCAGCAGCGTGTATGTCCCGTTGAATACAGATCCCATGTCTACTGCTGCGGGATCGCCGTTCATCAACACGGTTGTCATACGCAACCAGCCTCGTTCATGCAGGAAGAGCATCAGGCTGCGAAATCCTTCGCGAAAACGGCTATCCGCGAAGTAAGATCTGCCGCCGAATCGGTCGAGATTCATGCTGACGAGGATGTCGAAATCTGCGAGATCGTCATAGCGGTAGCTTGCGCCAGAAGCATGAAAGCCGTCGAGTTCCCTGCGCAGGCGCTTTAAGGTCTTGTGAGAAAACTCCCTGAAATACTCGTCCAATTCATAATCGTAGTCAGGAGGGTGGAAGAGGTAACCGATTTCGTCGACACAGTCCGATGACTGCGGAGCTGCATCGGCAGCGAGCAGATAGCGCACATGATACGGCCCCGGACACATGGCGAGAATTTCGTCAAGCATCGTGTCACCGTCGATGATGACACGGTTTTGCTCAAGCCATGTTTTTCCGCTCCATGTCTCGCCGGGGAAGTAACCGTAACAGCTGTACTCGTCTATACGAGCCAAGGGGAGGAATCCTCTTACGACGCCGTTGTCCTCGGTAACCAGGAAGTGGATGTCTCTCTGATAGTGGCGATGAAAACACTCGCGGACATCCCAGATGTCCGTGATCACTTCCTCGGGAATCAGACGCCGCCAGAGAGCCCGACCTTCCTCGATGTCGGTCACGGCACGTGCACTCAGCATCGGTCAGTGCCTCATGTTCACCTGCACGATGCTGTGCGATCCGGCAAAGTATTTCCTTGCGAACTCCTCGACGATGTCCGGGTCGTAAGGTTTGCAGCTGAACACATCGAGGTACACAGTGTTGGAAAGGTTTGCAAAATGAGCGGAAATCAGAGATGTTTCAATCAGCTGAACCATCGAATACCCGGCGACTCTTTCGTCTTCGCCGAAATTGACCACCAACGTGTCGCCGAATCTCCGCATCTGAATTAGCTCACAAAGCTCGACAACGAACTGCTTAATCTTCTCCGCATCGCGGATTGTGTCTGGATCGCAGTTGTATATGTCGATGCTGGACGCAATACCCCAGACCGACTGTTTCACCGCTTGTTCCACAATACTCTGAGTTTGCACTTTGGCCTCCGAAATGTCATTATCAGACTCAATTGTAATCGCGCCTCCTTGCGCGTTGCCGTTATCCGGTCAATTGACAGAAGTATTGTTTTCTACATTTCCAATGGCCTCCGCTGATGGCGCAGTTTCCTTTATGAAGCGCACAAGGCTTGCCACCATGGCGCCCCGTAACGAACGGAATGTTTCGTCGATATCCTCGCCCTGAGGCGAGATCACTGCAAACGAGTAGTATCCGGAGAGAAATCCGGCCACTGCACATGCGATCCTTCGCAGCGCAGGCTTGGATATTCTGTGTTCGATCACCGAGTCGAGAAGTGACTCCATTCTCTCGATATAATCCACAAACGGCGTGTCGATGCCTGAGTAACTCACCTGTAGCGTGAGGTCAGCTCTTCCCTGGAAGAAAAGGACGAAATCCTCCCAGCGATTGCTAAAGAACTCGGTGTGCACTTGGATGAGTGTGTCCATCAGCGCAGTGAGATCGTTGATGCCTTCACACTTCTCATCTATCACTGCCACAAGTTCGCCCAACATTCCCTTTATCAATTCCTTTATGAGCTTTTCCTTGCTTCGGAAGTGGTAGTAGAATGTCCCCTTCCCAACGTCAGCCCGTTCCGTAATCTCATCAATTCGGGTAAGATCAAGCCCTCTTTCGGAGAAGACCGTTTTCGCTGCATCGAGCAATTTCTGCCTTGTAATATTTGTCCGTCGCTGCTGACGACCACGTTTGCGTTTCGATTTTGGTGTCTGCTGCTCCATTGTTCTTCTTAAGTATCCTCCAATCATCAGCCGACTAACCAGTCATTTCCGACTATATCGTCAGATTTGACGTAACAGTCAACATAAAAGTTCCCAAAATGTTCTCATTGGGGTTAAAAAAGTTACGAGGACGGATAAATCGCCCGAAAAACGGCCGTTTAGGTTAGCACAATCCTCGACGCTCGTCAACTCTCGTGCCAGTATGAGCTTATTGAACCTGGCTGTTCACAGTCTGAACAGCCAAATCAGCCATTTCGGGGCGGAGACTCATAGTCATGTAAGTGTGTGTCGCGCTTGATAGTACGAGGGTGTGCGTGATCTCCAAACGCGAAACTGAGAACCTGTCAAGTGGGGACAAACCGAGTATGAGTCCCTCATTCTGCCTTGGATTTCTGGCTTGACATGCCGGTTGTGAACAGGGATTAATAGTAGGATTCGGAGGTCGAAATGGTTGGAATCATCAGTAGAGATATCGCAGAGCACTACCGCTGGGGCGGCGTATGTGACGGATGGCATCTACTCAAGTCAGAAGCTCTCAGCATCATTCAAGAGAGAGTACCGCCGGGAGGGTGCGAGGAGATGCACTTCCATGAGCACGCTCATCAATTCTTCTTCGTGCTTTCCGGCGAAGCTACGATGGAGATTGGTGGCGAGCGCCTCTTGATCACGTCAGAGCACGGAGTGTCAGTCCCAGCAGGTGTACATCATCGCCTTCTGAACCAATCGAACACCGAGCTCTGGTTTCTTGTCATATCATCGCCGAGAAGCCACGGAGATCGAGTATCCGTGAAGTAGACTCTGCGCCTTTTGCATGCCCTGTGGTCGTCGGTTCTACCTGTTTGCTGTTGTTGCATGCGACAGCCTCGTCGGTCCGAGCTGCTCTCTTACGATGCCGGGTCCTGACACCCATGCATTCAGATCTCGTCCACCTTTGCATTGAAACATGCGCAGAGTGAAGGGATGCAGCCCCGGCTTGAGCACGACATGGCCTGTCATATCACCCGATCCGTGAAGACCATCGTTGTCAATCAGAAGCGAATCACCGATATACAAGCGGCTGCCATCGTCAGAGCTTATGATAAATTCGTACATGCCTTCGGTCGGAGCATTGAAGAAACCATAGAACACAAGCCCGAAGTCTTCCTGCCGAGCGAACTCCGGCAGGACGCACTGATCGGCCACAAACTGACGCACAGCTTTGACTGTATCGAAATCGGGCAGCTTCGACCATGACCCTTCGTAGTATGTGCAGTTCAAACCCGGTTCGCTCTCCACAGTCGGGACAGCATCGACCGGCATCAGCTTCCTGCAGGTTACAGTGGTTACGAAACTACTGTCTATTCCGGCGAGAATTGCCTGCGCCTTGATTGTGGTGGATGAATCAATGGCGAAGGGCATCTCATAGTGATGAGATCCTTGGTCCGGAGCCTTGCCGTCGAGCGCATAACGGATATTCGCCCTGGGATTCGGAGTGGTCATTGAAATAGTCGCGTGACCTGCAAAGTCGACGCTGTCGACGTTCACGATTGCGATTGCGGCCTCCGCCTCATCATAAAGTGGCTGAGCAGGCGTGACGTTATCAATTGTCGACTTGACGACAGTTGCAGCGAATACCCGGATGTTCTGTTTGATAGGCAACCTCAGCGATGTTGCGCCTTGCGGTATCTTCAGAGGCACATCGTAGAGATATGTGAATCTGTATGCTTCGTTTTCGCCTTGGCTGTGGCGATGAGAGCCGTACCATGCTACGGGCTGGCGGTTGACGTAGGCGGGAGCGATTCCGTCAGGGTTCTCCGAGAATCTACCGGAGTTTATGCGATTGTTCCATTGACCGAGCGGAATGCAGTAGTCCTGGAGCAAAGAGACTGGAGTTTCTGCGCCGATGGTGCATCTCCCCAGAGTTGGTCCGTTAACTGCGCAAGCAAGGAGATGCAGTATATCGTGTTCTCCCTTCGGAAGGTCAATAGCCTGGCCAGTACATGACACGGCGTTCTTGGCACCAGCATTGGTCGGACCAATGACGAATGGGACTCCTCTGAACCAGACAGTGTCCGGCAGCAACTCCGCAACCAGGCAGTTGCCGTGACCGTCGATGTCACCATCTTTGCGGTTGTCATCGCCGCTGATGCAATCCAGATCGAATGGAAGTGAAACCGATGCGAATTGCGTCTTGGTCCGCAAGTCAGAGTCCGATTCCTGGAGCTTCACAGCGAACGCCTTGGGTTGATAAGGAGTCAGGCTCACTGTGAGTTCCTTGCCCTGAAACACTGCATCGCCGACGGTCTCTTCGAATCCGTTTATCTCGCGAGCAGATAATATCGATTTAGCAAATGTGATTTTCGCGTTGTCAACGCCGGTACCACTTAATTCCCGCACTCTGACTACAATGTCATCACTCGATTCCGATTTCTTCACGGCGTTCACGAATACATCGTCAGAACTCACGGACAGGAGCGAGCAGGTCTTGCCAAGCTTGCCGTCATGTTTGGGCGCCTGAAACGCGAGTAACGGCTGATTGAGACGCGCGGCTTGCCAGGCGACATCTGACTGCGATACGTCGCCCTTGTGGCCGCATACTGCGAATGTGAACTCGTGCCTTCCCATATCCTGAGAGCTCTGGTCGCCGACCCAAGCCCAGCTTTCAAACACGCCGGGAGTGTGAATCAGCGTCAGACGCAGCACATTCTTCTCAGGGTGATCCCAACCATACTTGCAGTCATTGAGGACTGCGGCGCCGAATTCGCCGTTCTCAGCAGTCATGTCTGCCCACTGGTGTCCGGGGACTTCGTACAGCTTCTCGTGATTTGGGCCGCGCTTGATCGTTCCGAGACCGAGATCGTACGTAACGCTGTCGTTGGCCGATGCGAACGGGAAGGCGACTTTGAGCAGCGTTTCCTTCTCGTACCAATCGATCGTATTTTTGAATTCGACAGGCCCATCGCCGTTCGATAGGCTGATCCGGGTACGGAATTTCGAATGCCCATGACTGCGAATGATCTCAATAGCTGCTCGGGCTGGGCCGTTCTCAACAACCTTGATACTCGATGGAGCGCCGAGTACAGCTTGCGGCTTAGCCATGATATCGTCATACATGATCTCCCACGCGGGCCATTGCTTAGGCTTGTCGAAGAGCAACTGGAATTGAATGGGGCCGCTGAGCAGTTCACGGCCTACTTCTTCGTCAAAGATCGATACAACATCTCCATTGTCATCAAGCGTGACTTTGTAGCGAGTGTTTTCCAGCAAGCGCGGAGTTACACTGAGCTCAGAAACCTTATCGGTTGGGCGGAAACCTGACCGCACATCAAACACAGCGTACCCGGTGGCCGGAACAGTTGCGACGAAAGTCACCTTGACCTTCCCCGATTTTGAATGGACATAATCTTCCCCGATAGGTTTGTCCCTGTGGCGCGGATATCGAAATAGTGTAGTTGAGCTCTGTTGCGAAGCAGGAGGAATCTGTGAAGGTACTTCTGGCCCAGATGGTCCGGCGACCCTTATGTATGTGAACGAGTCTTTCCCAACATCAAAATCCACGGTCGCTTCCACCACATCCGTCCTGTCAATCGACAGCGGATTGAAAACCACTATCGGCACGCCCTCAGTGCGAGTATCGAGCATCGCCGTTGTTGCTCCGACAGCGTCCTCAAGCATCGACGCGAAACGATTCTGGCATAGAATCTCGTCGTTCCATGAGAACTCGTAGGCTTCAGGAATGCTCGTGCCGGTCAGGTCGTCGTGAAACTGGTGCCACAAGAATCGTACCCATGTATCGCGGAGCGTCTCTGTCGGGTACTCATACCCCGCCACGACTGAAGCAATCACCGATGCTCTCTCCGTCGCATCAGCGAGCAGTTCGTTCTTGCGGTTCCAGCGTTTCATGGCTGCCTGCGATGTGTAGCATCCAGCTCCGTGCCGAGTCATCAGGAGCTCGCCGCGATAGTGCGGGAGCTTCGCAAGCTTATCGGCAGTGAACATGTCCGCAAGTGTGTCGGAAGGAGAACTGATAATCTGCATCGGCCCGTCGCTGTGTATCGATTTGGAAAGCCAATCGACCGAAAGCGAATCGGGCGATCCACCTGTATCGCCGGTTCCAAAGTATCGGTAGGCAACATAGGAGCCGGACCTTTGACCGAGAGAATCCGCCCTCGCGGTCCACGCGGAGTCTCTGCTTAGATCGGTTCTGATCTTGCCCGTGTAGTCGCTCGAATTGAGCCCAGCAACGATGGATGAACCGTCCACTCCCTGCCAGACGCCGATATCGAACGGGACACCATATGCTGAGCCCCATGAGAGCTTCTGCGTGGAGAAGCTGTTAAGCCCACAGTGTGCGGCGATTGATGGAAGGGCATACCCAAACCCGAAGCAGTCTGGAAGGAAGATGTCGCGACTTGTTTGGCCAAACTCCTGCTTGAAGAATCCGTTTCCGTACAGGCAATTTCTGACGAGAGACTCAAACGACGGTAAGTTGACATCTACAGCATCCACCCAGCTCCCTGCTACACGCCACTGGCCGGATGATACGTACTTTGAGAGTTTCGCGTATTGATCCGGGAAATACTCGCGCAGCAGCATGTATCTGAATGCTCCCTCGAAGCTGAAGACATAGTCCGGATAGATGTCCATCAGCCTGAAGTTGTCGCGGAAAGTACTCGGAACGAACTCGTTGATTGTCTGCTGGATAGTCCATCGCCACTGCGTATCAAGGTGTGCCGTGCCCACGACATGCAATTTGCGTTGTATACCTGACGGCTGCTCGGTGGAATTCTGACCCAAAGCCGAACAAAAGACCATCACTGCAATCATGACCGTGAGACTTGCGATCCTTCTTAACATACCAACCTCCAACTTACGAGAAGATCCTTCAGATCCAAGCATCAGGAAAGCATCCGAAATCTTCGCTGTTTGAGCTGGTCGAGCAGCACGGCTCCGAGTATCACCAATCCCAACACAACTTTCTGTGTATAGCTTTCCACATTTGTCAAATTCATGCCGTTTTGAATCACTGCGATTACGAATGCTCCGATAAGAGTCCCCGGAATACGCCCTTCGCCACCGCTCAGGCTTGTTCCTCCCACGACGACTGCAGCAATCACATATAGCTCGTAGGTTAGTCCGTATGTCGGCGCGCCACTCCGCAGTTGAGATGCCATCACTACGCCGCCAAGTCCTGCCATCAAGCCGGAGACTGCGTAAACGAACAGTATTATCTTCGATACTCGCACTCCCGAGAGTCTTGCGGCCTCGGCGTTGCCACCGACAGCATAAATGTATCGACCAAGCGTGGTACGAGTCATAAGGATGTGGGCGAGCACATAGAGAATAACCATGAGAATGACTGCTACAGGAATCTTCAGCAGCGGATCGGTTCCTCTGCCCAGACAGACGAATGACTCCGGAATCTGATAGATTGGTTTGCCCTGAGAGATGATATAGGCGAGTCCGGCTGCTACCTGCATCATGGCAAGAGTCGCGATGAACGGAGGAATTCGGAAGCGTGTGATCATCAGTCCGCTGAATACTCCAATCAAGGCGCACATGCTCATGCTCGTGATACATGCTACCAGCATAGAGCTGGTCGAAGCAGATTGCCCGCCGAGTCTTCCGATAATCCAAGCCACAAGCACGGCACACAGCGCAACCAGACTGCCGACCGACAAATCGATGCCTGCTGTTATGATGACCATAGTCATACCAATTGCGATGATCGCAATCACCGAAATCTGGTTGGCTACATTCCTCAGGTTATCTGGGAGAAGAAATGTCGGCCACTGATAGGAGGGAGGCGTTACGACCGGGGCTGATCCAATTGACGGGATCTGCTGCTTGATCGACGTCACGATCGGCGCGAATGCATCTGTCGTTGCGATAATAGTGGAGCCTGTAACAGAGTCAGCCAGTTGGGTCAGACTGTTTCGGACCGCCTGCGGGTCCCCAGCGATGATTAGCGACTTCCGGAAACCGGAAGCGGTCAGGCGTTCATGAAGTGCGATAGAAAATGCGCTGTCGGCTTCGGTCGCTGGTGTAATCGTGATTATGGGTGTAGTTGGCGGAGTCTTTGACATGACATCATCGAACAGCATCCGTGCACCCTCAGCTCCGGTCGGGTATTGTTCCGTGACCGTAAGGATCGAGAACAATACGCATAGCAAGAGCAGCACACCCAGCATTCCATAGTCCGAGATGAGACGACGGAGTCGGGAGTTCATATGGGTTGGCTTATTCTTCATTTACACGCCGGAGGATAGTGATCAATGAGGCAATGCCTTCTTCACACTGCCATCGCCATCACGTCCTCCTGAGATGAGTGCCTCACATCCGTGATCTCTCCGGCCAGCCTTCCTCTACGCATTACTAAAATCCGATCACATATCCCAAGAAGCTCCAAGAGCTCAGATGAAACCATAATGATTGTTTTCCCGCGAGCTGCCAGCTCTCCGATCAGCAGATACATCTCGTGCTTCGCTCCCACGTCTATCCCTCGCGTCGGTTCATCGAACATGATTACGCTGGAGTCTTTCTCAAGCCACCGGGCAACGAGCAGCTTCTGCTGATTGCCCCCAGAAAGGTCTTCTGCATGCTGGTCGGGACTGCTGATACGGATATTCAACTTGAGAACGTGAGTCTCAAAACGTCTGTTCTCCTCGACTTGGTTGATGAATCCGAGTCGCGACCACTGTGCAAGAGAGGGGAGCGCAAAGTTGTCCCGAATTGATGCATGCAATACCAGTCCCTCTTTCTTTCTATCTTCCGTAAGCAGGCATATGCCGGAGGCAACCGCGTCTCCGGGGCATTTGATCTTTACGCGTCGTCCAGCGAGAGTGATCACTCCGGACTCTGCGCTATCGGCGCCAAAGATCAGTCGGACGACTTCGGTTCTCCCGGAGCCCATCAGGCCCGCCAGTCCGACTATCTCACCCTCTCTCGCAGAGAACGAGACGTCCCGAACATTACCTGCAGTTAGGTTGACGACTTCAAGACTGATCTCACCGAATGTGGTTTGAGTCTTCGGATATTCCTGCTCGATCGGTCGGCCGACCATCTGCTGGATTAGAGTTCGACGGTCGTACTCTCTCGTGGCTCGCGAATCCACCGTGATTCCATCTCGAATCACTGTGATGCGATCCGCAACGCTAATAACTTCGTCAAGTCTGTGGCTGATGAACAGCGTGCCGACTCCCTGAGCAGCCAGTTCGCGAAGAATCGAGAACAGCCTTTGAACTTCTTGAGGTGAGAGAGCCGCGGTTGGTTCGTCCATCACAAGGATTCTCGATTGGCCTGCGAGTGCACGACCGATTTCGACCATTTGCTGCACAGCCACCGCGAGCTGCGACGTCGGAGCGTCGACATCTATCGAGACGCCAAGTCGATCGAGAATCACCATCGCATTGCGACGCTCTTCAGCAATGTCGATGAGAATGCCCCGCGTCTGTTCCCGACCGAGAAACAGATTGGCTGTGACGGATAGCGAGGGTATAAGTGTGAACTCCTGAAATATCGTGGAAATTCCGGCGCGCCGAGCCTCAGCAGGTGAGCCAAATGTGACAGGCTGGCCCAATAGCTCAATCGAGCCTGAATCCGCGCTGAGCACTCCGGAAAGGATTTTGATTAGGGTGCTCTTCCCTGCGCCGTTCTCGCCGACAAGTGCGTGAATTTCACCGGGCCGCAAGTCGAATGAAGCACCCGAAAGGGCCTGAACACCAGGAAACCGCTTATGGATAGCTCTCATCCTGAGAGCGAAATCTGGCTGGGGATTCACTTAGCGGTCTCCGTTGAGGTCTACCTTGCGTCTGTCTGAGTGAAGAGCGCGCAAGGAATCAGCACAGTGGGCTCGACCCTTGCTCCGGACATGTAAGCTGAGATAGCCTCAATCGTTTTCTGTCCGATCAGTCGTGGCTGCTGGATTACGTCGGCGTAGATCTTGCCAGCTTTGATGGCGTCGCGCGCCTCGGGAACAGCATCGAAACCGACAATCGCGACTTTGCCAAGTCTATTCGCCTTTTCGACTGCCGCAAGAGCGCCGAGCGCAGAGTCGTCGTTGATTCCAAAGATGGCAGTCAGATAGGGGTGTGCTTGAAGAATGTCTTCTGCAGTCCTGAATGCCTGATCTTTGACGCCGTGTCCCGATAGCTTCGAGACTATCTCGATGTCCGGAGTTGATGCAATGCCCTCCTCGAACCCCTTGACGCGTTGAATGACCGACTCCACTTCTGGATGATCGATGATGGCAACTTTGCCATGCCCGTCAATCGCCGCAGCCACTGCCTGCGCGGCGAGGCGTCCTCCTGCTTCGTTGTCGGATGCTACGTGGCAGATGATCTTGACTCCGTCCGCCAGACAAGCGATGTCCGCAGTGAAGACCGGTATGCCCGCGTCATTTGCTGCCTTAATCGACGTGCCGATAGACCTTGAATCGCAGGGCGAAACCATGATCGCGTTCACTTTCCTGACGATGAATTCCTGAATCTGGTCTTTCTGTTTGGCCACGTCGAATTCACCTGCATTCACGATCAGGTCATAACCGGCTGCGGCTGCTGTTTCTCTCAGCCCAGCTTCCAGTTCCTGGTAAAACGGATGGGTTCTCGTCAGCAGTGAGACACCAATCGTGACCCTGGCAGCGGATTGTGGAGATGCCTGCTCTCTATCGGCGTCTCGTTCGCCGCCACACGCGCTGAGAATCAGCAGCGCGAGAAATACACTGGAAGTAACATAAGCGAAAGCTCGACGCTTCATATTCACCTCAAGTGGGTTAGAATTCCAGGCTTGCGAATGCTAAGCCAAGCCTACTCGACTGGCATCAAGTTACTTCATCGAAAGTTGCAGTCAAGTAACATGTTTGTTCGTTGGCCATGCTATGAAACCGGCAAGTGAAAGTTGCCGATCTTGCGACATTGGCGAACGAGGAACTTCTTTGTGTTGACATACCTACTGGTTGGAAGTTATGATGTAACCTCGATGGTTTCATGCAGGTGAAAGAAGGGAGTTCGTTCGGCGAAATGGGTGATCTTGATGCTAAGAATAGTGATCTGTCGGGATTGAGAATAGATCGCGAGCGTCGGCAGGGACCGCCGGGGCGATGGAAAAGGTGGCTTCATCTGCTCTGGATTCTTCTCCCGGTAGTTGCATATGCGGGATATCAGATTGTCGTTGCCAGGATCACGCCATCGCTGAAAGTAAACGTAGACGTAGCCAGGTATCTTGCGGGGACAGACGCTGCAGTGGAATTGGTCGCTACAGGCTATGTTGTTGCGCAGGTGAAGGCTGATGTGTCCGCAAAGGCGACGGGGTTGCTCAAGATGATCAATGTCGAGGAAGGCGACACAGTCGTAAAGGGCGATGTGATAGCCGAGCTTGAGAACAATGACATCATGGCTGAGCTTGAGGTGACTCGAGCGAGTCTCAAGCAGGCTCTTGCCGATTCTCTCGCCGCTGAGTTGAATTACAATCGCCAGCGTGAGCTGAAGAGTCGCGGATTCACTGCCGACGAATTTCTCGACAACGCTACGGCAGCTTACCACAAAGCTCTGGCAGGGGTCGAAGCTATGCGAGCGAGCATGAAGGTGGCCGAAGTAGCGTACGAGAACAGCATAATCCGTGCGCCTTTCTCTGGTACGATTCTAATCAAACATGCTGATCTGGGAGAAATGGTGGCGCCGCTCGCTGCTGCAACGTCTTCGAAGGCTGCCGTCGTGACAATGGCTGATATGACTTCGCTTGAAGTCGAGGCAGATGTTTCGGAGTCCAACATACAAAAAGTGACAGTTGGGCAGCCGTGCGAGATAGTGCTCGATGCATATCCCCAGCGAAAGTTCAGCGGATGTGTGAAGAAGATCGTGCCGACTGCTGATCGGACCCGTGCAACCGTCCTCACTAAGATCGTATTTAATGAGATTGACAGAAGCGTGCTGCCGGAGATGTCAGCGCGGGTGAATTTCATGCCCACTGAAGACAAGCATCAGGTGGAACCCGCTACACAGACTCTTGTGATCAAAGCGGACGCGCTCACAACGCGAGACGGCAAGCAAGTTGTGTTCAAGTCCGATAAAGGTTATGCGCGCCTGACAATTGTGATTGCGGGACGGCGTCTCGGCAACTTAGTTGAGATTACTTCCGGACTGAGCTCCGGTGACAGAGTCATCCTGTCGCCTGCCGGCGGGTTGAAGGATGGCGACAGAGTGGAAGAGGTTCAATCGCAAGCAGGATAAGTTATGAACGCACCAATCGTGAAGATTCTTGGTTTGTTTAAGTCGTACTATCGGGATTCGCTTGAGATCCCGGTGCTGCACGATATTAATCTGGACATACCACAGGGGCAGTTTCTTGCGCTGATGGGACCTTCCGGCTCAGGAAAGACGACGCTTCTGAACTTGATCGCAGGTATCGACCGACCAACGTCCGGAACACTCGCGGTCGCAGGTGAGGAGATCGGCAAACTCACCGAGCAGCAAATGGCGAAATGGCGGTCCCGCCATATCGGTTTCATATTCCAGTTTTACAACCTACTTCCCGTCCTCACGGCTTATGAGAACGTCGAGCTGCCTCTTCTCCTGACAAGCCTGTCCCGCAAGGAGCGCAAAGAACATGTGGAAACGGCGCTCTCTATTGTTGGCCTTTCAGACAGGATGAAGCACTATCCACGCCAGCTTTCAGGAGGGCAGGAGCAGAGGGTGGCTATAGCTCGCGCGGTCGTCTCTGATCCGACGCTGCTTCTTGCTGACGAGCCGACAGGCGACCTTGACAAGAACTCGGCGGAGGACATCATGACATTGCTGGCTCGTTTGAACAAGGAGTACGGCAAGACGATTGTCATGGTCACGCACGACCCCCGAGCCGCCGAGAAGGCCAATTTCGTACGGCATCTCGACAAAGGGGAATTGCAGCAATGAAGCTCCTGAAGCTGATAACCAAGAACGCAGGCCGACACAAGCTGCGCACGATACTGACCGTCGTTGGTCTCGCGCTGGCAGTGATGGCGTTCGGTCTGATTCGGACGTTCATCATCGCATGGTATGCTTCGGCGAGAGCATCGGCTCCGGACAGACTGGTCACACGCCATTCAGTCTCGATTGTGTTCACCTTACCGTTGGCCTACAAAGAACAACTGCTTCAGGTCGATGGCGTTGAAGACGTGACGTTCGGCTGCTGGTTCGGAGGAATCTATGTCGACCCCAAGAACTTCTTCGCCAATTTCGCGGTCGAGCATACGTCGTTCTTGCGCATATACCCTGAGTACATCGTGCCTCCTGATCAGCTCGATGCGTTCGCAAGCGAACGACAGGCGGCAGTAGTGGGGCGGAAGCTCGCAGACCGATTCGGCTGGAAACTGGGCGATCAGATAACTCTAACTGGCACGATTTATCCTGGCGATTGGCAGTTCGTCATTAGAGGAATCTACTCGGGGAAGACTGTCGACACTGATGAAACGGCATTTCTTTTCAGATATGACTACCTCGATGAACGAATGAAAGAGGAGAGTCCTGGAAGAGCAGGGCAGATAGGATGGTACATCCTGAAGATCGACGACCCGAATCGCTCCGCGGAGATAGGCTCGAAGATAGATGCGCGGTTTGACAACTCCTGGGCCGAGACGAAGACTGAGACAGAGAAAGACTTCGCTCTTAGCTTCATACAGATGAGCAGCGCGATCATCGTCGGCTTGCGAATTGTCTCTTACTTGATCATCGGGGTGATCTTCCTTGTTCTTGCAAACACGATGGCAATGACTGCGAGAGAACGCATTTCCGAAAACGCATTTATGAGGACGCTCGGTTTCCGAGGATACCATCTTGTCGGGTTGATTCTGGGCGAATCGCTACTCATCGCTCTAATGGGAGGGCTGTGCGGGATGCTGCTTCTCTATGTAGTCAGCTCGGGTGTCGGTGTGGCGCTTAGTCAGTTCTTCCCTGGATTCGAAGCTGACGCAATGACATACATGTTGACAACCGCAACTGCAATCCTGATCGGTGTGGCTGCATCGGTCTTTCCGATCAATCGCGCGCTGAGAATCAAGATAGTGGATGGCTTGAGAGTAGTTGATTAATCAGACAGGATCACAAACATGATTCCGCCCAATTACGCTATTCGAAATATAGTCAAGCACAAGATGACTTCGGCTCTGACTGTGCTTGGAATAAGCCTCGTTGTCTTTGTATTTGCAGGTTCGCTCATGGTTTCGAACGGACTCAGGGAGACCCTTGTGGCTGCCGGCTATCCCTCAAACGTAACGGTGATTAGAAAGGCATCGCAGACAGAAGTCCAGTCGATCATCGGCTATGATCAGGCGCAGATCATCAAGAGTTCCTCCGACATCGCGACTGACGCTGACGGCACACCAATGCTGGCCAATGAGGTGTACGTGCTAATTAGCTTGCCGAAGCGCAAGTCGGGCGATGAAGCGAATGTCGTTGTTCGCGGAATCAGTGAAAAGTCGATGGCTCTCAGACCGGATGTCAAGCTGATCGAAGGCAGGATGTGGCAGGATGCAGGCTCGGAGATCATCGCCGGTACGTCTGCAGCGGAACGGTTCCGTGGCTGCGCAGTTGGCGAACAGGTGAGATTCGGGGCACGCGACTGGACCGTAGTCGGAATATTCGATGCCGGAGGCTCTAGCCAGGAATCAGAGATATGGTGCGACATCCATCAGGCCTCGGACGCGTTTCGCAGGCCGGTCTATTCGTCCCTGACTCTGCGCCTCGCAGACTCCAGCCAGTTCGAAGCGTTCAAGTCCAAGATTGAGAGCGATCCGAGGCTTCCGATGGAAGTCAAACGCGAACAGGAATATTACGCTTCCCAATCGCGAGCGACGAGCACGTTTATCAACATAACGGGGACAGTCATCAGCTTCATCTTTAGCCTTGGGGCAGTTGTCGGAGCGATGATTACGATGTACGCGGCAGTCGCAAACCGTACAAGGGAGATCGGTACGTTGCGCGCGCTCGGCTTCAGCCGCATGAGCGTGCTCATAGTGTT
>JAGVNY010000026.1 GCA_020053015.1 Candidatus Zixiibacteriota bacterium | reverse complement strand
TTCGTGTATGAGAAACAATTCGAGTGGCTTGCGCGTTGGCTGAAGCAGTGAATCGCTTCCGGGACGTATATGAACTGTGTTGGCTCGTGTGTTGTGCCATGACGTCTTCATGTGTGGCCCGGACGTTCGTCCGGGTCTCACAGGGTCGCCGCGCGGAAAAGCACCCGGACAAATGTCCGGGGCACACTCTGGAAACCCGTGTCGACTTCCCTCACCCCCGTCCCCTCTCCCCAGGGAGAGGGGTGGTCGCAAACCGGGGTGAGGAGCGGATTGTCGCGTCAGTTAGTAGGTCGGGTTCCGAGTGACGCAAAGCGGAACGAGAAACCCGACAACGAATCGGAGGACAACTCTCAAATCAGCATGAGGAATTATGACAGATGACATTCGCTATCCGATCGGCCAATGCCAGTATGACGGTGAACTATCTGAGAGTCAACAGCAGCAATTCATCGGCGATATCGCTGATGCTCCTTACAAGCTTCGCCTCGCCGTTCGAGGTCTCTCACCTGAGCAGCTCGATACTCCGTATCGTCCGGAAGGATGGACGGTCAGGCAGGTCGTGCATCATCTGCCAGACAGCCATCTGAACGCATTCATCCGCTTCAAACTGGCGCTCACCGAGGACAAGCCGACGATCAAGCCATATCATGAGAACCTGTGGGCTGAGCTTCCCGACTCTCGGACGGCTCCGGTTGAGATATCGCTTACTCTGCTTGAATCGCTGCATTCTCGCTGGGTTGTGCTGCTCAGATCGATGACTCCGTCGGATTTTGCTCGCACGTTTGTTCACCCCGAGAGAGGCGTTCAGACTCTTGACAGGACACTCGCGCTGTATGCATGGCACGGCAACCATCACATCGCCCATATCACGACGCTGCGAAAGCGCAACGGCTGGGGATGAGGACGGCGCCAATACGATCACCTCGCTCCTTTCTGAATGGCGCCCCGGACGTTCGTCCGGGTTTCATGAAATCGTGGCCAGATTTGACACCCGGACAGATGTCCGGGCCACAGTTGCGAAGTAGACATCCCAACCAACATCCTGACGCGGGCGTAGCGGCACGGCATGCCGTGCCGGATTGACTCGGATTCATGCGGATTCGCTCTTGCGCTTTCGCCAAGCACATCTTAAGCTTTATGCAGAGAACGAGGTTCGCGGCAAGAGAAGTGAATAGCCATGATCACGGTCGAGCTGCCATGCCGGAGCATCGAGAATCTCCGACGAAGGCGATGGCGATCTGCCGAAGCTACGCGTTTTCGCGGATAGGTCTGACCGACATTGGCCAGCCAGAATGAAAGGATGGCATTTATGAAAGCTCTTGTCATTGCAATCGCGATTCTCTTGATGACCCTCGAAGGGTGTTCGCATTCCACTCAACCTGAGAATCCCGAGTGGGTCGATCAACTAATCGTGAAATTCCAAAGCGAACCGGTGGGTGATCCTCCTCGGTCGATCTGGCGCTACAAGTACAAGGGAGATGTTGTGTACTACATTCCGGCAGTGTGCTGTGATCAGTACGACCTATTGTACGGATATGTGGGCAATGTGATTTGTGCGCCAGATGGCGGCTATTCGGGAGACGGAGATGGCCGATGCCCAGACTTCTTTGCCAAACGGACAGATGAGAAGCTCGTGTGGAGAGACCCGCGGATTCCGCAGCATGGAAGGAGTTTCCCGGACGATCGTCCGGGTCTCATACAGTAGTCGTAGCTTGGATTTGACACCCGGACAAATGTCCGGGCCACAGTTGCGAAGTAGACATCCCAACCGACATCCTTACGCGGGCGTAGAGGCACGGCATGCCGTGCCGGATTGACGAGAGACATGTAGCAGATCATGAGCTCCTCGCTCCTAACGATATTGAGCCCGTCTATGATGAAGCGGCAATTGAGGCATGTGTTCGCGCGAAGTTGTGCTTGCAAATCTGCCAGCATCGACCGTAGTTTCCGATAGAGCGTCGGGAGCGCTGACTTTTCTGAGGTATATTCACATGAAGGTGATATATCGAATCACATATCCGAACGGCAAGATATACATCGGTCAGGATCGCACAGATAGCATCAACTACTTCGGCAGCGCGGATAGCGATCTTATTGCCGCGGACTTTGGACGCGAACAGAGACGCAGCTTCACAGTTACTCGTGACATCTTGTGGGAATCTGAGACAGCATCAGACTCAGAATTGAGCCATAAGGAAGTTGAATTCATACGGCTCTTAAGATCAAACGACCCTGCCATTGGCTATAATCGGTGGCCGAAATTCAACCGCTCTTAATGAATGACCAAGTTCGTGGATAGGAAGGACAGCTAAGCCCGACTCTCTTCATTGCGTCAGGTCCTAAGAATGGCAATCAAAACCAAGAGGGTTTCGACCTACGGCACGGCATGCCGTGCCGCTGCAAAGCGCAGAGCAGAAGTCACCCCTTCCGACGTCTATTCACGAAATCCCTCAGCACATAATTGCCGAAATCCTGCACTGAGTCTGTAGGTCAAGCGGCCCGCCGCTTGACTACCTGTCTGCCGCGCATTGAAGTAGTCCGAACCACAGGGGTTCGGACCTACAGCATTCGGCACGGCATGCCGTGCCGCTACAAAGCGCAGAGCAGCCGCTACCCCTTCCGTCGTCTGTTGACGAAATCCCACAGCACGTAATTGCCGAGGTCCTGCACTGAGGAGAAGTATGCGCGGCCACGATTCAATTCGGTCATCTTCTGCACGAAATTCTGCAGATATGGATCATCGCTGATCATGAAAGTAGTGATGGTGATTCGTTTCTTACGACAGATCACAGCCTGATCGAGAGTGCGGTTGACAATCACCGGATCGAGACCGTACGGATTCTTGTAGACGCTGCCGTTGCTCCGCACGATCATCGACGGCTTCCCGTCTGTGATCATGAACACCTGCTTGTTGACGTCTTTCCTTCGCAGCAGAATCCTCCGCGCCATTTCGAGTCCGGCTTTGGTGTTCGTGTGATACGGCCCCACGCTGATATACGGAATATCGCGAACGCGAACTTCTTTCGCGTCATCACCAAACACCACCACGTTAAGGCTGTCCTTGGGATACTTGGTCAGGATCAGCTCCGACAGCGCCAGAGCAATCCGCTTAGCGGGTGTAATGCGATCCTCGCCGTAAAGAATCATCGAGTGCGAGATATCGATCATGAGCACGGTCGCGCAGGTCGTGGTCAGCTCCGAATCGAACACTTCAAGATCGGATTCGGACATGTCCAGACCGAACGATGCGGTGCGTGAAACCGAGTTCAGAAGCGACTGCTTGAAATCGATGTTGGTAAGATTATCGCCGAATCTGAACGGTCGCTTCTCAGGAAGAATTTCCTCTGATGCGCCGCCCTGCTCATGAACCGCATGGTCACCGTGTCTCGAATCTTTGAGCTGCTCGAAAATCTGCTCGAAGGCATCCTGCCTTATCCGCTTCTCCCCTTTGCCCGTGAGCTTACTTGTGCCTGCTCTGGCAGTGATGATATTCTCCTCGCGAAGCTTGCGTTCGAATTCATCGAAATCCAAGTCTTCGGAGATCATCCCAAGCCTGCGAAGCTGCCGCATTATGTCGAGCGTGAGATCGACATCACCATTTGTCTGGAGCAGAAGCAAGTTGAAGATCGACATCAAGTCGCGCAGACCCCGGATCATCTGCGCGAGAGCTTCGTTCCATTCTGAATAGACGAATCGCATTGTCAGCCCCCGAGAATGTTCTGGATCATGTCCGCGTAAATGAATCTGTTGTCGGGCGATTCCTTTGCGATGATGTTGAATCTGTGAAGTCCCTCAAGCACAAGTTCCATGCTCAGCAGAAGCTCCTGCTCGTCTCTTGGTTTGAGGTGCTTCTTCGCGATCTTGTCGAGACCCGCAATCGATGTGAGACGCTCCCTGTACACCTGATACGGTTGCTCATCAGAAAGCTCGAGACGGCTGCCGGAGGAGAAGTAATCCACTACGGACTCATAGGGATTATCTCGCGGGGCACGGTCAGGGCCGGTCTCCTTCTCTTTTCGTGGAGCGGGGAAGTACCGCAAGAATGTCTGCTTGATCGCCTCGCCGATCAGATTCACCGCCACGATCGACGGTCCCTCAAGCTCACCTTCATACACGAGCTCAATCTTGCCGACGATCGAGGACAGCACCGAATAGAGATCGCAGATTCGCGGATAGCAGTCGCCGTCGCCGTTGATTACCTGTCTGCGCTCGACATTGGAGACCAGATTCTCAAACGCCGAAATCGGAAGTCGCGCTGAGACGCCGGAGGTCTGGTCGACATATTCGCTCTTTCGCGCCTCGAAAGCGATCTGTTCGATGATGTCCTTGACAAGCTCAGGCACGACGATCCCGGCCTTGCGATCGCACCATGCTTCCTGAGCGGTGATTCGCTTGGCGTGCTCGAGATCAGCTGGATAATGCGTGCTTATCTGCGACGCAATTCGATCTTTCAGAGGCGTAATGATCTTGCCCCTATTCGTGTAATCCTCCGGATTGGCCGTGAAGACCATCATCATATCAAGCGGCACTCTTAGCGGGAAGCCACGGATTTGAATGTCATTCTCTTCGAGAATGTTGAGCAAAGATACCTGTATCCTCGGCTGGAGATCGGGTAGTTCGTTGATCCCGAAGATCCCCCTGTTAGTGCGAGGAATTATCCCCCAATGAATGACCTCCTCGTCGGAGAGATCGAGTCTGTCGCGCACCGCTTTGATCGGGTCGAGATCGCCGATCAGATCGGCAACCGACACGTCGGGCGTGGCAAGCTTCTCGTTGTACCTCATGTCGCGGTGCAGCCATTCGATTTCAAGATCGTCACCAGCATCCCTTACAAGCTTCTTGAATCGGACGGAAATCGGCGAGAATGGAGACTCGTTCAGAACGCTGCCTTTGATAACCGGCACATACTCGTCCAGAAACGAAACCATGCCTCTCGCAATGCGGGTCTTGGCCTGACCACGGAGACCAAGCAAGATAATATCATGTCGTGACAGGATTGCGTTCTCGATCTGCGGCAATACTGTTCTGTCAAAACCAATAATCCCCGGGAACCGTCTGGTCCCTGCTCTGAGCATATCAACCAAGTTCTTCCGCATCTCATCTTTCACTGCCAGCGGCTTATAGCCGGAGCGTCTTAGTTCTCCGAATGTCGAAGGGCGCTTCATTCAACCTTCCGTGAAGAGTGTTGTATTTGTACTTCTTCGGCGAGTACCGAGCCATCAGAGGTAGAAACAACTTCAATGAAAGAAAGTGCCGTTGTCGCAGCAGGGTGTGCCGTCTGATCGCAGACTGCTGAAAGACGTGCCTTCCAATAACACGCGTGAAGAATGCGCCGGTTGGCATACACCCGCAGTCTGGAATCCCGAGGTTGTACACAGACCCAGGATGGATTCCCGCATTCGGGACTGTCGAAAAAGCCTGAATGGCGAATTTGCCCCACGAGACCACGCATTGTTCGGGCGGGTCTTGACCGCGACGTAGTCGTAGTTGTGACCTGCCCGCAACCACCTGCAAGGGCGCCGGGTCACACTCCCCGCTTCGCGGGGAGCAAGACCCGTCGCAACGTCTCGGGCGGTGCTGGGTTTTTCAACAGTCCCATTCGCGGGAATGAAATCGCCGATTTGGTTACATCAGCATCCCCGTGAAGACAGGGATCCATCTCGCCGCCGACAGCCCTATTTCTTCATAAACGCCGACAGAAACTCGATCGGAAGCGGGAAAATTACTGTCGAATTTTTCTCGGCAGCGATCTCCGTCAGAGTCTGAAGATAGCGAAGCTGTAGCGCAGCTCCTTCGGTGGCGATAATCTTCGCGGCGTCGGCAAGCTTCTGCGCGGCCTGGAATTCGCCGTCTGCATGGATGACCTTCGCACGACGTTCGCGCTCTGCCTCCGCCTGTCGGGCGATTGCTCTCTGCATCTCTGGAGGAAGGTCGACGTTCTTCACTTCGACCACCGAGACCTTGATACCCCAGGGTTCCGTCTGTTCGTCGATGATGTGCTGCAGTTTCTGATTGATCTGCTCGCGACTGGACAGGAGATCGTCAAGCTCGACCTCTCCGAGTACCGAGCGAAGCGTCGTCTGCGCAATCTGCGATGTTGCGTAGAGGTAGTCCTCAACGTTGATGACTGCCTTGTTGACGTCCATCACTGCGAAATAGATTACAGCGTTGACTTTGACCGTGACATTGTCTTTGGTGATGACGTCCTGCGGCGGAACATCCATCGTGACCGTGCGCAGCGATACTCTCACCATCTTGTCGACCATCGGAATGAGTAGAATCAGGCCGGGACCCTTGGCGCCTATCACTCTACCAAGCCTGAAGACAACGCCGCGCTCGTACTCCTTGAGGACCTTGATCGCGTTGACAAGAATCAGAAGTACAAGTACAATTATGGTGATTAGATATGTCGGAATCATGCATTCCTCCCTGTCATGCTTTCTTCTGCACTTTCAGAACCATTCCTTCAACAGCCACTACGGTCACTTTGGAACCGACCTCGATAGCCTCGCCTGCCATCGCCTTCCAAAGCGCACCCGAAACATACACCATGCCCTCCGGATCGATTCGCTTCCTTACTTCGGCGGTCATGCCGATCAGCCCTTCGTTGCCGGTCGCGACCTGTCTCTTCTGCGCCTTTATGACATAGCGCAAGACTATCAAGAAGAACACAACCGCCACCGCGGCCACCGACAGGATCACGCCCACGGAAACGGCGAGATACGGACCCGGTGAGTCGATCAAGAACATACCTCCTAACACGAGTGAGATGACACCCCCTATCGAGAGAATGCCGTATGACGGCACTTTGATTTCAAGCAGAAACAGAATCAGCGAAAAAATTATCAGAGCAATCCCCGAATAATTGATCGGCAGAGTCTGAAACGAAAAGAATGCAAGGATTATGCATATTCCGCCCACCACACCGGGAATTATCGCGCCCGGACTGTAAAGCTCAAGAACGAGGCCGAGACTGCCGAGCGTGAACAAGATGAAGGCAATATTCGGATCGGAAATGATCTCAAGCACCTTCTCGGTAAAACTACGCTGCACCATGACGATAGTCGAGTTTACTATGTCAAGCGTGTCAGTGCGGTGCTGCAGAATCACTTCGCGTCCGTTCATCTTGGCAAACAACTCGTCGAGATCATCAGCTATGTACTCGACAACATTGGAGTCGAGCGCCTGTGACGACGTGATCGACTCGCCGTCGCGAATCGCTCTTTCGACCCAGTCCTGGTTTCGCCCGCGTTTTTCTGCAATCGACCTAAGGTTTGCGACGGCATCGTTTGTGACCTTCTTCGCGAGGGTCGAATCCATTTTGCCTTCCATCTGGATAGGTGTAGCTGCTCCGATATTCGTACCCGATGCCATCGCGGCCACATGCGCCGAGTATGTGATGAAGACGCCTGCCGATCCTGCCCGCGCTCCGGATGGCCACACATAGACAATCACAGGCACCTCGGCATTCAGGATGGCCGTCGTGATCTTCCAAGTCGAATTAGTCAAGCCTCCAGGGGTGTTAAGCCGGATAACGAGCGCTTCGGCACCGGACTCCTCCGCACGCTCGATCGCCTTTTTTATCAACTTGACTGCTATCGGTCCGATTGCGCCATCTACGTCAAGCACGACGACATCGCGGCTCGCCGGAGGCTCGGCGAAGATAGATGTCATCGCAAACGCAGCAATAACAAGCAGCAAAAAGCATGATCTTCTCACAGGATTCTTCCCTCGGTCTGGCGGAGACACGTCTCCATTCTGGTTAAGGATAGGAGATGTGCTGGCGGATGTCAACCAAAAGTCGACGCGGGCAACTAAGGTTCACATGAAAGGTGGCCCGGACGTTCGTCCGGGTTTCAAAGAAGTATGTGCAAAGAGACCCGGACAAATGTCCGGGCCACGCTGAACATCCTGAGCAGATGATTCAGGCTTGACAATCGCAGATGACAGAGTGTAATTGGCTATGAAAGATAGATAAGTTAGAGTGCTTGGGAGTACGAAAAACAGGCTTGATTAGCCTAACTGCTGTATTATAGGCATGTAGTTAGGAACTCGCGGGCGTCAACAGAAGAGTCTCTGTTTGCCGAGAACTGGTGACAAGTGTGGCCCGGACGTTCGTCCGAGTCTCATAGCCCAGCAAACAGAGTCAGAATATGACACGCACATCATACAATCTCCCCAATCACGCACATTTTCTGACCTTCTCCTGCTATCGCCGCCAACAACTCCTGACAGACGATGAATTACGCAGACAACTTGTCAGAACGTGGGACGGTGCGCGTCGCGATGGCAATCTTGCTGTCTGGTCGTATGTCATCATGCCCGAGCACATACACTTGCTGGTCTACCCGGAAGATGAGCACTACGAAATGTCAAGTATTCTTCGACTCCTCAAGGAACGATTTGCACGCTGGGTCGTAGCGCGCTGGCAGGAGCATGACTCATATATGCTTGAGCGGATCAAGATTCAACGCGGCAATCGTATTGTGCACAGGTTCTGGCAAGAAGGTGGCGGTTACGATCGAAATCTGTGCGATTGGGATAAGATTCGCAGAGCCGTTGACTACATCGAGTGGAATCCCGTTCGACGCGGACTTGTGGCTGATCCACTTGATTGGATATGGTCAAGTGCACGAGCACGAGCCGGGTACGCAGCTGTCCCCTTGCTGGTAGACGAGATTGAAATCGGTCGCGTCGAGAATAGGTGACATTGACAAACATGGAAGCGATTCAGGCAAAGTGTCAGTGCCCCGGACGTTCGTCCGGGTTTCATGCATGAGACCCGGCACACGATTGCGTGGGTAATCCCACTTAGCTGCCCTGCTTCAAGTACCGCGAGAAGAAATCGACCATCTTCCGATAGTACGTTAACCGGTTCGACAGCTTTTCTATTGAGTGGCCCTCGTCGTGGAAGATCAGACTGTCGACCTGTACGCCACGCGCCTCCAATGCTCTGATAATCTGCCTTGTTTCGTCGACCGGCACGCGTGGATCGTTTTCGCCATGCACCAGCATGAGGGCGGCTTTGATCTTGTCGACTTTGTTGATCGGGCTGATTGATGAAAGAAACAGGGTGTCGGAGAGCGGGCCATACTCGGCTTCGCGCACCGATCTGCGGTAGTCCTCGGTATTCTGGAGGAACGAGATGAAATTGGCGATGCCGACATGGCTGAATCCCGCCCGATATAGGTTTGGATACTCCGTCAATGATGCAAGGACTACGTAGCCGCCGTATGATCCGCCCTTGATTCCGAGCATACTTTCGGACGTGTAGCCGTTCTTGATGAGCCACTTGGCGCCCCAGGCGTAATCTTTGACAGCATCGATCCGCTTCTTATAGTCATCCTTGGTAATGAACTCCCTGCCGTATCCCGATGAGCCACGCGGATTGACAGCCAGAACCCCGAAGCCGTTTAGGATCAGATACTGAAAATGCCTGGAGAAGCTGGGCCGGAACTGCGACTCGGGGCCACCGTGAGCCTCGATGACGAAAGGAATTTTCCCGCCTGCATAGCCCGGGGGAAGAAACAGGAATGCGGTGATTTCCAACTTGTCGAACGATTGATACTTGACCAGCTTCGGCTCGGTGAAGAGAGACGGATCAATTCCCGCGTAAGTGGAGTGAGTGATCTGAGTGAGTTCCTTTGTCTCCCACTTCCACAGCCAGAGATCGGGAGCCTTTGTCGGTGAGTTAAATCCAAAGAGCATGCTCTTTACATCAGTTAGCGCTACCGAGGACACAGTCCCATCAAGCGGCGGAGACGCCAGCATCAGACCCGTCTGCAAGTCTTTGAGATACACCCTGCTATAACCCAGCTCATTTACTCTCCAAGCGAGATAATTGCCGTCGTCGCTGACAGTACAACCTTCGTACTCCCACTTTGATGTACTGTCGATGAACTGGATCTGCTTCGTCGCGATATCCAATCTGGCGAGCCGAGAGATCCCGTCAGCATTGCCGTTACTGACCAGGTAAGCAGCAAGGCCATCCGGCATGAGAGAAAACGCTCTGTGAGATACGTCTCCCACATGCGGCGTCAGATGGGTTTCCTTCCCTGTCTGTAGATCAAGAATGAAGAAGTCGTTATTGACGTTCGAACTATAGGAATAGGTCAGGAGGAATCTGCCGTCACGGGTAATCTCAAGAGGACCGTTCTTCCCCTTCTTGTCCTGCACAAGAGTCTCGTTTCCATCAACGAGATTCATCTTCCAGACCTGCAGGTCTTCGCCGTTTGTCTTGTTGGATTGGAAGTAGATTGTCATTCCGTCCCACGCCCAAACGACGGAGCCGTACCTCACTTCGGGGCTGTGCGTCAGTTGTCTGATACGTCCGGTTTGCAAGTCCAGCAGGAAGAGCTGACTCCTCTCATTGCCCCCAGACGAAGAGCCTACAATCGCTAATCTGTAGTCCCGGGAAGGCACATACCAATCTACGCCGTCCTTGAATGTCGTCAGTTGATACGGCCAACCTTCAGGAGTCAGGCGAAACAACTGACTGGCCTGGGTGAACGACGACTGAAAGAGGATCATCTTGCCGTCGGGGGAGATCGCTCCGTCCGTTGACCAGCCGATCTGCATGAATGTCTCTATGTCCGGTACAGAGGCCGAATCGTTGGGAAACAGCGCCTGCGCCAACAGATTCGACTGGCACAGAGTTACCATGGCAACAGTGATTAACGCCTTAATCATCAGTCCTCCACTCAAGTCATTATCCTTCCGTAAATTGTACCAGTTTGATCGGCCAGTGTCAAGGGGCGACAACATGCCATTTTTCGGTTGCCTGCTGGCACATTTCTGTTATATTGTACAACTTGTTTTGGTTAGGATTTGGATAGCGTATGCCCGGTATGATAAAACTGATTTCTGGGCGAGCAAACCTGCCGCTCGCAGAAAAGATTGCCAATTATCTCGGTATGCCGTTGACCAGGACCGAGGTTACTCAGTTCATGGACGGCGAGTTCAGGGTACAGATTCTGGAGAATATCCGTGGAGCGGACGTGTTTATCGTCCAAAGCACCAATCCACCTGCAGAGAATCTCCTGGAACTCCTCGTCTTGATTGAAACTGCGCGGAGAGCATCGGCAGACACTGTGACAGCTGTTGTGCCGTACTATGGCTATGGCAGGCAGGATCGGAAGGATCGCCCGCGAGTTGGCATCACTGCCAAATTGGTAGCAAATCTGATATCGGTGGCAGGTGCAGACCGGGTCGTGACTCTCGATCTGCATGCTCCACAGCTACAGGGCTTTTTCGACATTCCGTCGGACCACCTGTTCGCTAATCCGGTATTTCTTTCCCGTTTTCAGAGCATGAATATTACTGATCCTGTGCTGCTCGCCCCGGATATAGGCTCCGTGAAGATGGTCAGATCCTTCGCGAATGCGCTCCAGTGCGGGCTTGCTATCGTCGACAAGCGGCGTCCGGACTACAACCAGTCCGAGATTCTGAACGTGATCGGCGACGTCAGAGGCAAGTCAGTAATTATCCGAGACGACCTGTGCGACACAGCCGGAACACTTGTCGACGCCGCGCGCGCTGTCATGGATCGCGGGGCGTTCGAGGTCATGGCATGTTGCACTCACGGGTTGTTCTCTGGCAAGGCGCTGGAACGGATCGACAGCTCCCCGATCAAGGAGCTTTGGATCACGGACAGCCTTGACCAAAGCAAACGCAATCTGTCGCCCAAGATCAAGATAGCTCCAACCGCTCAGCTCTTCGGTGAAGCGATCAGGCGTATATCCAACAAAGAATCTATCTCGATACTATTCGATTAAATGTAAAGGAGCATAAAGTGCAGACTAAAGCATTGACCGTGATTCCCAGAGACGGTGTCGGCAAGGGCGTAGCCAGAAAGCTACGGTCGAAGGGGTATATTCCTGCCGTGCTATACGGACCTGAGATTCAGTCAGAATCCATAGCGGTGCAGAAGAGAGATCTCCACTCGATGTTCAGGACATCGGAGTCGGAGAATATCCTTGTTGATCTAACTATCGAAGGCAAGGGAAGTGCGCCGTACAAAGTGATCGTCCGTGAAGTGCAGCACGAACCGGTTGACGGCAGTGTCCTTCACGTCGATTTCCAGCAGATTTCGCTGACGAAAAAGATCCACGTGAACATCCCTGTCCATGTAAAGGGCACTTCGGTTGGTGTGAAGTCACAGGGCGGCATTCTGGAGTTCATTCATAGAGAAGTCTCCGTCGCGTGCCTTCCCACGGACATAATTGACTTCTTTGAATTGGATGTCAGCGAGCTGAACATTGGCGATTCCATTCATGCGAGGGATCTCAGCCTTCCCAATCTCGAGCTGCTGACGAACCCCAATCAGGTGCTTGTGACGGTAGCTGCCCCAACAATTTCGAAGGTTGCAGAGGAAGCTGCTCCAGTGGAAGGCGCTGAGGGTGAGGCTGCTGCCGAGGGCGAAGCAGCCGAGAAAGCCGAACCGGAAGTAATCACGGCAAAGAAGAAAGAAGATAAAGCTGAAAAGGAGAAGTAGGCGTCGCGAGCATGTCTACATAACATCTCTCCTTTCAATGAAATGAGGCCGTGTCAATTTGTGGTTGGCGTACGTCCTCGTGCGCCAACTTACGCATCGTGGCAGACGAGACGTCCGCCACGCACGTTGTAACAACAATCCAACAAAAACTCATCCTTAAGTTAGCGCGTATGGGGTCCAGACCTACGGTCTGAAGAATCAGCCCATCTACCTTACTCTGAGGCCTGCGATCTTCACAGCGCCGCGATGATAGCCATCGGGGAACAGTCGTTCCAAGTCAGTCAACGCAAGTCCATTCTCTTCGCAAGTCTGGAACACCGTCGGCACTTCGCCGGTCTTCTTGAAGAAGCCCCGAAGATAGCTGATGACCTTCCAGTGTTCATCAGTGAGGTACTCCCGCATCCCAAGCTCATACGCGGTGCGTAACGCGAAGTTTTCGTCCCAATCGGACGAATCTGTCAGAAACCCGTGTTCATCGGTACTGTACTTGCGAGCCTCGTAAGCCTTCTTGTGGCGCGCGATATTCTCTTCGAGCCAGTGCTGCTGGAATTTCACCTCGCGGTAGGTCACGCCTGCGAGCTTGCATGCACCTCTGAGATAACCCGCGGGGAAAAGGCGCTTGAGCTCGCCAAGACCAATCCGGTTTTCCCGACAGGCCACATACACCAACGGACACTCGTTCATCTTCTCGAAAGTGTTCCTGATGAACCGGATAACACGCCAGTGCTCCTCAGTCAGACCACCGACTATCTTGGCGCGACGCGCCATTCCTTCGGCGAAATCCTCGTCCCAGTCTGACGGACTAATCAGAAACCCCTGATTATCCATCTTGTACTTCTTGCCGTTGAAAGTGTATGTCTTGCTTCGCATATTCGTTCTAAACTGACCTAACGTGAATCCCCAGCCTCGTCGCATGGACAGCGAGATCAGGTTTCATTCCTCTTCTTCCGAATAATTAGCTCCCTCAGCCAGGTGTACCAATCGTTTAGACCCGCACCTGTCCTGCAAGAGACTTCGAAGATACGCAGCCCGCCGTTTATTCCGAGAGCATTGTCTTTCACCTTGCTCACATCGAAATCCGACAGACCGAGAAGGTCGACTTTGTTGATCACCATAGCGGACGAGCGCCGAAACATCGACGGATACTTGAGCGGCTTGTCATCGCCCTCGGTTGTGCTGATCACGACGACCTTCATATCCTCGCCGAGATCATAGCTCGACGGGCACACGAGATTGCCGACGTTCTCGATGAACAGGACGTCCACATCAGTCAAATCGAGCTGATTCAGCGCATTCGAAACCATGCTCGCGTCAAGATGGCACGCGCCGCCGGTCACTATCGGCCGAACGAGCATGCCGCCCGCTCGAATGAGTCGCTTCGCGTCGTTTTCGGTCTGCACGTCACCCGCTACGAGAGCCATTTTGATGTCTCCGTTCAACGCATCGAGCGTGCGTTCAAGGAGGCTCGTCTTGCCTGAACCGGGAGAGCTAACGAGATTGAGCGCGACGATTCTCTTCGCGCCCAGTTTCTCGCGAATTTGGGCGGCGATTCTATCGTTCTCGCTGAGGACCTTCTTCTCTACCGATACCTTCTCACTCATACACTATATCCATCGACGCAATCGAATGTCTGTTTCACTGAACAAATCCGCAGCGATGAACAAGAACCCTACGGCTTGCTCAGGTAGACAATATCCAACTCCTGTCCGGTCAGCATATCAACGTCTCTCGAGTCGCATTTGCTGCAAAGAAACAGGAAATCCTCCGCTTCGAATTCGTGACCGCATGATCGGCATCTCCCGCGAGCAGGCACAAACTCCACTTCCAGCTTGGCTCCTGTTAGCGGTGTGTCCGACACGGCCGTCTCGAAGCAGAATGTGAGAGCGCCGGGATCGACGCCGCTGAGCGCTCCGACCCGCAAGCCGACTGCGCAGATGGACTCGATCCGTTGTCTTTGCATTTCGTCCTGTGTCATTCGGATTATCTCCGATGCGATGCTCATCTCATGCATGGCTGTTGTCTTGGGTCAATGCAGTCACAAGCGGCATCTGGAATCCTGAAGCTGTCCCATAAGTTGCGAAATGCTTGATATATGGTGTTCGGGCAGGTCTTGACCGCGACGAAGTCGTGGTTGTGACCTGCCCGCAACCACTTGCGAGGGCGCCGGGTCACACTCCCCGCATCGGCGGGGATCAAGACCCGTCGCAACTTTTCGGGCGCGGTTCTGGGTTTTTCAACAGTCCCGAAGGCGGGAATCCATCCTAATCCGACTCTCAACATTCGTCTCGTATTCCATGCCAACTTTCAGCTTGTGGGACAACCTCGGGATTCCTGACGGCGCAGTGAATGCCAACACATTGTCATTCCCGCGAAGCGGGAGTAGGTCGGGTTCCGGAGTGCGCGGAGCGCAAGAAGAAACCCGACACCGATTCGTCTCACGTCATGATTAGCTGTGGCGCCAATCAGGCGGCATCGGGAATCCTTCCCCGAAGCAATGCGCGCATCAATCCACGTGAAAAAATTCACAAATCCGGACAAAACAAAAAGCGCTTTCTGCGCCACCGCCAGCTCCTGCGAGAATACCCTGTGATGATGCTGACTCTTCTGCACGGTCTTTGAACCTCTATGCGAATCAAAATCTAACAGACAGCGCCAGGATGTCAACCACTTTCTGCGTCGCGCGGCTCATTGCAGGATGTTGTTTGATTGCCGTGCACGTGTAAGAGTTAACGAGTGAATAAGTTATGCACCCGATGGCTGACCACCGACACGCTGACGAGATTTGGTGCTTGTGTCGATTCGGTACATGCGGTGATTCGGCTTGACTGAGATAGATTGCTCCATTATGTTCAGGCTTGTCCTGTAAAGGTGTCAGAGTAAGATGGGCAAGAAGTTCGACTACGACGTTTTCCTCAGCCATAACTCCAAGGACAAACCGCGTGTGCGGCGCCTGGCCGAGCGGCTGCGCGACGCGGGACTGCGGGTCTGGCTCGACGAGTCGGTGATCAAACCGGGCGACGACATCTATCTCGCCATCGAGCGGGGGCTGGAATCCTCACGCACACTGATACTCTGCATGTCGAACGCGGCATTCGGATCGGGCTGGGTGGCTCTTGAGCGGAGCACCGTGCTGTTCCGCGACCCGACCAATGAAGGCCGCCGCTTCATCCCCCTTCTGCTGGAGGATTGCGAAATCCCCGACGCCATTCGCCGTTACAAGTATGTGGACTGGCACGAAGAGAGCGATGCGGCACTAAACGAGCTGCTTAGTGCCTGCGGCGGTTCAGTCGTGATCACGCCCGAGCCAGCCACAGCCGTCGCAACCGCTATCTCTCCACAAGTTCAAGCCAAAGAGAGGACCATCCCGCCTGAAGTGGAGCAGGCGGTGAAGGCGATCTCGTTGGGCCACACATCACCCGTGAATAGTGTTGCAGTGACCCCTGATGGCTCCAAAGCTGTCTCAGGCTCGTCTGACAAGACGGTTCGTGTTTGGGATTTGGAGAAAGGTCGCTGCCTTGCGACGCTCGAAGGACACTCCTCTTCTGTCT
>JAGVNY010000001.1 GCA_020053015.1 Candidatus Zixiibacteriota bacterium | reverse complement strand
TGTCGATACCCAAATATGAATCTCGCATGGCCGCTCCTTCTTACAAGTTCTCACTGCCAGTATAATCCACTGGCCGGAGCGGCCTTCTCATAATATCAAGTCCCCTGAGAGACCGGAGGTCTCGTGGTCTTGACAGTTTCCCTTCGACGGGACCGCAAGACCTGACGTAACAAATCATACGGGTTGTCGAAACCACGAGGGTTTCGATCTACATGCTGTTTATCACCCTGCGAAAAACTCCCTAGGCGAATGAAACTGTAGAGTACTCTCCCTTCCTGAAGAATAGTATTCAACCGACTGAGAATCTCGGCAAATAGGGTATGATGGTAATCCATTGTTACCCTGCAGGTTTGGCCATGCGGGCACAGTTGGGCACGGAGTTTGTTTTGCAGTTTCACAGGATGATGAGCAACCAATCAAGATTTGATGGAGATTGACAATGAAGAAATCATCGTTTGTGCTAACCTGTGTGACGGTCCTGGCTTTCGCATCTGCAGCTTTAGCAGGCGAGACGAATTCCGTACTACCCGCCAAAGGCAAGTCTGCTGAGCTGAAGCAACAGACGCACTGCCCAGTGATGGGTGGCAAGATCGATTCGACCGAATTCACTGACATCCAGGGGCAGCGCGTGTACCATTGCTGCTCCGGCTGCGGTTCCAAACTCAAGGCCAATCCGGACAAGTATTTCGAGAAGGCCGCGGCTGAGGGTGTGCTCTTCGAAAACATCCAGACGGCTTGCCCTGTGACCGGCAAGCCAATGGACAAGTCGATTTTCACTGACTACAAGGGCCGTCGCGTCTACTTCGCCACTGCAGCCGCAAAGGAGGATTTCCTGAAAGCGCCCTCGAAATACCTTGCTGTGCTTGACGACCAGGTCCATAAGGGGTCGATGGAAGACAAGAAAGTGGAAAGCCATGACCATAGCGGACATGGCGGTCATATGGACATCGGTGGCGGACACGGACATTAGTTGAAGACTCAAGAACCAATGAAACGTAATTGTGAGGACTCCCGACCTGTCGAACGTATTGACAGGCAATCTCATGCCAACCGGATGGAGTCAGATTTCTGGCATATCTTCCCCCTCCCTCTTGTGCCAGGAAGTGGTGGTCCCGGGGAGACAACCGTTCAGTCAGCAGCTCGCCGGATGAGAAAGCCGGTTTTGTTGCTCCTGCTGCTGTGGTCGGTCTCCGTGCAGACAAGTACCGCCAATGTGAACATTTCTCCGGAGACCACCACTTGGCGCAAGGCATACGAGACGCAGCATCACGTCACTGCGGTCTTCGCAGATGACGAGACAATGTTTGCCCACAGCGGCAGAAGCCATTCCATGCCGGAGGAAAGGCCGGATACAGTGGGGAGCGCTGCGGAGACGAGCAATCCGGATCACGACCAGACGCACACCCCGAACATTCCCGCAAACTCGGAGATCTCTGAGTACGACGAACATGACGAGGAGGGGGGTATCATCGGATACATCGGCAGATATCACCCCGTAGCGGTTCACTTTCCGGTTGCCTTGATTATCACTTCGTTTCTTGTGAGCATCATGGCCACTATCAGACCAACCCGCGGGTATGATATTTTCAGCGTAAAGCTGATCTACGTCGCGGCAATTGCTGCCGCAGTCGCTGCTGCGATGGGCCTTGCGACTGCCAGAGGCGCAAACTACGGCAGAGAGATGCATTGGTATTTTGTGAACCATCGTTTGCTGGGATTGACAACGACCGGCCTGTCATTTGTGACCGCGGTGGTCGGTCGCGTTTACGAAATCAAAGCTAAGCGATCGGTGTGGCGGTTATTCTGTGGATTGCTGCTTGTCAGTAGCATACTGGTGGCGGTCGCTGGGCACCTTGGAGCGATTCTGGTGCACGGACCTGATCATTTTTCACTATAAGCGAGAGAGGAGCCGAGTTTGAAAGACATTCTCATAAGCGCCGTTACGATTATCACTATTATCGTGTCGGCGATGTTTCTGATCACCGGTTGCAGCGATGAAAATAAGGCAGAGAACAGCGGTCAGAACAACGGCAATCCGGAACTGTCGAGCGTCTACCCGCCCAGTGGAGCCGTCGGAGTGGATCGCGGTGACTCCATACACATTAAATTTAACATGCCAATGGACACATCATCGGTGCGGATGAGTTTCCACATGGCAGGCGGACCCGGCATGCGGGAGTGGATGGATTCACTGGACGATTACATGGGTGGAATGATGCAAATGGAGCACATGATGCGCTGGATGGACAGCATCGAGTACGATGGCGGGTTCCACTGGAACGGACGCATGGATAGCTGCATCTTTGTGCCAACTTCAGAGATGATGCCTAATTCCGAACACATGATATACATGTACGGTGAGATGAGAGGCATGAACGGCCGCATGATGGAGACAGACAGCCTCCAATATGATGGCTTTATGCACCACTTCACAACCCGGCAGTAGGACGTCGAAGAGGTGTAGTTGATCCGAGCGCTGAAGTATCCTACACCAAGCGAAGACCGTCCTCAAGTTGTATGCCCGGCTCGTGTCGGCGAGCCGGGCGCATAGGTCTGCGTCATTCCTGAGTTAGTGGCCACTCCCGCCTGCAAGCTGTTTCACAAGATCGCCGATTACAGCCTTAGCATCGCCGAACAACATGAACGTGTTGTCTTTGAAATATAGCTCATTGTCGATGCCGGCAAACCCGGGGTTCTTGCTTCTCTTGATCGCAATCACCATTTTCGCTCGGTCGGCGTCGATAATCGGCATTCCGTAGATCGGCGTCGATTTGTCATACCTCGCTGCTGGATTGACCACGTCGTTGGCGCCCACCACGAGCGCTACGTCACACTGAGGCATATCCGAGTTAATGTCGTCCATCTCGACCAACGCTGAGTACGGAATGTCGGCTTCGGCGAGCAGAACGTTCATGTGGCCGGGCATTCTTCCCGCTACTGGATGTATTGCGAACTTAACCGTAATTCCGCGCTTGGTGAGCTGGTCGTAGAACTCTCTGATCTTGTGCTGTGCCTGTGCAACTGCCATTCCGTAACCGGGCACTACCACGACAAGGCTGGCTTGCTCGATGAGTTGCGCGACACCTTCACTCGACTCTTGCTTATAGACCTTCTCCTCTCCTCCAGCTCCGGCTTTCTGCACTTTTCCGAAGGCGCCGAACAGCACGTTGGTAAAGGAGCGGTTCATTGCCTTGCACATGATGATGGACAGGATCAAACCGCTTGATCCGTCCAGAGCTCCCGCTGTAATAAGTAGCTTGTTATCCAATACGAACCCCATCGCGACCGCCGAGAGGCCTGCATAGGAGTTCAAGATCGAGATCACCGTCGGCATGTCGGCCCCGCCTATTGGGATAATGAATAGGACGCCGAATATCAATGAGAGAGCCACAATTGCCAGGAATGCGGCGCTCGACCACGGTTCCGCCGGGTACAGCACCAGCAAGACTCCGAGCACGGCTGCAATCACAAGCAGCCCCATATTAGCGACATTTTGAAACGGATAAGTGACGGGTCTCTGGGGAATCCACTTAACTTCCTGAAGCTTGCCCGCGGCCATGAGGCTGCCTGTCAACGTCAGGAATCCGAGGATGATCTCCGCGATGATCGCGATCATTCTGAAAGGCGTCAGTTCCTCCGGGCCTTCGCTGAGCCATAGGAAGTACTTCGCTGTTCCCACGAGTCCAGCGGCAGCGCCGCCGAAAGCGTGGGAGAGTGCAGTTCGCTGCGGGACTGCCGTCAGCGGCACCCGCGACAGGGGGATCCCGACGACGATTCCCGCCACAATTGCAATAATGATCCACCCGTGATGATGAATCTGGGGCTGAATCCAGGTGGCCAAGACGGCAACAAGCATCGCGGCGGCGCCGGAGATCACACCCCTGCGAGCTGTCTTGGGGTTGTTCATCCAGTGCAATGAGAAGACGAACAGAACCGTCGCGGCTATGTAGGCGAGTTGAACTATGTTGTGCATCATTGTTTCTTAAACATCCTGAGCATTCGGTCTGTGATTAGAAATCCACTTACGATATTCGTCATGGAGGCGAACAGGGCGATACCGCCGAGCAAACGAATCATGGGCGGATAGTCTGCTCCGGTAACTACTATTGAACCGACCACTGCGATCGCCGAAATGGCGTTGGTGAGCGACATAAGTGGTGTGTGGAGCAATCTCGACACCCGGCGTATTACTCCCATCCCGATGAAGGTAGCCATCACAAACACGAACAGCATCGACCAGTAGTCGATCTGTGACTCGGCATGAGCGGATGCCTTGTGAGCTTCGGTCTGAGCTGTCTCGGCGAAAGCCGGAACTGTCAGAAGC
>JAGVNY010000110.1 GCA_020053015.1 Candidatus Zixiibacteriota bacterium | reverse complement strand
GCGAAGCGGAACGAGAAACCCGACAACAGCTTGTCGGCTTTCTCTCCCGACCTCCGGTCGCGCTCGGAAGCCGACCTACAAGGTTTTTCAACAGTCCCAAAAGCGGGAGCCCGTTCGTACACCAACATTCATCATACTAAATACCACACTTCCTTCGTCAGTATCTTCGACCGTGCAATTCGTGACTCGTGGCAGCTCCTCCTATTTCCAGACGACGTGCCCCGCATACTTGAGAAGCGATGGCCGCCGCGCAAGAATCTGTCTAATCACAGCTACAGAATCGATCGATCGGACTCTTCTGCCACCGAATATTTCATTGGCATAACCAATGATGAAGTCGATATCGCTCGCCTTCAGCCGCCGGAATATCTGATGCGCCAGCGAGTACATGCGTAGCCTCCGACCGTATACCCTCATGAATTCCTCGGGATAAGCCTTCAGTACAGACAATCGCTCGCCATTGCGCACGTATTCGGCAGCAAAATCACCTGCGAGCTTGCCCGAGAGGAGCGCTGTTGCAATACCGGCGCCTGTCAGCGAGTCAACTAACCGCGCCGCGTCACCGACCGCCATCAGATTACGCTTGAGCATCGTCCGTCTCCCCTGAAATACCGGCACAATACCCATCATCTTGGACGCAATCCTGAACGTGGAGAATCGCTTAGTGACAAACCTATCAAGAAACTGAAACGGCGATACATTCCTGGCAAGGGTTGGAACAACGCCGAGCCCCACATTGGCGGATGTGGGAGACTTCGGAAATATCCACAGATAGCCTCCCGGCGCTATCGCCGGATCGAAATGCATCTCAGGGAAGCCGACGTCGATCGCTATATCCTCGAGTCTGTATTGCGCACAGCTCGCGACGTCCGCAGGCGAAAGCGGCTTTGCGAGACCGGCGAGTCTGGCAATTGTGGATTCGATACCGTCGGCTGCGATCATGACTCTGAATTCGACTTCTGTCGGCGTACCGCTATTTGAGATCTCTGCACTTATGAATCTGTCCTCATGAAGCGACAGACTGACGGCACGAGAACCTGTCTCAATCATCACACCCGCGTTCTGAGCCAGCTTCGCCAAATATGGCTCGAACTTGGTTCGGTCAAGCACGAATCCGGCATCCGGGTGATCGATGGTGACCGATTGTCCGGATGGTGAGAAGACCTTCACGCCTTCGACTCGTGAGCAAATCCACTCATCCTTTGGCTCGAAGACCTGCGCAAGGCCGGATAGGCTGATCCCTTCCGCGCAGCAGAGCGGTTTGCCGATTTCATTGTGAGTCTCGACAACGAGCACGTCGACCCCGCCACGGGCCGCGTGTATTGCTGCTGAAAGACCAGCAGGTCCCCCGCCGACTACCAGAACATCACACTTTGACTTCATCTTCGAGCGCTAATGCCCTCGACGGGCAGGTTATGATGCAGAGCCTGCATGATGTACAGGCCCCTGCAATCTCGAGTAGACCGATTGACTCAAGGACGAGCGCATCATCCGGACATACCGCCACGCATCCGCCGCATTCACCACACAGCTCGCGACTTACGGTCAGCTTCATGCCGTACATATCAAGCTGGATTGTATCAAGGAACTGGCTGCAATTCAATACAAAACTAAGGGGGACCGGCTTGTTCAGCCGTTCATCAGGATGACCGATTGAGAGTAGTACGCCGCTCGGCAGCTGCAGAGACGCATGCGAAGAAGCTGGTCAAGGAATTCATTCTTTACCGCGATCGAAACATTGTCGGCGAGGATCTTCAGCGTCAGATTCACACCCAGATAGCGTCTGGGAAACGAAACCTCGAGTAGATAAGGTGGAAGCTCTTCATTAAGGCTGCTAAGATACTTGAGCTCCGGGTATCCGTAATGAGGGAAATTGATCAGGACCGACTCTTCTGCTGTGCTGGCATCGACATCTTTCGCCGTAGCTGACCCCCGGATCTCGTCATGCTCCGTTCCGTCCAGTTCATCAACTTCTCTTGATCCGATGCGGGCAGGTTGCTTTTCAGTCGAGTAAGACAGAATGAGGTCACGAAGACGTTTGTTCGTTTCGAGTACGCCGTCGGAACCGAGCACAATCTCGAACCGCTCGCCGTCACGGAAAGTCACGCCAAGGCAGCGGTCGATGTTGGAAACTGAGGGTTCATTGCCTTTGCGAATCACGAGCCTCGCACGTGAAGCAGCTTCTCTCAGAAGCCGCATGGAATCCTGGTCCACAAGATGACGCCAGCAACCGATTGAAACGAGGGGGTCGCTTGGATCGACGATCTGTGCGAGGATGTCTCTGACGCAAAGCTGTTCTAACGCTTTCGTACGCGTTTCACCGTCCAGTACGCCATATTCTCCGGATTCGAGCAGTGATACTGCGATCGGGTTCCGGAGAAAGCCAGTCGACTCGATTTCCGCTGCGAGCTTCCTAACGGCTTCCTGAGGTACCGCTGAAAAGAGCTTCAGAGAGTTAATTGGTAGAATTCGCAGCGGAAAGGTCTTCCGATCCATAGAGCACACCTGCTTTCTGCTGTGCGATCATGCAAACGGTGTGCCTCCTGAAAGCCTATTGCCAAGTAAGCTGGGCAGATTGTCAGTTGTAATTGGCAGTCGGACAGAAAGTTACGTCGCCAGACGAGCAGGGGCTCAATGAAACGAGGGCGTGGTGAGCATGGTTCGCCGACTACCTGCATCAACCGGCATTCGATCGTCAGATTACTGCAAGCGAATGCGCAGTTGATAGGGATGTCTTGCGTCGAAGGTATGCATCGGTTGATGGATTCCAACCCGGCCAATGAGGATGGCTTACGGCTGACTCGTGTCGCCTCCAATCAGGATTGACATGGCCTCATCCTTTGTCGCGATCAGAAGATACCGTCCGTCGGACGAGAAGCGGACAATCGGATGTTCGCGGCTCCAATCGGTGTAGATCAGGTCAAGCGACCAGAGAAGCGAGCCAGTCACGTCAAACAGCCTCGCGCCGCCTGCCGTGTGGTAAGTGTTGCCGTTCTCTTTGGCAGGGACATCGAAACCGACTGCGATCAGCCCGCTGGGCGAAATCGCTACGCTCGACAATGAGCGACCGGACGATCCGCAATGATCTGCCCAGACAGAATCCAGAGTGGGCAATCGATGGACGGTCAGACAATTCCTGCGCATTACCGCCATCACAGAAGTTGATTTGCTTATCGCGATCGCTGCTGGAGCATTCCCGTTCTCGTTGTTAATCCGCGCGGTACCGATTTTGAATCCGTTCCGGTAGTATCTGATCTCACCCGGACTGGAGACAGCCAGCAGCTCGCCATCTTCAGACAATGCGAATCTCTTCGCAGGACCGTAGTCAAGAACAACGCTACCGGTCGTATCGTAAGAGCGAAGACCGGAATCGGCGCTGTTTATGTAGACCGTACGGTCTCTCGAAGACCATTTCTTGCCAGACAAGTAGGTCGTCTGAATGCTCCCGGTGTACTTGCCGGACAGCGAGTAGAAATCGAGCGCTGACTTTGCGAATCCCTCGGCTCCTGCGATTCCGACCGCTTCGCCGTTCACGTCATTCAACTCGATCGTCACTGCCCTCGGGTTGGCCACACCCCAGAGATGAGTGCCGGTGCGGTTGTATACATCAACGTTTAGCAGGGCGATGTCAGTCGGCGATTTGTCGTTGTATCGGAGAAGTGCGAAGTACGCACCCCTGTCTGACACAACTACCCTTTCGTTTCCCTTGATGCTTCTATTGAATTCCCGTGTCAAATCAACGGAGTACACCGAGAGTTCTTTGCGATCAAATAAGTACCATCCTGTCGCAGTGGGCGTGGCGTATTGATCCTCGGTAAGCTCGATGCGGTTGACCTGAGTGATTTCCGAAGCGAATGTCAGCGAGGCTGCCACCAGGCAGGCTGTGACGACGGTTGCCAGAATCAGAGGTGTCAGCGCTCTCATCTTTACCTTTTACACTATGGGTTTCATTCTATGGCTGAAAATCGGCAGAGAAATGGGAAGACTTGACAGCCGAATGACACAGATATTCTTGTCTAGCCCCATTCGGCACAAAGGAGATCAGCCCCTACAACATGGAGGCAGGGCGTAAGTTGCGGAGAATTCAATTTCGGTTAGTCAGGAGACTCCGATCACAGTTACTCGGCGCAGCGCATAAATCACCTTGAAGCCTCAACGGCTCTGATCTCAGCCTGTCGTTCCAAAAAAGCAAATATGTCTGTAATCTTTCGCACCGAATTGATGCCATTAGACAGTGAAAGGACAAGATGAGGCATTAACCTTAGAATCAGGAGACAGCTCTCATGAAGAAAGACAAGCCCCTCACTTCCCATGCCAGCTCTTGCCGTCTAAGCGCGAGGATGGCTTGGCGCGCGAAGCCAGCAAGACGGACGGCAAGGGCGAAGGTAGCAACAGGCTACTACAGAAATGGGTTATTCTATTCAAGAACGCTGCAAAGCTGGAGGAACATATGTTGAATCACGCGATCCATGAGCTCAAGACATATCTCGTGAAGCGTGGCTTCACGGGTCACATGTTCGACAAGACCGATCCCGATCACACTATCCACATCGTGCACGAAGGGCACTCCTGCGAACACGCTCACCACATTCCTGAACACAACAGAGCATTCCTTGACAATCTGCACGGCCATGAGCACCACGAAGTGTG
>JAGVNY010000222.1 GCA_020053015.1 Candidatus Zixiibacteriota bacterium | reverse complement strand
GAGGTGGAATTCCCCCTCACCCCCGTCCCGGAGGAAGAGGAATCCGAAATGCCCTCACCCTGTATCCCTCTCCCTGAGGGAGAGGGACGGTCGGAGACCGGGGTGAGGGAGTTCGGTGCCTCGCCGCAATCCTTCCTGCGTCAGGGCAGGACAGCGGGCCACCCTCATAAACAGGACATGAATCGTCTCATAGACACCGCCAAAATCGCTTGACAAGAACGGGGGGGGTAAACTGCAGCATAGAATTTAGGCAAAGCGATTCAGTTCAGTCCGGCGAAGGTTCCGCCGCAAGATGATCGTGGTTGTCGTTGCGACATCGGAATGTATTCACGCGCATTAGCGCAGAGCCAGCGAACTGCTCTGAAAAAAAACAAACCTAACGAGATTCTTTGTAAGATTCGGGCATTGTGACAAACGACATGGGTGGAAGAGTACTTCAAAACCAGAGTATGGTTGTCCATTCTCTTTGCACATCACCATGGGAGGAAAGGATGAAGACGGAGAGGTGTCACGCAAGGCTGAGCGAGAGACGATTATCGTCCATAGCAACAGTGCTCGCTGTGTTGCTCGGGGCGATGGTCTTTCCCACGTATGTTCACGCAGATCTGAATGAGAATCTAATGGCCCACTGGACATTCGATGAGGCTAGCGGTACTACACTGACCGACGTGACAGGCAACGGGCATACGGGGACTGTGTATGGCGGTGCGGCATGGGTCACAGGTATCGGCGGGACGGGTTACGCGCTGCAATTCGACGGATCGAACGATTACGTGGATGTCGCCAATCCAAGCAGTTTCGGCTTTGCCAATCAGTCGTTCACTTTCACCGCATGGGTGAAGATCGAAGACAACACGAACAACTACCGCCTGTTCGTCACTATTGGGGACGCAACTGATTGTTATCCCCTTGCTGAACTGGGGAAGTCACGCAGCGGAACCTCGCAAGGCAGAATCTTCATGGAGGTCAGCCCCAACGGAGTTCTTGTCTACGACGCCCTATCAAATCTCGACGGCAATCAGCTTCCCAAGAATGAGTGGATTTTTGCTGCGGGAGCTGTGGATTGGGCTAGCGCTCAGATCAGACTTCATTTGGTGTATCTTGACGGAGTTCTCCATACTACTGTCGATCAAGTCGGAAGCTTCAACTTGGCGCAGGCATCGCAGTTGAAGGTCCGGCTGGGTGCATTCCCCTGCTTGGGGGGGTATCATAAAGGGTTGCTCGACGAAGTGCGGATCTACGACCGCGCGCTGAGCGATGCGGAGGTAAGAGAACTTTATGGTATGTGCGGCGACGCCAACGGCAGCGGTGGCGATCCTGCGGTAGACATTGACGATGTGGTGTACTTGATCAATTACATCTTCGCTGGAGGACCAGCGCCTTTGCCGATTGAAGCTGGCGATGTCAACTGCAATGGTGGCGATGTGCCGGTGGACATCGATGATGTAGTCTATCTGATCAACTACATCTTCGCAGGTGGACCGGAGCCGTGCGCGGAGTGTAAGTAGGAAAAGGACTTAGTCCGAACCACAGGGGTTCGGACCTACATGAAGGGCGCGGCAATTGCCGTGCCCTTCTTGATTCCTACGTGCTCCGGAATGACTCGTGCAATAGGCAGGAGCGCGAGGCTCCTGCCTTCTGGATTCTCGCCCGAGCTTACCCCGTACTCCGATACGGGGCGGGAGTGACAGCGGGGCGGTTCGAGGGAAAGTGGTGCGAGCACAAGAATGTCATTCCCGTGAAAACGGGAATCCAGTATCTTCTTCCAAAGATGGGTAAGACATATCACGTGTACATTCTCGCAAGCAAACGGAACGGCACTCTGTACACGGGTGTGACGAGCGATCTCGTTCGTCGGGTGTATGAGCACAGACACGGACAAGCTAACGGATTCGCAAAACAATACGGCGTCCATGATCTGGTCTATTTCGAAAGCACATCAGACGCAGCGGCCGCAATCCAGCGCGAGAAACAGATCAAGAAATGGAACAGGAACTGGAAGCTTGAACTTATCGAGAAGAGCAATCCTGAATGGAGAGATCTGTGCCAGGATTTGACGTAGTACTGGATTCCCGTTTTCACGGGAATGACATTCATCAGCTCTGCGGAATTCCAACAGGCACTCTTGGGGTCTGTCTGCCCTGACCGGTGCCTACTTACGATATTGTAAGCGGAACGACCAGCTGGCTGAGGTGGTGAACCGGTAGGTTGCCGACGAGGAGGATCATGTCTCCGCCGCCTGCGCCGGTCGGCTTTGCGCGGCCGCCGTAATATCTCGCCCACTCGTCAAGTTCTTCGTGCAACGGCAACATGAGTGGTATCCCTGCCGACGAGGCAATCATGCGGAGACTCTTCATGAAGCGGTCTATCGCATCGAACAGCACGTCCTTCTCCGACGCGAACCACAAACCGGCGAGCTGGTCACTTAGATCAATGAGCTTCGAGAGAAGCCTCTTCGATGATTCACCGTACGTTTCTAACCAATCTTCGAACCTTCTCACATGCTCCCGCGTGTCCGACGGAACACCTGTCCAGACAAGATGCATAGGCAAGGGATGAGTCATTTGATTACGTTCTATTTCATTGATCGAGACACCGTTGTCATCGCGACTGAATCTTATCGGCTTGCCGTATGCGCACGCGGCGACGTCCGCGCCGCTTCCGGTCCCCCCTTGTGCAGCGCTGTGGGCCTCATCTGCGTATCTTCGAATCAGATCCCGACGCTGAGTCCAGACCATTCCTGCGCGCTCGAATCTGAGTGCAATCGCACCGACAGCTTCACATGCGGAGAGACCGAGACCGAGCTTCTTGCGGTATCCATAGAGGTCCTCGCAGAAGAACTGTGAGGAGTCGACATGGACTTTGGGCCTGCCGTTGACGTTCTCATACTGCTCGATGAGAAGAATGTCCTTGTACAAAGCTCTCCGCAAGACGATGGACGATTGCTGAGCCGAATCCCGATCGCACTCCGAGAACACCGCATAATGCGGAGCTGGAACCAGAACGGCAGTGCCGCCGTGGAGCACGGCATATTCGCCCGACAGCATGACCTTGCCGTGCACTACGACTTCCGTCATACGCGTTCGATGATTCGCGATGGACCGGCGGGCTTGCATAAAACCACCGACTTCGCCAATTGCGTTTCTGCTACCGCGCGACGGACGTGCTCGATGTCGGAGAGCCTGCAAAAGAACGCGACATTAGGACCAGCGTCTATGGTGAAGTATGTCTCGAGTCCTTCGCTCCGCATGCGTTGCGCTGCAGCAATCAAGTCGACTGTGCCGCCGCTCCAGTAAATCAGCGACGGACGTGTGGCTATCATACACGCATGCATTGCAAGTGCGTTGGCCTCAGCAATCTCTCCGACGGCGCTGAAGTCGAGTCTCCGAACTGCAGCGAGTATCGCGCGGAAGTCTTTGCGTGATTGATCGAGCCATGCATTGTAATACGGCGATTTCTTCCGTGAAAGCTCCATACCTTCACGGGAGCTTGTCTTTTTCGAGGCGGCATCAACTACAGCGATTACCATCCCCCACTGTGTCTGCTCGGCTGTAAGGAGTTTCTTCGCAGCCGAATCTCGCCCGGCAGAAAGCGCTGCAATGCCGCCGATGACAGATCTCGCGGCAGAGCCGCTTCCGATTCTCGCCAGCCGCGACAGCTTCGTTTCGTTAAGTCGCTTGACTGAGAATCCCGAGAGGGCGGTCGCCAGCGCTGCGAATCCGGACGCACTCGATGCGAGACCCGCTGCAGTTGGGAAACTGTTCTTAGATGAAATCTTGAACCTTCCGTGAACGATGCCTGTCCTGCGCCAAAGGTCGACGTAGTCGCTAATACGCGTCAGAGATTTCTTGTCCGCAGGCGCGCCGTCGATCAGGACAGAGTCCTCGGCCGCGTTGACGCGTTCTATCGTCGTGACAGTCTCGAGTGCATCGAGTGCGAGAGAAACGGAACCTGTGGCAGGGTTGTTGCCTTGACCCGGCAGCTTTCCCCAGTACTTCGCGAGCGCTATGTTTGAGTGGGCACGGGCTGTAACCCGAGAGATCATCTATTGGCTCCGAGCCTGAACGGAAACAGCAGGGCAAACTGATCGACAAGCTCTCGGAATATCTCCTGCTGCCTCTCCGCCTCAACGAGCGCGACCACCGCTCCTCCGCCACCCGCCCCGGTGAGCTTTGCGCCGAGTGCGCCGTGGTCGAGCAGCGTGTTGACAGCATCATCGAGGGCAGGCGTAGAGACGCCCAGTCCTGCGAGAAGCTCGTGGTTTTTGACCATCAGACGACCGGCAGCCTTCTCGTCACCGGTACCGAGAGCGATACCCGCATCGACCACTACATTAGCGATCTCGGTGAAAATCGCATCGACTGTCTCTCGGTCGCGCCTGCGGAAGTCCCGCACACGCTCCACAAGTTCGATAGTGCGAGCGCCCGGCTCGACGATGCAGACAAGTCCGGACATCGGGAACGGCATCCGAATCGGCAGAATCTCGCGCGGCGGTCCTTTGCGGAACCAGATTACGCCGCCTGAGAGGACTGTGGCCGCATCCATGCCGCTCGGGTTTCCGTGAAAGACCGCCTCAAGCTTCTGCGCTTCGCTGAACAGCTCGGCGTCCCATTGACCGTTGCTCGGAGCACCACTGAATTGGCGTAGAGCGGAGCATAGCGCGACAGAGAACGCTGCGGATGATCCGAGTCCCATGCCGGGGACAAGATTCGACTCGACCGCTATCGCGATTGGAGCCTTCTGAAGACCGTACATCTCGAGAGCCGTGTCGGCGGCGCGAGAGAAGAGCCGGACGTCGTCGTCCGTATCGGGAATGGGGAATGCCTGTTTGAAATGCGGATTGAGGAATCTCGGTCCATCGGAGTCAGGCTTGATCTTAACGGTGAGGCCGAGGTCTATTGTCGAGATGATGCCCGGATGATTGTAGACAGTGGAGTGCTCACCGAATAGGATCACTTTGCCATGTGCAAACGATTCGACCGGAAGCTCCCGGTCGGTTCTGGCAGGGATGTGTCTCAGACGCATTCCGCGGAGAATATCTTCAGCAACAGAGACTTTGACCTCGCCGCGCCGAATCATCTCGGATGCTACACTCTCGACGTCTTCGACGGAAACTCCTGCGCTTACGGCAACGCTCCTGGCGTGCAGGGCCATGTGTCCCTTTTGTATGCCTTCGGTGCAAAGTGCAAGGCACGCGGCAAAATTCTGAGCGAGCCCGACAGACGCCAGGAGTCCAGCGAGTTCGCGCGAGTTCTGAACACCGCTGATCACCCGAAGCGTCTTCACGGCGGGATGAGTGTCGACTGCCCCGCCGATCCAACCGACCTGCATTGGAAGTTCGATTCGCCCGACAAGGGTGGAGCCTTCGATGCTGTATTTCGCGAGGGCTCTGTACTGCCCATCACGGGCAGCATAGGCGTGACCGCCTGCTTCGATAGCGCGCCAATCCTGCCCGAAGGCGATGGCTGCTGCACAAATGCCGTTGAATATCCCCTTATTGTGCGTGGTCGCGCGGTATGGGTCGTTCTCCGCAAGCCGACTCGCTTCTACCATTCGAGAAGCTACGATTTCTCCCGATATCCCGTTGTCGCCAAGGAGGTCTATGGGTAGTGCGAACTCGGAACGAGAGATTCTTCTGTCGGCGAGATTCGAGAGAATACGCAGATTGACGCGTCCACCTGTGATCGACTCAATGATCGGGCCTGCCGATTCGCAAACAGAGTTGATGGCGTTTGCGCCCATCGCTTCGCACACGTTTACGAGTATGTGAACGACGAGCATCCGGCCCACCCCACTGCCACCTTCGACGAGTCTTGTTTCGATGTCAAAGGCGCCGCCCCCCCGCAAGCTCATTCTCGGATCGGCCTCGTTGACACGATCGAGTATCTCGTTCTTCCGTGCGCGGACACATTCGGAGGCCTTGTCAATGTCAGGGAGATCCAGTACCTGCACCTGGCCAATCATTATCGGTTCGTCGACGGACGTGGTAAAGCCACCACCATTTCTTATGATCAAAGCGCCCTTGGAAGCTGCGGCGATGATCGATGCTTCCTCAATAGCCATGGGCACCAGATGCTCGCGCTCATCCACGATGAAATTCAGGCCGATGCCAAGAGGGAGTCCAAAGACTCCTATCGTGTTCTCGACCATGTTCACCGCGTGCTCGACGCGCAGCGCGGAGCCGTCGCGCAACTGAGCGATCTGTTCATTCGTGAAATGGAATGTCCGCGCAAGAAAAGCGAGCCGTTGCTCAACCGAGAGTCGATAGAATCCCGGTAGTCGTGATGTCTTGCGCTCGACCTTCTTCTCCGATGCCTTTCTGACAAGATGAGTCTTCTTCATCGCAGTACTTCAGTCCTTCGATACCGTCCGTGTTTGAAGCAGCCACTCTCTCAAAGCACCCGTGATAAACGTTGGCGCCGTCTTGAGAGCCGCTGTATCCTTGGCTCCGGTCAGTAGCATAGCGGATCGGAGCTCGTCTTTGATTGTGTTCAAGTATTCGGTGGCGCCGGCTGTGCCATTTTGGAGAAACTCGAGCAGCATCGGCCTCGCGATACCTCCGATATCTGCGCCGATGGCCAGAGATCGCGCGACGTCAAGTCCGGTCGAAATGCCTCCCGATGCTACTATGGTCGCATCTTTACCGCATATCCGTCGAGTCGAAACGACACTGAATGCGGTTGGCACACCCCAATCGGCGAATGTGGCGCCAACACGAGCTGCCCGACTCTTGCCGGCGCGTATAGCTTCGACCTTGGTCCAGGACGTGCCGCCCGAACCTGATACATCGATGTACTTCACGCCGATCGATTTAAGCCGTGACGCCGTCTCCGGAGAGATTCCAGCCCCCGTCTCTTTGACCAGCACCTTGCCGTTCATTCGATCAAGAAGCCGGGCGATATTGTCAGTGAGCCCGCGGAATTTCCGTTGCCCTTCTGACTGAATCAATTCCTGAGCAGCATTAAGGTGCACGCAGATTCCATCCGCATCGATAGCTTCGCAGAGACCAGCGATCACATCTGGCTGATACTCATCGAGCTGGACCGCTCCTATATTGCCGAGCAACACACCGTCCGGAATCTGCTTGCGCACGGCAAAGTGACGAGCCGTTTCGGGATGCCGCAGCATCACCCGCTGACTCCCGACTGCGAACGCAATCCCGGCGCTCTGCGCGGCCTCTGCAAGACCACGGTTCATCTCTTGCGAGAACTGCGCGCCGCCGGTCATGCTGGTAATCATGAGAGGGGCAGCGAGCCTTTTTCCGAAGAACTCGGTGGAGAGATCTATCTCGTCGAGGTTGAGTTCAGGGAGAGCTTGATGAAGAAGAAAGACGTGCTCAAGCATTGCGGTGCCTGAGTGGGCGACGTCTTTTGACGCGACAATCCGCAGATGATCGCCCTTGCGCGCAATTGTTTCTCTGCTCCTGCGAGCAGCCCCTGACGTACCGCCGGACTTCTTCAACGCAACTTTCCGCCTATTGGCCCGGCTTGTTCCGAGCCTCACCGCTCACCTCAGACAACCCACAGACTCCGGAGTTCCAGATATCTTGCAGGTTCCACAGCCAACCTGCTAATATCTCAGCCGCTACATGAGTAGTCAAGGGTTTTCAGTGTTTCGCGGTGCTATGCGAAAGGCGCTATGGTGCAGTGCATCAGCGGAGGCAAAGATCGTAACCACGGATTCACCGGTTGCGCGATGAATCCGTGGCGGACATAGTCAGTGATCGAAGCAGACGGAAACAGCTTCAGTCGTCTTCATCGATAGCAGATCGGGATAGCCGAGAAGACGTAGTTTATCAAACCTACGATGTCATCGATATCTGCGAAGTTGTCGCATGTCACATCGCCCAGCGGAATATCGGCGAACGCCGGTGTCAGTACCCGCGCGCCTCTCATTGGCTGGAGCGGGTCGACGAAATCCGTCGGGTACAACTGAGGTACATATCTTGACGTGTTGGCCAGCACCATGGGAATTGGACTACCGGGCGAGTCTTGAGTGAATGAGATGACACAGAGTGTGTCGAGGGTGCCGGGCGGGAGAGTGGACGAAGCTGGCACCGGATCCTTCCTTAGAACCAGCGTCTTGTTGACGTTGTCGATCGTATGTGAGAGACTAGCCTGAAATGGTGAGTTAGTATATCTAACCGAAGAGATACTAACCGTGGCCTGTCCTGGAGCTGTCGGCGCAAATGAGAACGGTAAACTCAGCCCGCCGATTGTCTCATTCGAAGCGACCGCTATCCACACGTCAATAGATGCAGAGGGACCACTTGTCTTGTTCACCGTGAATACATGCGTATGCGACGGTTCTGTGAAGTACGTTCCTGGTGAACCGAAGAACTGGACAAAGCCAAAGTAGAGATAGTAAGTAAGATAGTAGGCATCAGCCATGGTAATGCCAGGGTTGTTGTCGCAGTCGCAGTTCGCCCATCCGGCTGGTTGCGCACCCCCAGAAAGATAGGTGAGCAGCACGGTGAGATCTCCCACTGAGAGCGCAATGCCGTCGCCGTTGCAGTCGCCGGGAGTCTGCGCTACCGCTGCAGAAGGCGCAACTGCAATAGCTGCGATTAGAGCAACACATAAGAAAATTCGCCGAGCCATGTTGCATTCCTCCTCTTGAAAGGTCATCGCGATAAGTGTTCTGGGCCTTTCCGAGCCGCGCCTGCGCAACACCGATGTCTCGATATCTGCATGTGTCGCAGAACGGAAAGAAAACTATGGTGATTCCTTTCCAAATAAACCGATATTGCCCTTGCTTGTCAAGTAAGGAATTGCCGAATGAGCATTCGCAAAGCCGTTTTCGCTGCCGCTTCGCTTGCCATCATTGGCGCAGTAATCCTCGTGATCGAGAGACTCCGGTTGCCTCAGGACACGTTGTTATGGGAGGAGCTGCAGAATGCCGGCCACACTCCTGCGTTCGGGCTAATAGCATACGCAGTTCTTGCGATCTCAAGAAGCACACTGACACGGTGGGAGCGAAATCCGATCCGTCAGTACGCCGCGTCAGCATTCGTGACGCTTGCCCTTGGCGCCGTGCTTGAAATAAGTCAGATCGCGGGGCCAAGAGATGCCGACGTCTGGGATTTCGTTCGCAATGTCGCCGGCGTTATCTCTTTCCTCGGGATCTACCTGCCGTTTGACAAAGTATCGTTGGTAAACTCGCAGCTTCTATTTCGTCTCAGATACGTTGTCTTTCTATGTGCGGCGCTGGTACTCCTCGGGTCAGCAGTGCCTCTTGGGTTACTATCTGCCGCTTATGTGCATAGAGAAGACTTGTTTCCGAGTATCCTGAGATTCGAATCGGCTCTCGAAACGAGGTTTGTCTCAACCAGAGGAAGTGATCTCGAGAGAACAGATTCACCGAAGGATTGGCCCGGCAACAGCTCAAGTGTCGGCAGGGTCACATTCGGAGCGAACGAATACCCAAGTATTGTAATCGACGAGCCGCATCCTGACTGGAGGCAGCATGAGAAATTCTGCTTCGAAGTATATTCGGCGCTCGACACGGTGTGCTTTCTTGCGCTCCGAATCGAAGACAGAGCGCATAATCAGGAGTACGAAGACAGATTCAACGCATCGCTTAGAATAGTCCCGGGGTTAAACAAGATTGCGGTCCCGCTCACTGAAGTGGAGCACGGACCAGCGAGTCGCCTTCTGAACATGAGTTCCGTCGGCGCTGTCCAGCTCTTCATGGCAGGCCTGAAGTCAGAGACGGTTCTTTACTTCGACAATTTCAGACTTGAGTAGTGTCCGAGCTTCGATTCAGGTTGGCCGCTGCGGAGATCAACTCCCTGACCACAGCTTCAGGTACGCTCTCTCCGTTGGCGATGACAAGATGCCGAAGCTGCTTTCCTTCGCCTCGGAGCAGACCTTCGGGGTCATTCAGGTACGCTCCGAGGTAGAATCCGATTGACAAGTGATGCATTGCCGGGGCGACATAACAAAGAAGGCCATTGGACTCAAACACCGGTCTGCCCCACTTGATCGACTCTGTGGAATCTGGCACAACTTCTACCACGATTTGCCTCAGAGTCTCGGCGATCCGCCGTTGCGAAGGGGGGAGATTCTCGATAAACGCGGTAACGTCAGGATGAGATCCGGATCGTATTGTCATCGTCGGTCCTTGTTATATCCAAAACATGTGATCTCCGAGGAAGCAGCTGACAGAGACGAAAGACAGTCCCTGCTCCCAACGTTTTCTTCGAGCCATGTTATCCATTTTTTGTAACACCTTGACCCAACGTCAGAAAAGGGCGACACGGCCTTCCTGCTCATAGACTCTCCAGACCCGCTCGTTGTTCCCGGACTTAGTCTATCAAGAGCCGAATTACATTATGTCGAAGGCATGGCCAAGAGAAGTGACATGCATCTTTGCTGTGGCTCGCACGACAAATGTTCAAGAAAGTTTGCATAAGTGTTGAAATCCGTTACGTATTTGATATATTGGAGGTGGTGACTCGAAGCGTATTTGTGAATCGTTTCACAAAACGTTCCTAACCGGCATCGCGCTCAATGAGGCGCCAGCGCCTGAGACCTCGCGGTGTCAAGACGGGAGTTCCCTAACTCGCAGATGTTTTAGCAGTAATAATTACGAGGACAAGATGGCATTAGTCATTTCTCGACGCACTTCCGACACTAAGTTTCATGATCGCGTTTCGGAGCTGAGCGGTCAGGAGTTCATGAAGTGCTTTCAATGCGGGACCTGCTCCGGTTCATGTCCGATGGGAGATCACATCGATACCTTCCCGAGGAAGATCATGGCTCTTCTCCAATTGGGCAGGATGGAGGAACTATCCGAGCTCAACACTCCGTGGGTCTGCGCATCATGCCACACCTGCATGGTGCGCTGCCCGAGAGGAATCGACATTACGAAAGTGATGGAAGCGCTTCGACTGACAAGGCTGCGTCAGAACGTCAACTACGTCGAACCTTCGAACATGCAACCGGAGGAAATCATTGACCTTCCGCAGATCGCTCTTGTCTCCGGTTTCCGGAAGATGACATCATGAGGTCGAACATGAAAGTTAGCTATTATCCTGGGTGTACGCTGAAAACCCGCGCAAAGAACCTTGAGGACTCGGCCCTGGCTGCTTTCAAGGCTCTGGGTATCGAATACCAAGAGCTTGACAGATGGAATTGCTGTGGCGCAGTCTTCTCTCTTGCCGATGACGACTTGATTCACATGGTCGCGCCTGTACGCGATTTGGTGAGAGCAAAGCAGCTCGGCGCCGGCACCATGGTCACGCTTTGCTCGATGTGTTACAACACTCTCGCACGAGCCAACGAGCTGATGAAGCACGAGGAAGTCAAGCGGAAGACCATAAACGACTTCATGAATGAGGAGCCGGATTACTTCGGCGAGGTCGAGGTCGTTCATTTTCTCTCCTATCTCAAGAATCAGATTGGGTGGGGGGCGCTTAAGTCGAAAGTGCAATCGCCTCTCGGCGGGTTGAAGATCGCGCCGTATTACGGCTGTACGCTCCTGAGACCCAAGGACGTCGCCATTGACCATCCCGACAGCCCGACTCTATTTCGGGAGTTCGTCGAGACGCTGGGAGGAGAGGTGATCGAGTTTCCATCCTCGACCGTATGCTGCGGATCCTATCAGGCGCTCGGCAATCCGGAAGCAGCCCTTAAGGTATCATTCGACATTCTGAGCGATGCAGTGTCACGTGGAGCCGATGCTCTCGTGCTTACCTGCCCACTCTGCGACTACAACCTCGGGCGCCGCCAGGACGATATGCTGCGCAAGTACGAGGGCGCCAAGGATGTGCCGGTTCTCTATTTCACTCAACTCCTGGCGATCGCGCTCGGCCTTTCTCAGGAAGTGTGCCGGTTTGAGTTGAATCGCAGCAGCACTGCCCGTCTGCTCAAGTCAAGGAATCTCCTTGCTGGTGTGAAGGCATAGTCTGGAAGAATCTGCAATTACTGATAGATAATGAGGTCAAGATGAGCACTGATGCACAGGAAGTCACGGCCGGAGTCGAGGCGAAGCTGATCCCGATTTACGTGATGGGCAAGCGCTACGACGTTCCGGACTCGTTGACGATCATGAAGGCAATTGAATACGCCGGATACAAGTACATACGCGGTTGCGGCTGCAGGGGTGGAGTCTGCGGTGCATGCGCTACCGTCTTCCGCAAGCCCGGCGATTACAAAATCTACACCGGACTCGCATGCCAGACGGTAGTTGAGCCTGAGATGTATCTCACCCAGATTCCATTCTATCCGGCTAATCGGGCGGTCTACGATTTCGGATCGCTTACAGGTAGACCTGAAGAGATCTTCGCTCTGTACCCTGAGCTGTTCCGGTGTGTAGCCTGTAACGCGTGTACCAAAGTCTGCCCGATGGATGTCGAGGTGCTTGACTACATCTCGGCAGTCAAACGCGGTGACATAGAGGCGGCTGCTCGGATTTCGTTCGACTGCATACAGTGTGGGCTCTGCGCCAGCAGGTGTTTCGCCGAGATGCCGCAGTATCATATAGGCCAGCTTGCCCGCAGGCTCTGGGGGGCATACCTTACTCCGAAAGCCGAGCATCTTAAGACTATGGTCGCTAACATCCAAGCGGGACGATTCAGCGATGGGCTCTCCGGATTGAAGGCTATGAGTCAGGATACTCTAAAGAAGACATATCAGGACAGAGAAATGGAACCTGCCACTGGGGGAGAGGACTGGACGCCAAAGGACCGGCAGTATCTGTAAGCTGTGAACTACCCGAATAAGAGGTCATAGATGCCATACACTGAAGAACTGAAAAGACTGATAAAGGTCGTCGAAAGCACTCGTGCAGAGCGAGTGGAACGCAAGCGGCACAATCAGGAAGTGCCATTCTTGTCGCTCGACGAACGCAAGGAGATGCTGCGGTATCATCCCGATGTGAAGGAGGAAGGACGCAGGGAACTTCGCGTCGGACCGAGCAAGGGCTATCGCATTGCCCATGAAATGGCTGATGTGCTCGAGGCCAAGTGTCGGGTGAATCCGGAAGCGATCGATCTGTCACACGTTGATTGCGAGACGGACGTGCTGATCATCGGCGGAGGCGGTGCGGGAACATCTGCTGCGCTTCTTGCGGAACAGAACGGTGCGCGTGTGATGATAGCAACCAAGCTTCGACACGGCGACGCCAATACCATGATGGCCGAGGGAGGAATTCAGGCAGCGACAAAGGGTCATAAAGATTCACCATACTATCACTATCTGGACGTGATGGGTGGAGGCCATTTCAAGAACGTGCCGGAGCTGGTTGAAACGTTGGTAAACGAGGCTCCGGATGTGATCAAGTGGCTTGAGGGTCTAGGCTGCAACTTCTCGAAGTCCGAAGACGGCACTCTGAAGACAATCCACGGCGGGGGTACGTGTCGCAAGAGGATGCACTTCGCAGCCGACATCACCGGCGCGGAGATGATGCGCACAATCCGCGATGAGGCTCGCAACCGCAAGGGCGTAATAACCGTCATAGAGTTTTCGCCTGCGGTCGAGCTGATTCTGAATGAGCACGGTCACTGTGCAGGAGCAGTGCTCTACAATTTGGAGACCGAAGAATACCTGGTCGTGAAGGCTAAGTCTGTGGTGATGGCAACAGGCGGCTGCGGACGTCTTCACATTCAGGGCTTCATGACTACGAACCATTATGGCGCCACTGCCGACGGCATAGTTCTCGGTTATCGCGCTGGTGTGAAGATATGCTTTCTGCATACGGTGCAATATCATCCGACAGGCATCGTATTCCCGGAACAGGCCGAGGGAATTCTAATCACTGAGAAATTCCGCGGCTCGGGCGCGAATCTGGTGAACATCGACGGTCAGCAGTTCGTCAACGAGCGCGAGCCGCGTGACGTTGAAGCCTCATCGATCATCAAGGAGTGCATTGTCAGGGCCAAGGGCATCCCGACTCCGACCGGCAAGCTGGGAATATGGCTTGACTCGCCGATGATCGACATGCTTTCGGGCGAGGGCACGGTGGAGCGCGAATTCCCCGGCAAGTTCATTCTCTACAAGAGATTCGACATCGATATTTCGAAAGAGCCGATGCTGATCTACCCGACCCTCCACTACCAAAACGGCGGACTTGAGTACGACAGCAATTGCCGGACGTCAGTGCCTGGGTTGTTCGTCGCAGGCGAAGTTGGCGGTGGAGTCCACGGCGAGAACAGGCTGATGGGTAACTCGCTTCTCGACATCATGGTATTCGGCAGAATAGCCGGCAAGAGTGCGGCCCAATATGCTAAAGAGTCATACAGGGACGGCAAGCTCACTCTGGAGCACGCGTCGAAGTACAACAGTGAGGTCGAGGCGTCGGGTGTCGACCAGGGTCGTGTTGCTCCGATGATACTGCCCGACTACACCGATGCGCGCATCCGCGAGAAGCAGCTCACTGCACATTATGTCGGCACGCTACGATAGATCTCACTTTCCCCCAACATACCCGCCGCTGAGATAACTCTTGGCGGCGGTTGCTGTTTGTGCTGAGGTAACAACAATGCGCAGACTAATCCACAGTAGGCTTGCTTCGAACTGGCAGCGCCGAGACTACCATCGCCGCGACAATTAGAAGCCCACCAATGGCTTTTTCAAATATTGGAATTTCACCGCCGACAGTCCATGCGAATACAGCAGCAAATACCGGCTCAAGTGCAAATATGAGCGACACGCGGACGGGTGGAACGATCTTCTGAGCGACCATCTGGATCACGAACGCGGAGAGTGTCGGGAAAAGCGCAAGGAAGAGAACCGCGAGGCCGGTGTCCGTGGTGCCAACCGCAAAAGGCAATCCGAAGACGACTCCTGTGACAAGGCTCGCAATCCCCACAAACAGGAACTGCTGGAATGCCATGACATATGGATCCAGCCCGTGCTTGGCGTATTTGTCGACAAGGAGGATGTGAACCGCGTATGTAATCGCGGTGATCACAGTCAGCAAATCGCCCCTGTTCGCTTCGACAAGTCCGCCTGTCAGAAACCACATCCCTGCAAGCGAGACGACAACAGCGATGCTGTCACGCTTTGTTGGAAGCCGCTTGAACAGCAGGTACGAGAACAGCGGGACGAATGCGACGAACAGGCCGGTGATGAATGCGGAATTCGATGCTGTCGTGAATCCGAGACCGATTGTTTGGGGGACATAGAGCGCCCAGAGGAAGAACCCGAGAATCATGCCCCTGCCCAACTCAGCGAAGAGCTTCTTTCGCTTGTACGCGAGATATGCACCGAGCACAAGCGCTGCGAACGTGAACCTGTAGCCGACGAGAATTACCGGGTCGATATTGACAAGACTCGCCTTGACTACAATAAACGTCGATCCCCATATCGCCGCGGCATAGACAAGCCCGAATTCGGCGAGCAGGGTTTTCAGGCGGGGAGTGAGAGACAATCGAGATTGCGCCGGCATTATCAACTATGGGAACGTGATTACCCTGTGACTAACATCGATGTGACTCTGGTCTTACGAGACTCCGAAGTGCTTCTTGGCAAGATCAAAGGCTTTTTCAAAGAAGTCTGACAGCTTTGGCTTGAGCTCCTGAAGTTTGTCTCGAAGAGCTCGCTCCTTGTAATGGCGCCTGTCAAGATAGACAATAGTACCCAAGACCTCAAGAAGTCGGGAGTCCTCTTGCGAAAGCTCCGTGGCTAGTCCGACTGCTTCCGTAGAGAGGGGGATTTCTGTTCCCCACCACTCATTCATGCCAGTTGGCAGCACGTAATGATACTTCCTGTAGCCCACCGAGTGACTCTCCTTGGCTTCTATTGCCCCAATTTGCTGGTCGGAAGCCAGTTCAAGGTCGGCAGCCAGAGTAGGTGAATACGGTCCGTAGTCATAGAAGCTGTAATCCTCACCGAAGTCCTCTCCCTTCTGCTGCAATAAGTAGACTAGCTTGTGGAACTTCTTCCGCGTATCAATTCTACCTCCGACAGCTCTTACCAAAGCCCTCAGCTTCCCGATTCTCTCAATGTGGTTCAAAGTCACTCCTCCTTCAGGAAATCATCAAGTGAACTGACAAGTGGCTGACATACAACTAAGAGCTGAGATTCAATTGACAGGCCAAGGATCGCCTGACTGACGATTTTGCGGTTCGCGAACTCGGCACTGTACTGGTGTACTTGGCCGTTTCGGTCAATGAGATGAATCTCTTGAGAAGGCTCTTTCTTATCTCTGAAGAAGAAGAGATTCTTGTAAGCAATACGCATTTGGTCCTTCTCAATCATGTAGTAGCGCGAATCGACATGCCTCTCCCCGGCTGCACACTTGAGAGCTTCAAGCAGCCTTGCATACGCAGGCCCCTTGACTTGTGTGACATCCCTCGTCTTGAACAAACGCCGGTTCAGGAGATCGCATGAGATACTCCTCAGCGTGAGGTCGTCTACTTGTCCGCTTGCCCAGCCATTCAGCCACGTCATCACAACATTATCATCGAGTTCTAAATACTCGTCAGTAGCCATCACTTCGTTGCCTGCAATTCGTGACAAAGCCCTGCTCTTGACACCTAACTCGCTATTATCTCGTAGGAGATCGATTGCACGGACCAGAATTCGCTCCAGCATACCTTCAGCAGCTTGGACAGTCTTGTGGTAGTACACATGCTTGTACAAATAGAGGTTGCCCAGAAGATACTCTTCCAAGCAACTTAGTCCGCGAGCCTCATCAAGGACTATAACGTCACGTTCCGGCTCCTCTCGCATCTGATCATCATCGCTGATAGATACGCAGTGCTTGGACAGATTTCTCAGCAGCCAAGACAAGTCGAACCTGCCGTACTGAACACCGGTGAACTGAGAGTCCCTTAGCATATAGTCCAGTCGATCTGCATCGAATTGTGAACTCACGATGTCACAGAGTATTCTCTTCTGGTGAGTCCTATTCAGAACCGACGTCACATCCGTCCTTAGGTCGCCGTCGACAGAATCAAGTAAACTCTTGATGCCTTCATCACATTGGATGATGGTCTCCGTCCACCATTCGTGATCACAGTAGTCTTCACGTACGTCAGGGCGATACTTGACCTCTTTGAGAAAACCTTCAAAGAGATGGCTGAAAGGGCCATGTCCGATGTCGTGAAGCAAAGCTGCTATCTGAGTCACGACCCTGTCGCGTTCGTCGTCGATCCCCAACTGATCCAACATCCTGCTTGAGAGATGGTATACTCCTAAGGAATGCGCAAACCTACTATGGTCTGCTCCTGGGTAGACAAACGAAGCGAAAGGCAACTGCTTGATCCTGCGGAGACGCTGCATCGGCAAGCTGTTGAGCAGATCAAGCACAACTTCGTATTCAATACGAATGATGTCATGAATGGGATCTCGGATGAACTTGGGCCTGCTGAGCTTCTTCAATGCCATTCGACACCAATCTGCTTGCGATCAAACATAGACACAGCGAGTCGCAACGGACGTCAATAGAGCAGCTATCAGCACGGATGTTGGCTCATCATGACAGAGACAAATTCGGCGTCTTGTCCGCTGTTCACAACAAGAAACGGTGACACAGAACACTGGTCAATCATTTTGTTGAGGTAGATCCTTCGACCACCGGTGTCTCGCGATCCGGTATACAAGCTGAAGATCATCCTCACCTCATATACTTTGCAATAAACTCCTCCGTCTCCGGCAGGCCGCCCTGGAGGATGACATAGCCGTTGTGAGGTTCGCGTTCGGTGATCTCGTCGTTGATCGGGGTAAGCATGATCTTCTTAACCTCTTCGAGATCGGTAGTGTGGCCGAGCGCCCAGCAGAGCTTCATGTATGCGACTTCGGGGAGCATATTCGCCGCAGGAACGATGCCGGCGTCGAGAAGATCGCGACCGGTGTCATAGACAAACATCTGGACATACCCCCACAGTGTCTGCACGGTCATGTAGACCGCGATTCCCTTCTTCACGGCCTTGCGGATCGGCTCGTAGAGAGGTTTATTGACATGTCCGAGCCCGGTGCCTGCTATCACAATGCCTTTATAGTTGTTGTCGATGAGTGATTCGATGATGTCGGGCTGCATGTTCGGGTAGTAGTAGACAATGGAGACTTTCTCCTCGAATGCCGTGTCGATCTTGACACTGCGATCTTTGCGGCGATGCTTGTAGTTCTCTTTCAGCGGAGTCACGCTGTCAGGCGTGCACTTCGCGACCGGCGTGTCACCAATTGTTCTAAACGTGCTGCGATACGACGAATGCATCTTCCGCACGCGTGTGCCACGGTGAAGCAGATTGAACTGGTCCGACGTCGGGCCGAACATGCAGACCATCACCTCGGCAATGTCTCCATGCGCGGCGGCGTTGACAGCGCATCGAAGGTTAAATGCGGCGTCCGATGAAGGTCTATCAGATGATCGCTGTGAGCCGACCATGATTACGGGCACTGGCGAGTCCTGTACCATGAAGGACAGCACGCCTGCGATGTGATGCATGGTGTCGGTGCCGTGGCCGATCACGATACCGTTCACCCCGTTCTCGATCTCGCGGCCGATCGCTTTAGCCGTAGTAATCCACTGCTCCGGTCCCATGTTCTCCGAGAAGACGCCGAACAGCTTCTCGGTCTTGAGATTGCAGATGTCTGCAAGCTCAGGGACTGCGCCATAGAGCTCTCCCGGAGTGAATGCCGGAATCACTGCACCGGTCCGGTAGTCGAGGCGGGAGGCAATTGTGCCTCCTGTGCCCAGAAGAGTGACGTTGGGCTTGTCGGGGCTGGTGGGAAATTCCGACTCAGGTATTTTGTAGTGAGCCTCCTTGTAGCCGATCTCCTTCACAGATGTGATAGAATCCACGGCCACACCCACGTTGTAGCCGTTGTGCAGCTTGAGAACGACATGTTTGTCATCGGCAGTCTCTGATCGCGGGAGAATCACGCCGATAAACGCGCCCTTTGTGGTGTTGACTTCAACATCACACCAGACTCTTACACCCAACTCTTTGAGTTTCGAAAGAGCAGCGCCTTTATATCCCTGATATTCGTTTCCAGCCAAGGTTTATCTCCAGCTATGTGTCGGGGTTCTCATCCCGACTTCGTCAAGACCCGTGGACCCGACTTACTTCTGAGGAGTCGAAACCGCGAGGGTTTCGACCTACAACTGTGGTGAATCATAGCCGACAGATGTTAGTCCTGCAAGCGGATTCTCAAGTACTGTATGATAGTAGCAGGAGCGTGTCAGAAACACCAACACGGCATGGGTCCGCCACCGTAAACATAATTGATCAAATATACGATGTCATCGATGTCTGCCGACGGGTCCCCGCCACTGCAGTTGGCGTCGCCAGCACGGACGGTTACGGGAGCCGGACCACCACAAAACGCATAGTTGATCAAGTATACGATGTCATCTATGTCGATAGAGAGACTTCCGTTTGCATCGCCCGGTGGATACTCTGTGCAGTCCTCCCATTCGTCTACCATCGGATTAAGGACCACTACGGTGGTTTCAACTGTTTCGCCTTCCACGTCTCCAGAAATGGGGGTCACTTTGAAACTGCAGCGGAGAGGTGAGCCTGTGCATGAACATCCATATTCACCATGCCATGATTGGTACCAGACCCTGCCAACGCTTGTCGTAATCGTGTCCCTGCAGTCCTCTGGTACATCCTTTAGGGGCGGCAGCATGTCATCCTTGCCAGAAGTTGCTTGAAACACTCCTGCTTGGCATTCCCAGAAGTAAGTTATGTCTTCACCTTCAAAATCCTCAGCTTCCACCCAGACTTTGGTAAATGTACCGCTCCACTGGCAAGGCCGGACTGCGCTGGAATCGAACGTCAGGAACATCGGCCCGCATGTTATGACCGGAGGCTGATTCTGAGGATAACAATTCACGCCCGTGCAAGTGTGCAATGTAGAAGGAGGATCGTAGAGAGTCGTCGCCTTAAAGCAAAGTGAGTACGGACCGTTTAATCCCCCCGGCAGGTCAATGGAACCATACTTACGACCTGGAAACTGCACGTCAATAGTGTCTTCTGCGACTGTTATGATTCCTAACCATGCAAGGGAAATGACCACCTTCGAATACTCAGCGAGGACGTAATCGAAGTCGACGACACCGGACGGGTCTTCCACCGTAGCAGACCACTCGGCGTGGATATCCTTCACATCGGTGCCGATGCCGTACTTGCGCACGCCTGTGCTATCGCCCCAACTTTCGGTGACGAATGAGGTGCCCAGTATCAAAGCGTAAGGATCAGAGACATCTCCGCCGTAGCCATGAGCGAACGCAAAGCAGTTCGGGAAGTAGAGATCATAACGTCCTTCGCCCCATCCTCCGAAATACGCCACAGGTTCAAGCCAGCGCGTGAACTTTAGTATTCCAGATGCACCACCGCTTGTTATGTATATATTTCCTCGGTTGTCCACGTCAATGCTGTGAGGATTGGCGCTCGATTGAAGAGCTACCTCTTGCCAGCCAGCGTCAAAGAAGAGGTGGTTGTCGTTGTTGTAATGAACCTTCACGATCCGATTGTTATCGCGGTCTGCAACGAAGACTGATCCGGTATGAAGACCTGTCGAATGATCTCGGTCAACGGCAACACCGACAGGCCATTCAAAGCCGCCGACTCCCGATCCCTGATAGCCATAATTCTGGATGCCGTAACCTTGAAAGTCCATCTTCACCAGATTGTGGTTGCCCTGATTCGCAACTACCAAGTATTCGCATTGGGGGCCGTCTACGCATGCGTCGATGTCATTTGGGAAGCGGTAATTGCCTCCAAGGTCGCCTCCGTATTGAACATCGCCTGGATCCTCAACCTGATGCTGAGACCAGAACTTGGCAATTCGGCTCTTGCCGTTATCGCAAATATACCAGGAGTGCGAACCGACATTGACAAGTCCATAGGGGCGGTTAAACTGGTTGTCCGCCCAGCCCCACTGGCCGAGCGAAAAAAACACATCGTCTTCTTCCTCCGTTGCTCCCGCGACAATGAGCCGATGCCACTCATAGTCCGTGATGATTAAGAACAGGCCGTTGTTGCCCAACGATGGGCTTACATCCATCTTGTAAGCCAGAATTCCATACGGCTCGCTGAATAGGTTCCAGCCGTTGTTCACCTCCATGCTGGCGAGGCGGCCGAAGGCATAGTAGTCGCCATATATAGGTTGAGGTTTGAGAACGAAGTTGGAATGCAACTTGGAAAAATCAGCGTAGGGCAGCGGTTCTCTCTCTACGTACTTCGAAAACCGACCGATATCACGCTCGGTCAGACTCTGCCTTAGCGAAGACAGACGGGACACAAAGGAATCTGATTCAACTACTGACCACCTGCGTTCGTAGTGGAGTCGGAACGCTTCTGAATAGGACTGCGATGCTGTCTTGTCTTCCACGCGAGGGAAGCGAATCTCGCAGTGCACGACCCAGTCGTGGTATGCTGAGTCTATCTGCACGACTTTGATTCTGAAGCCGTGCGCGAGTATTGCCATTTCAACATCCGACAATGGCGGGGCTGTGAGCAGCTCTCTCAGACCACTGTACTGCACACTTTTCTCCCGCTCTTGGTAGGTCTTATCAAAATCCCCAAGAAGCTGACAAGTGTCCCCTTTGACGAGGCAATGCTCGATTCCGGCAAGAAAGAAATAGAGCTGGTCGATTCGCTCGTTTGGAGCCTCCGTTACATCAATGTGTCTTGCACCGACATTGCCTGCAGCGCCGACGAGTGCTATTCCAAACGCAACAATTGCGCACTGACAAACCCCGGACATAACCACCTCCGTGAAGGTCTGGTAATTTAGTTTTGATCGCTACTGACACGATACAAAGGCACATTCCCAGAAGGCAAGCAAATTCTTACCAAATGCTCCACTTTTTCCTTGACAAATCGAGTGCCTCCAGTGCATTAAACGATTGAAGGTCAAAATTGCGGAATCGACTACCTTGGCATGGGGTAGGCATCATAGGGAGGGGTCGCATGGAGACATTATCCCGCGGAAAGCTCTTTGTGAAAGCATCGGCGCAGTTTCTGCTGCTCGCGCTGGTAGTGGCCATGACGGGATGTTCGGGGGAGGCAGAACAGGAAGCCAATGACGGTGATGGAGACGGATATCCCATGAAGCTCCGCGTGCATTCGGGCTATTATCAAACTATCAGTAACGGCGAAGTATGGGGTGACGACTGTGAGTCACTCAGCGCCAACTATGCGTACAAGCCGATCATCATTGCTTACGGGACCCAGGCTACTTGGGAAAGGAACATCGCGGTGTACGTGACGGAGGTCGGGTCAAGCGACTTCGAAATCGACAATCCGTCCAGCACCGGTAACCTACTTGGTGACAGTACAAGCGCAGGGTATACCGACACAATTGTAGCGGCCGAAATCAATATGAGGTTGACCAACTGCAGTGCGACTGGGGAACACATGTTCATCGCGACAAGCACAAGCTATTTCCCTGATACGTTCTATGTTATGGTAATCAACGATCCGGAGATCACGGATGGCACAGTATATACCCACGAGCGTGATCCCAATGGCCAGGAAGTACGCGGTGACGGGCTGGCCGACGGCACGGGCAAGAAGACACTGAAGATTGAAGTAGACTACGAGGAATCGGTGAAGTGGCAGATCGACTCGATCATAATGCTGATGCACGATATTCTCGTTACGGCGGACATCGATGTTATCATCGCCAAGGATGAAGAGTTGTCGACATTTACGTATAACGGATTGCGTTGGAATGACTGCTTTAGTATGCTGGAAGAAAATCGATGCGACACAATGCTCGATCGCGTTCACCTCATTATCGGAGGATTAGCCTCTGTGTCCGACTTCCAGCAGGGTCTTGCAGGTATCGCAGTACACCGTTGGCAAGGAGCAGGCGGCGCTCCTGGAGGATGGAGCCATTACAACTGTCGCAAGTTTGCGAACTCGCGCAATGTGACTGAGAATCGACGCAATCTCGACAAATCTGGCTGTTTCGTATTTGCCAAGACAGTGATTGATGCGCTGGATGCGTACTCGTGCGACAGTCGTTGGAACGGCCGTGCCGGAATCCTTGCGCTGCTCTCAGCTCACGAGATCGGGCATGCAATGGGGATAACGTATCACACTGACCGGTTCCATAGGAGTGTCATGTTTGACTACCCGCTGGATTCCTTGTTCGGCAATATCGACTACAACTACGACATGTTCAACAAGTTTGATGGTATCGAACTCGATCACCCGGGTTGCCGGAAAAATTTGTTTCAGAGCGTGAAGAGCTCCGTCAACATGCGGGACTTGCTCGGGGTAACAACCGTCGACATTGGGTCATAGGTGGAGGATAATGAGATGAGGATAAGTGCACTTTGTTTGTGTTTGACGTTGTTCTTTGCCTTCGGAGTAACGGCTCTTGCTGGCGACACGCAGGACATATTTGTCCTCGTTACAGGCTTGATAGAACATCGCAACCCTGTCGACTTCAGACAGTACGTTGACGGCAGCATTCATGTAGCGTGGAATGATGGACGCGTTGCCAGTTATGTTAAAGCGGATAGTGACGGCAGGCTTCTTTTTGCGCCGGTGAGAGCGGGGGGAATGCTTGGAATCGAAGGAACCGGTGTCGGCCCTTGTCGGGATAGCAAGGCTGTTCTTGCATACGGCCAGATTCACAGCTCTCCGAGATTCGTGATAGTCGACGGAAGTGGATCCGTTGTCGACTCCGGCGAGCTACTGGGTCAGTACTCCTATCCCGAGATATTCATGGCGCCGGATGGCAATCCGATTCTCTGGGGTGGAAACACGGGCAAGAACATGTCGCCGCGGCTCAAGCTCTCAACGCTCATTGAGAACGGAGAAGCGAAGCTTTATTCCTTCACCCAGTCAATTGGTGCACTCACCGTAGGGACTGCCGATGCTCACATGGTCGGCGACAGTAATATCTATGTCTTCACTCACCGTTACGCGGAACGTCCGGAGTACTCCAAGAAAGGTGTGATTGACTGGGCAACTCTTGCTATCTACAAGTACAACACTTGGCTCGGCCGCATCACGGATTCGACGCTCATCCCGCTCGACAAGAACCCGGATATTCTCTCAGACGACGCGATTCCGTTCGATGGTGTGCAGGTGGTCGATGACACTTCCGGCAACATGATCGTGTTCGCATCCTATGTCGATCCGGAGCATGGGCTACACCTTCGTGTGTTTACTCTGACACCTGATCTAAAGGTTCTGCCAGCTCCGAAGTTTGACATCAGGCGCGATCAGCCGTCAATAGAGATAGAGAGGAGTGTCAGGCACAAGCGATTGTTCTGGTTCACGCATAACCACTTCTGGGCTACGACAACTGGCTTCCACCAGATAGCGCTCGTCGGTGACACGCTATTGCACCAGCGGATATATGAGGTCCCTGATCCGAAGAACTATGGCGCGCCGGCGGATAGGCGGAAGTAGTCCGAACCACAGTGGTCGGGCGCGAGGTCGAAACCACGGGGTAACGACCTACTCATTGACAGACGTTTGAGTCACGCAAACAAAAAGGCCGCCCAATGGGCGGCCTCTTCGTTTCGGTCATCCAGACCTTAGAAGGCAAACTTCACGGTGAAGTACTGATTGTCGTCGAAATACTCGGTTTGCACCCACGAGTAGTCAAACGTGATAGCGTTTTGTCCCCACGCGTATTTCAGCCCGGCGCCGAGTGTCAGGCCATACATGAAGTTGTCCTGGCTCGTACCGACGTAGCCGCCGCGCAGGAAAACGACGTCATTGTAGGAATATTCCAGACCTCCGCGGAATTCATCCTCGGAGAAGTTGTTTGACTGGAACGAACCTGCAACCACAGCCCTGTTCATGCCGCGATTAACGGCATCCCAGGAGACTCCGAATTGAATGAACGCGGGGAGCTCGAACTCCGCAGACTGCGAGCTATAGGTCTTCTGCTGCGACCCGGGCTCCGTTGAGGGTACGTCATTCGCAATGTTGAACCCCTCACCCGAGAACTTCATCTGCGGGCCGTAGTTTTTGACAGCGATCCCGAACTTCAGTCCACGCCAAAGCGGATTGTAGACAAATCCGAAGTCAAGGGCGAGACCGTTCGCGGATACCTGCTCTATCTTCTCGTTGACAAGGCTCGCGGTTACTCCGAACGACACGCGATCGGTGAAGATGCGTGAGTAGGTTAATCCGATGACAGAGAATGTCGGATTAAACGTCTCTCCCGTTCCCTGTGGCCTGTCATCTGTCGTAATTTCCATTTCTCCGAATGAAATGACCTTGGCCTGGAAACCGAGCGCGCCGAAATCGGCTATGTTGGTCGTTACGCCAACGTAGTCGACGTTGATCCCTGCAAGGTATTCGAGATGCGTGAACATCGCCTCGGTGCCTTCGTTGTAGGCCACGCCTGCCGGGTTCCAGAAGAGCGCTTCTGCTCCGGTGATGTCCGCGATGTTCGATCCGGCCATTGCCGAAACACGGCCTCCGACCGGTATGCGAAGTTCCTGAGCGCCTGCCGTGCCGATTCGATCACTGCTACCGGCGAAGAGGCATGACGCGGTCAGAAGAACAATCGCCAAACTGACAATGATAGGTTTTATTCTCATCATATCCTCCCGCCTTAGTAGTTGTTGAGCTGCTCAACCTCGGTGAAGACGGCCATTTTGCCGACTTTCTGCCCAAGATCGGACTCGGCAAGGTAGATGTAGATGCCTGACGCCACATAGAGGCCGTTCTCGGTCTTCACATCCCACTCAAGCTCAGAAGACACGTTGCCGGCGTTGTGAACAAGTGTTCTGATATGGTCACCGGCGATATTGAATATTCTGATCTTGATCTCTGGCCCGCCAGGCAGATTGATGAACTTGATCACTCTGTGGAACTGATCGAGTTCGTAGGTCGAGTAATTGTAGTAGGGATTCGGCACAGTCTTGATGTTGGCCATTGTCTTGACTACTTCCGAGCCATCACCCTGACCGAGCTTCTTCGTCCTGAAAGTGAACACGTCCTGGGGAGTATTCGCCTTGTTAGTGATATAGACAGCCGAATCACCCTTGACCCATCCTTCGTATGCACCATCGGGTGTGAATGCAATCGAACGATAATCCCAGTCGCGCCTTGAAGCCGGATCAGCCGTATTGAATCCGTAGTACGCCGCGTCGCCGTCGTGTGGGGCAAACGAGAAGAAGTCGTTGCCGTAAATGTTGGCGGTGGTTCCGCCGATGTCCTTCGTGAGAAACATGAAATAGTCATCATTATACCACCGATAGTCGCCATAGAAGTCATACATCAGTGGCCACAGACGGACATCATCGTCCTTGCTTGTGAGATCTCTGCCCACATCGTAGAGTGCGAAAGGAATCGACACTTTGCACAGGTCTTGATATGCTCTGCTGTTGAACTCGCCTGTGCCGGGATCGCTGTAGAAATATCCCCAGATGGTGTCGCTTTCATCGTCCAGGTAGCGTATCGTTTGATTGCCGCTTACTAGTGGTCCCTGTACCGTATCTCCCGGACCAGCAAGAAACTTCAGAACGAAGTTAGAGTAGTTCCCGTTAGTGCGGACGTTTCGGCCGCCCATATAGGCCGCAGAGCCGCTGTGGAAACCGAGCTCGCTGTTGGAGTCAAGAGCATCGAGTCGAGTCTTGAATCCCGGATTCGGTCCAAGCGCTCTGACCATCACACCGTTGACGATCGGATAGGTGAAGTTATCGGACTGATCGCCGTAATCATCGAGCACAAGCTGACCCGACGTTTCGTTCAGAAGGTCCCAGGTGCCGTCTTCGTTGAACGTGACTTTATAGTCATTGCCGAGTACAGAGTCCTGTACCAAGTATTCGACCTCTACGATTCCGTCCGACTTAAACTTGTCGTCAACCGGTTCAATGTGATTACCCAATTGGGCAAGCGTGGCGGAAGATCCCCACGGCAGGACTGTGATCGGCGACAGCTTAGCTTCCAGGTTGTAGGCAAGCATTCCCTGGAAATTGATGCCAAAGAACACAGAGTCCGTCTGATACACCTGCTGTATGTTGACACCGTAGGATGAAACAGCAAAGTAGTACGGTGTGTAAGGATCAAACGGACTACCGTCTCGCGGATCGACATCAAAGAATATCTGGTAGTTCGAGCCGCTGTTCGTTCCGACCTGCGAGATGATCCGCTCTCCTGCACGATCCTCATACAAAACTGCCCAATCCCAAACGCGCGGCACCTGGGCGTTTGTACAATCCCATGCTTCGGAGAGACTGTCCCAGACACAATCGGCCCATTCTCCTACGGCCGATTCATACATCGACTGCTGTTGATCGGCATCTAGATCGTATGTGGCGACCTTCGTCCAAGGTCCGGTCGGAGAGTCGCCTATGTAGACGTTGTAGCCTTCGAAGATGTACAGCTCGCCGGTCTTGGTGCGGAAATCCTCGAGGTAGTTCTCGGGGCCTTCCGGATCGTTCAACCAAACCAACTCGACCGACTTCTGGAAGCCTCGGGCATACACTGTCGGATTAGGTGGAGGCTGAGGAATCGTGAAATTGAGATCGTAGACGATCTGCGCAGCAGCATCGATCCGCTTCAGCTC
>JAGVNY010000018.1 GCA_020053015.1 Candidatus Zixiibacteriota bacterium | reverse complement strand
AGACCTAATCAAACACTAACTGCCGTCAAAAACCTGTGTAGAAAGGCAGCTTGAACAACTTGGATACACCCCTTTTACACATTTCTATGGACATTACCCCGACGCGATCTCTGCCCATCACATGGACCATCAACGCCGAATCAACAGGAGAATTATACTCAATATGAGTCTTGACGGTTCTGGGAGATCGTCAGATGCAAGTAGCAGCTTACACTTTGGTGAACGGACGGGTCGAGCCCGAAGCAGGCCTTGATTTGGCGGCGCGATGATCTGCAAATTCAAAGTTGAATTTCAGGGGGAGAGGGGGAAGGTCTGGCAATCCCATAGCTGCGCGGTTGAGGCTCGATGGTACCCAGGATACATCGTAGCTCAAACGCGCTCTGAATCGCTGCACCTGCCTGAACAGTGGCACGTGAGAGCTGCTGACCGGGATTCTCCCGCTAAGCTGGTAGACTACCAACGCTGAGTCTCCCAGAATCTCGAGTTTCTGGTTCGAGAGGATTTCGGTATTGGTATCAATGAATTCAAGGAGCCGCAGAACTGCCGCATACTCGCGCGTCAACTGATCGCCTGACGCCACTGCCCGATAAACTACGCCTATATCGGGTATGGCAAACGCAACCACACCCTTCTCATTTGAGTCGCTTGTGTGAATCTCTTGTGCGTGAAAATAGCATTTCATAGCATGCTCCTCGCGGCAAGAAAGCAGGGCAAAGGCTATGCCGCCGACCCAGACCAGGTCGCTCCAGGATATCGAACGTCGAACATATTGGCCTGCAGCAGATTACAGGGCTTCGAGTCCCAAGGAAATACATCCCGGCTACCGAGAATCCATGGTCTGTGCATGTAGTTGCAGGATAGGTGCAGCTAAAGAGTTCAATCTATCGAATCGAGAAGAGAATTCCGAAACTCGCCCTTCGCCTCCAAATAGACACCGGTGGCTACTGCCACAGTCTCTCCGCTATCGTAGCGAGCGATTCCGGTCGTTTGGTAGATTCTCCCTTTGTGTTCTGTCACCGACCCGATAAAAACCAGTTTATGCCCGACTCTTGCCGGAAGTTTGTACTTAACGGTCATCTCGGCGGTCACAACGATAGCTCCAGAGGCGAGGATGGCCTTTATCATAACCTCGTCAAGCATCGACGCCACTATACCGCCGTGCAAGACATCCTTGTACCCTTGAAACCGCTCATCGGCCACAAGTTCCGATACCACAGAGCCGTCATCTCCAACGAAGAAACTCGCTTGAAGGCCGTGGGCATTCTCATTCCCACACACGAAGCAATTGCGGTATTTGACTACTTCTTTCATGGTCTCAGCATCCGTTATTAGCGAATCCCAGAAACCCTCGCACAGCAGCGCGGGATCAAGATTGGCACTTGAATCACGATAACTTCGATCACTGATGCCTGCAAGCACAAAAAAACGGAGCGAACAGGGTTCGCTCCGCCGTGATTATCTGATTATCGCTCTAGCGTTATTCGTTGATCTCCTCGGTGTAAGACCAGCGCGTGTTGTTTGAAATCGCCTCCACCGTCGCCGTGCCGTTCTCCGAAAGCTCCGCGTTGAATGTCCAATTCGTGGTCGTAGTCGTGGTCTCGTTGTTGAGTGTCACCTGCGATGTGTGAGCGATAACCAACCGGACGGTACCGTCGGCAGGCGTGTTGTCGTTCCAGGCCCAGCCTACTGATCTCTCATACTGAAGATCGGTTACCGTGATCGTGTACTGGAAGCTCTCATGCTCGCTGGTAGAGCCATCGGACACGTACTCGTCCTGAGACATCTCACACTGAGCATCCACTGTAACCACGCTTCCGTTGACATCCGAGTATGTTGCCTCAATATCGTTTGACCACTCATTGTACGACTGAGACTCGCCGTCGTAAGTTGAAACCACGTGCTCACGGAACTCTATGTCCGTCGTGTGAGCATTGTAGTGATAGACGGGAATGCCTTCCTGTATGAACAGCACACTGTCCACCAACGATGTGTTACTTGAGGTAGCGAAGCTGCCCAGATAGAACGAGTACCAACCATCCTCATCATGATTGTATTCCATCGTGTCATCCGGGTGATGCGGGAACTTGTCCTTCCATTCTGTAGTGATGTCGATCGGGAAACCCCACGGATTGGTCAGAGGCTCGAAGCCCTTGCCTGCGAGGCTGTCGAGGACGGTTCCCACCTCGGCCTTCATTGCAAGAAACGCCGGGTTGTTCGGGTCACCCTGCTTCAGCGTCGTGTCCGTACCGCTGTCAGACGAACATCCGACCATCAGCGCGGCAACAAGCAGCAGAGCGAGAAGTCTGTAATGCACAGGGCGCATCATAGCTGTCACTCCTCCTTCGGGATATCATGTTTTTGCTTTATTCCGCAACAACTGGGTCATGATCGCCTTCTGGATGTGCAGACGGTTTTCGGCCTGATCGAACACGATCGAGTGCGGTCCGTCCATCACCTCATCCGTAATCTCCCTCCCTCTCTCAGCCGGAAGGCAGTGCATGACCTTCACATTCGGCTTGGCCAGCTTCAGCAGATCATCGTTGACCTGGAAAGCACGCAGCTTAGCGGCTTTCTCGTCGGCCTGATGCTTCTGACCCATACTGGCCCATACATCCGTATAGACTACATCGGCACCGGAAACTGCTTCTTTAGGATCATAGAAGACGCCGATCTTCGACACTCCCGCCTTCTGCGCCCTGTGCAAAATGCCTGCGTCTGGCAGTGTGTCGGGTGATGTGCCAATTGCGAGATCAAGTTTGAATCGTGCGGAAAGGTTTAGCCATGAATTGGTTACGTTGTTGCCGTCGCCAAGATAAGCTATCTTTAGGTTCTCGAATTTGCCAAGATGTTCCCATACTGTGAGGATATCGCCAAGAATCTGGCATGGGTGTGTGAGGTCCGTAAGACCGTTCACAACTGGAACATCAGCGTGCTTTGCGAGCTGCTCGACATCGCTGTGTGAGAATGTCCGAATCATGATCATCCCGACATAGCGTGACAGAACCTTCGCGGCATCATGGATCGATTCACGCTTGCCGAGCTCAATCTCTTTTTCGGTGATGTAGAGCGAGTAGCCACCGAGTTCGTAAATGCCTGCCTCAAACGATATTCGCGTGCGTAGAGATGCTTTGTGGAAGATGCAGGCAACAGTCATTCCGGCCATCGGTTTCTGCGTGAACTTGCCGGACTTCATGTCGCGCGCAAGCTGCAGAGTATCGATCAATTCGTCGCGCGTGAAATCTACGATCTGCAAGAAATCCTTCGTCATGGTTCTATCTCCTGATTTGATTCTGATAAGACTCGCTTTGATTTCATGTCCTCATGCGGACAAATCCGCCCGAATTTAGCGGATAAAGCCGAAGTGTCAAGGGAATTGCAGACGTAGGTCAATCCCTCTTGTCGAAGACCCTGACGCAGGAAGGGGGATTGACGCCACTGCTTGATGTCAAGGGTCTGCCGCTCGATCCGCAGCTGTGGCCGTGCTTCGGGCACAACATGTTGTGCCCCTAAACACCGCTTCGCCCATGTCATTCCGGCGAAAGCCGGAACCCAGTCACGGGCATGGAAAATCGCTTGACAGAATCGAACGCGGTAGTAGTTTAAGAGTAAATAAGTTACGGAAACGCATATTTCGCATTTGCTCGCTGGTTGCGCGAGCCATGTTGAGAGGCCAGTATGAGGAATTGGATTGCGTATTTGATGGTCGGTATGGGTCTATTCGTACCCTCGCTGTACACACGCGCAGTTGGGCAGCTCTTCTGCGGACATAAGGAATATGGAACAGGGGCAGGGGCAGATTTCGTCGTTGCATGCGATCTGGACAGCGACGGGGATCAGGATTTGGCCGTTGCGAATTTTTTTTCCGGTAATCTCTCGGTTCTCATGAACAATAACGATGGCACCTTTCGGGCCACCGTCAACTACGCGACAGGCTCTGGTGCCAGTTCTGTGACTGCTGCCGATTTCGACGGCGACTCTGACATTGACCTTGCTGTTCTAAGTTACTATCAGAGTCGCGTACTAATTCTAATAAACAGCGGTGATGGTTCTCTCGCACAGGGAAGCAGTTTCCCGACCGGAAGTGGGCCCATCTTTGTTTATGCAGCGGACCTCGATGGTGACAGCGATTATGATCTCGCGACAGCCAACCAACTGTCAAGCACTGTGTCAATCCTAATGAGTAACGGTGATGGCGAGTTCCAAACCTCAGTGAATTATGCTGTAGGCAATTTCCCGCGATGTGTACGCGCAGCCGATCTTGACGGCGACATAGACAAGGACATTGTTGTTGCCAATCTGCATTCCGATAATGTTTGTGTCCTGAAGAACGATGGAAGCGGTATTCTCGACGCACCAGAATACTACCCAACTGGAGCCGGGCCGGAAGCAGTATTCATCGCTGATCTCGATGCAGACGGCGACGGAGACCTTGCGGTAGCGAACGGATATTCCTACAACGTTTCAGTCCTCAGGAACAGCGGTGACGGCACTTTCGAGGAAGCTGTCAGCTACCAGACGGGAGCAGCTCCGCACTCAATATATGCCGCTGATCTAGATGAGGATGAGGATTATGATCTCGCCGTGGCGTGCTCCTTAGCGGGCAGCCTTTCAGTCCACACGAACAATGGAGACGGCACGTTTCAGTCTGCTATCAACTATGGTGTAAGTGCTTATCCAAACTGCCTCTATGCGGCCAGCCTTAATGATGATGATCACATTGACCTTGCTGTCGCCAACTATGACGCAGGCACGGTGTCCATCCTTTTCAATCTAACCGGTTGTGTTGAGAGTGACGGAGACCTCATCTGTGACGTGTGTGACAATTGTCCGATGGCCCCAAATCCGTCACAGACCGACGCAGATGGTGACATGATAGGTGACGCTTGCGACAGCTGTACTGACACTGATCACGATGGTTTCGGGAATCCAGGATATCCTCCGAATACTTGTGCCACCGACAACTGCGTGTCCTTGTTCAATCCAGATCAGACAGACTCTGACAATGACGGGAAAGGCGATGTTTGCGATAACTGCCCGGCTCGATTCAATCCCCTGCAGGAAGATTCCGAAGGCGACGGCACAGGCGACGTTTGCGATAATTGTATCAACACACCGAACCCGGATCAGGCCAACTCAGATACGGACAGCTTGGGTAGTGCTTGTGACAACTGCCCGACAGTCGCGAACAACGATCAGACCGACAGCGATGGTGACGGTCATGGCGATGCCTGCGATAACTGCCCGTTAGTCAGCAACCCCGCACAGAGTGATGTTGATGGTGACGGTGTAGGCGACGTATGTGACGTCTGCCCTAATCACCCCGCAGACGACTGCTGCAACCCGATCGGATCGAACTCTGCTCCGGAAGTATCATCCCCTGACGTAGATACCGTAGCCCCCGACCCGGTCCCGTTTGAATACGTTGCGGCTGCCACAGACCCCAACTGCAACGGCACTGAGCTCGTTCTTAGTTTCTTGAATTACCCCTCCTGGTGTTCGGTGGACGGCAACACGATTTCTGGTATCGTGGCCTGCGACCGTGCGGACACTTCATTCTCGGTTATCGCATACGACGGGGAGCTTGCGGACACGGTCGTAGTATCGCTCATTATTGACAAGTCAAACCAGGCACCGCAGATAGTAGATTCTTCCGCAACGATTGCCATCAGAACTGGCACTGAGTTTCTCTTCTTCCCAGCCATACACGATCCTGATGACTCGGTGCACACTGTGTCATATCCGTTCGTCCCCCACTGGTGCAGCTTCCAGAATGATACCGTCGTCGGAACGGCACCGAGCGGAGTCTGGATAGAGCCTCTGATTACCATCGTGCGCGATTTCTGCAAAGCCGATACAGCGACTTTCATTGTCAGGACATATGCATGCGGCGACGCTAACAGCAGTGGGTTTGTTGACATCGACGATGTCGTGTACTTGATCAATTACATCTTCGCCAGCGGGGCGCTGCCTCAGCCGGTTGACGCTGGCGATGCCAACTGCAGCGGAGGCGATCCGGCAATTGATATTGACGACGTGGTTTACCTGATCAACTACATCTTCGCAGGCGGCCCTGCACCGTGCGCGAACTGTCCGTAGCTCTGAGTCTGGAAACTGCAGCTAATGAGGGCACGGCGTGCCGTGCCTGATGGATTCTCGCCTGCGCGGGAATGACGGCGCTATCAGCTTCGGCACAGCATGCCGTGCTGCTACACAGACCTCTCCCACGCCTGAGTGCGCCCTTCCTGCGTCACTCATAGACGCCATCCAAATTCTCGCAACCTCGCACGCCGTGTCTGCGTATTAGAATGCTGACATGATTGACGCACGAAGTCTGTCTCCTGTCGGTCCCACCGACCGTATAGCCATGCTTGATGTGCTCCGCGGATTCGCGTTGCTGGGGATACTTGTCATCAATATCGAGTTTTTCGCTCTTCCCAGCGCAATCTACTTTGACCCAAGGATTGCCGGCGGTTTCGACGGCCTAAATCAAGCAGTCTGGAAATGGTCCGCTGTTCTGTTTCTTGAGAAAATGATGGCGATCTTCTCGATGCTGTTCGGCGCTGGCATCGTCCTGTTCGGTCAGAAAGGCGAGAGGTCGGGAGTGGGCATCGGCAAGACATATCACCGCCGTGCTTTGATGCTGCTCTTAATAGGCCTTATTCACAGTTATCTGTTCTGGCATGGTGACATTCTCGTGTCGTATGCGATATGCGGGCTTATTGTCTATCTGTTCCGACGTAAGTCTGCCAAGACACTGTTGGTTGTCGGAGCATCTGTGCTTGTTTTCGGATCGCTGATTCAGCTTGGATCAGGGATACAATTCACAATGATGAGAAACGCATTTGATCATACTCAAGAGCTGGCGGCGTCGGGCAACACTCCTCCAGTGCATGAGATCGCTATGGCGGAAGCATGGAAAGAGGTTAGTGAGGCATTCACATCGACCCCAGACGAGATTTCCGGCGAGGTCGCCGCATACCGCGGTGGATTTGCCGATGCCGTCAAAGTGCGGGCTCCGATGACATTCATGATGCAGACGCAGGCTTTTCTGTTCATGACTCTGTGGCGAGTGAGCGGACTCATGCTTCTCGGCATGGGTCTGATGAAAACAGGTTTTTTGTCAGCCGCAAGACCGACTCGAACGTATCTGATTGCAGCAGCAGTGGGCATCGTGCTTGGACTTCCGCTCTGCTTCTATGGCGTCAGCACAACAATCGCAAGCGACTTCGACTTCGTCAGTCGATTCAAGTTCGACAATCACTTCAACTACTTCGGAAGCGTGTTGCTCGCCATCGCATACATGGCACTATTGATCCTGCTGTTCAAGCGAGGTTGGATGACCGGTCTGTTCGCACGATTAGCCGCCGTTGGGCGAATGGCGCTGACGAACTATCTTGCGCATACTCTTATCTGCACGACGTTTTTCTACGGCTACGGCCTTGGGATGTTCAACCGCTTCGACCGCATCCATCTTCCGCTGATTGTTCTCGCGATCTGGGTGCTCCAGATGCTCTGGAGCCGCTGGTGGCTATCTCGATTCCTATTTGGCCCGGCTGAATGGACTTGGAGAACCGCAACGTATCTGAAACGGCAGCCGTTCAGACTTACGGCGTGAGGCCAGCTTCTGCACGGCACAACTTGCCGCAGCACAGATACGCGGCAAATCCAGTAGCCTACAAAATGTACTTCGACAGATCCTCGTCTTCGACTATCGCCTCGAGCCGCTTCTTCACCAGCGATTTCGTGATCTTTATAGTTTTCGATTTGCGTTCAGAGGAGTCGTACATGATATCCTCGAGAAGAGTCGTCATAATCGTGTGAAGTCTGCGGGCGCCGATATTCTCTGATATAGAATTGACCTTGTCTGCAATTGAAGCGATTTCTTCGATTGCACCGCTGTCGAACACGAGGTGCATACCTTCTGTCGCGAGCAACGACGTGTACTGCGAGACGAGTGCGTTCTTCGGCTCGGTGAGAATTCGCACGAAGTCCTTCTTGCCAAGACTGTCAAGCTCGACACGTATGGGGAATCGTCCCTGAAGCTCTGGTATCAGGTCCGACGGTTTTGTTTGGTGAAACGCGCCTGCAGCGATGAACAGGACGTGGTCGGTTCGCACCATGCCGTACTTCGTCATCACGCTTGAGCCCTCGACAATCGGCAGGATGTCCCTCTGCACGCCCTCGCGGGAAACATCGGGGCCGACTGAGTGGCCGTCGGCAGCGGCTATCTTGTCGATCTCGTCGATGAAGATGATTCCGGAGTTCTCGACTTTGTACAGAGCGATTCCGATCACTTCATCCATGTCGATCAACTTACCGACCTCTTCCGATACCATGATCCTGAATGCCTCTTCAATCGAGACTTTGCGCTTCTTGCGCTTCTTGGGGAGAATCTCCGAGAACATCTCCTGAAAATTCACTCCCAGCTCTTCCATTCCCGTGGGAGAGAATATCTCTACCACCGGGAACGCCCCGCTGGTTGTCTCTATTTCAACCAACCGACTGTCAAGCTCTCCGGATCTGAACTTGTCGCGGAGCTTCTCGCGATTACGCTCCCATTTTTCCTGTTGGTCATCGGGCAAGACAGGTGGTGCAGTGTCGGGTTTCGAGGTCGCGGCTCGCCTCGGCGCTCGTGGGAGAAGAAGATCGAGTATCTTCTCTTCGGCTATCTCCTCAGCTTTCGCCCGCACTTCTTCCGACCTGTCACGCTTGACGGTGGTCACCGCAAGGTCCACAAGATCGCGTACCATAGACTCGACATCGCGCCCGACATAACCGACTTCGGTGAATTTCGACGCCTCGACCTTTATGAACGGAGCATTGGCAAGCTGAGAGAGTCGGCGAGCAATCTCGGTCTTCCCGACGCCGGTGGGACCGATCATTATGATGTTATTGGGCATGATCTCGTTCTTGATCTCGCCCTCCACCTGCTGACGCCGCCAGCGGTTGCGCAGCGCAATCGCCACCGCCTTCTTCGCCGCCTCCTGCCCTATGATATATTTGTCAAGCTCTGCTACAATCTGCTTCGGTGTGTATTCAGTATCCATTCGCTTCCTCCAAAGGCAACAGTATACTCAACATCGACGTCAAGTCAAGCAATCGTGACAGACGCAACCGAAGGTTCCAACGCCACGGAGATCAAACAGGCGGGAATATCGAAACAAGAGGGGAATGTCTACGTATCAAGACGAGGAATAGACGCACATTTGGCATCAACGGCCCAGCTGAATGCCCCACAGCGCGAGGAGGATCAATGCGGATCGCGGCAACCATAGCAATTCTAATCTGCGTCATCACAGCGTTCGTAGTAGGTGATTCGGTTCAACCGTTGCCCGCGTTGGACAGCAGCCTCAGACAGCAACTGGCCGACTATCTTGCGACTAATGCCTTGAGTCCGGAGGAGTATGTGCTGTCCAAGTTCAAGGATCATGACATAGTCTTCGTTGGCGAATGGCACCTGATCAAGCACAACCTCGATTTCATACACGGAATGATCCCGGCGCTTCACAAGAACGGCATCTGCAACCTCGGTATCGAGTTTGCCTGCCATGTCGATCAGCCTAAAATCGACAGCCTCATTACCGCCTCCGAGTGGAACGAGAAACTCGCAAGATGGATTCAATTCCGCAACGTGACTCTCTGGGGCTATCGCGAATATGTGGACATATACAAAGTAGCGTGGGAGCTAAACCGAAAACTGCCTCCTGATGCTCGTAAGTTCAGAGTAGTCGGACTCAACACTCTCTCAGATTGGAGCAAAGTCTGGACGGTAGAAGATCGCGACAATCCCGATATCATGAGGCAGGTATGGATAAACGGCGGTTCGGACGAAGTAATGGCGAGGAACATTCTCGACGAATTCGTCAAGAAAGGTGAGAAAGCCTTGATCTACTGCGGAGCGAATCACTCTTTCACCAAGTACAAGCAGCCGATATACGACGAGCAGACAGCCAAGTTCATCAGGTTCGGCGACATCCGAGCTGGCAACATCGTCTTCGACTCTATCGGGAATCGCACATTCAATATCTACTTGCACGCCGTGTGGCCGAATGCAGAGGGTTGGTCAAAGCCAAACGTTCACCCCGCGGACGGAGTAATCGACGCTCTGATGCACAGCCTTCCGGCGGAGAAACGCAGAGTCGGATTCGATTTGGTCGGATCGCCCTTCGGCGAGCTTAAAGGAGAAACGTCGCTTTGGAAGCATGGCTACGACAACTTCCGGCTCAAGATGTTCTATGACGGGTACATTTACTTCAAGACGTTCCCCGAGTATGAACCGGTTGGCGTGATCGATGACTTCATCTCCGAGGAGAGCCGTCTGACGGCGATCACGCAGATGTTTAACCCACGCGGCAAAGACACCAGCCTGACGGTCTCCGATCTTGTGGAGTATATGAAGCGATCCACCAGCATGAACGCCTTCCACCGTATGGAGTGAGGCAGACCTGCAAGGCGAGATGTGCTATTTCAACAGGCTCTGTATCTTGCTGACAAGCTCATCGCTCATCGGTTCGACCTTGGAAGGATATCTCGCCACTAATCTGCCGTCCCGGTCGAGCAGGAACTTGTTGAAGTTCCATTGAATCTCACCCGGCATTGCAGAGTCAACTGTGAGATATTTGTACAGCGGGTGAATGTCATCACCTTTGACCGATATTTTAGCCGTCATCGGAAACGTCACACCGTAATTGGACTGACAGAACGACAGAATCTCCTTATTCGAGCCGGGCTCCTGACTCTTGAAATTGTTGGCGGGAAATCCGATCACTTCGAATCCGGCATCTTTGTACTTCATGAAAAGCTCCTCAAGACCCTTGTACTGCGGAGTATAGCCGCACTTGCTTGCGACGTTCACCAGCAGGAGCACCTTGCCTTTGTGATCGGCCAGCGTCGTTGTGTCACCCGTGATAGTCTCTAACGGGATATTCAGGAAGTCACCATTCTCTCTCATATTAGCCTCGACAGCCTTAGAGTCCCTTCCAATCGCTTGCGGGGCAACCGCTGAGACCAGCAATACCGCGGTCGCCAATAATCTGCTCATCATTTCTCCACTCCATTCGTTGCTCGTTTTCGACAACTATCATTAGTGGAGAATCACTACTCAACCACCAAGGTTCCTTGAAACGGATAAATGCCGGATGTAGCTTTTCCAGATCTGCTATCATAGCAGAGTAATGGAGCCAAGACTGCCTGTGAAAGCCTTCAGGAGTTGCGATGGATCTTGCGACCCGCCGCAGCGGGGCGTGTGACCCGTCGCTCTCACAATCTCTTGCGGGCAGGTCACAACCGCGACTTCGTCGCAGTCAAGACCTGCCCGAACATCGGATGTCCCAGCATGGGACAATGCCTCAATACAGGGTTTTTCAACAAACCCGAAAACGGGAACCCATCCTAATCCGACTCTCAACATTCGATCCGTATTGCATGCCAACTTTCAACTTGTGGGACAACCTCTCCCTTCCTGACGCAAAACGATACGCAAAATAGTGTCAGTAATCCCGCTTTTGCGGGACTGACAGTGCAGGCAAAATACACGTGCTGAGGTTTGTCAGCTACTTCTTAGGGATTCCCGGCTCGGTCAGATGCAATGGATCGAGCACTCGCTGCATTTGTTCCTCTGTCAGATAGCCCTTTTCGAGAACAATCTCTTTGATCGACCTGCCGGTCAACTGCGCCTGCTTCACGACCTCTGCAGCATTCAGATAGCCGATGATGGGGTTGAGTGCGGTCGCAAGCCCGAAGCTCCGTTCCAGGAAGCCTCTGCATGAATCCTCGTTCGGTTCAATGCCCAGAAGGCACTTCCGGTGAAACGCCCTCAGCCCACCTGTCAGGCACTTCATCTGTTCTCCGACAGCGTACGCTACAACCGGCATCATGACGTTAAGCTCAAGCTGCCCTGCAGCCGCAGCCCAGGCGACCGTCTCGTGAAATCCGATGACGCTGAAGCAGACCATGTTCATCATCTCGGGTAACACCGGATTCACCTTGCCCGGCATAATCGAAGAACCCGGCTGCACCGCCGGAAGCAGAATCTCATCAAGTCCGGTCGAAGGACCGGACGCGAGGAGGCGGAGATCGTTCATAATCCGCGAAAGCTCGATCGCGATATTCCTGAGAGCTGCACTGAAGTCAACAATCGGCGCCAGCGACTGCATCGCCCAGAAGTAATCGTTTGCGGGTCTGATCCGAAAACCGGTGATCTCGGTAAGTGCGGCGACAACTCGGGCTCTGTATTCAGGGTGAACATTCAGTCCGGTTCCGGCTGCGCTTCCTCCGAGACCTATCTCGCTGAGAGACTCCCGCATCTGAGATATCCGTTGTGCTCCTCTCGCAACCGCTTCGGCATAGGCGCCAAACTCCTGCCCCAGTCGAACCGGAACCGCATCCTGGAGATGTGTTCGTCCCGATTTGAGCACCCGATCGAACTGAGCGGCCTTGGACTTGAATGTGGTCTGTACCTGTGCAAGGATGGCATTCAACTCGAGACTGTCATGGAGTATGAAGAGCCTTATGGAAGTCGGTATGACATCGTTAGTCGATTGTGCCATGTTGACATGGTCATTCGGGCTGATATAGCTGACGTCGCCGCGTGGTCTTCCGAGAATCTCGAGGGCGCGGTTCGCAATGACCTCGTTGAGATTCATATTGTGGCTTGTGCCGGCCCCCGCTTGATACACGTCGACCACGAATTGATCGTCGAGCCTGCCTTCCATGACTTCGATCACTGCCTTGATGATTGCGTCTGCTTTGTCGTGCGGCAGCAAACCCAGATCACGATTCACGATAGCGGCAGCTCGCTTCACAGCTGCGCCTGCCCACACGAAGCCCATATGAGCCAAATGACCGCTTACGGGGAAATTCTCTACTGCGCGCTGCGTCTGTGCTCCCCAGTATGCCTTCTCAGGCACACTCACTTCCCCGAGAGAATCCTTCTCTATTCTGAATTTAGTCATAAATCCTTCCGATCGAGACGTCTCCAGCTTAGCGTCTCTGTCCATCCACACGCGTGATCGAATGCTATATCCGTCAACTGACTTTCTTCTGCGCCGTCGCACTGCCTTCGATAAGCTCCCGAACGCGCGCGTGCACAACTTCTCCCCCGCTCGTGACGAGCGTCTCCCGCGCTATCTCGTCCTCGACATCAATCTGCAGCTTACCGTCCTTGATCAAATGTTTCAGCAACGCGAGCAGATTCTTCGAATAGAGCTGACTCGAGTGGTACGGTACGGATGACGGCAAGTTCGAGGGACCGAGAATGGTCACGCCGTGGACCACGACTCGCGCACCGTCCTTCGTAAGCTCGCAATTGCCACCTCGTTCCGATGCAAGGTCTACGATGACGGATCCGGGCGACATCTTCTTGACCATCTCCTCCGTCACGAGCACGGGAGCCTTCTTGCCGGGAACCGCAGCGGTTGTGATCACCGCGTCGCTTTCCGCCACGACTTTTGCCATCAACTCCCGCTGTTTTCGGTAAAACTCTTCATCCATTGCACGCGCGTAGCCCCCCTTATCTTCAGACTGCGAAGCCTCAATTTCAAGCTCAACAAAGGTAGCGCCCAGGCTCTGCACCTGATCCTTCACTGCAGGCCGGACGTCGAACGCCTTCACCATTGCGCCGAGTCTCTTAGCGGTTGCAATCGCCTGTAGACCGGCCACGCCTACTCCGATCACGAATACATGAGCCGGTGACACCGTGCCTGCAGCGGTCATCAATAACGGGAACATCTTCGGCAACGATGCGGCGGCAAGCAGCACAGCCTTATAACCTGCAACCGTAGCCATCGATGAGAGTGCGTCCATGCTTTGGGCCCGGGAGATACGGGGTATCAGCTCCATGGCGAAAAGGTTGACTCCATGCTCTGCGATGGCCTTGATCTCTTGCAGTGATGTAAGCGGCTCGGCGAAACCGATCAACGTCTGTCCCTTCCGGAACAGTTCGAGATCTTTCCTGCCTGCGTCTACGTTTGCCCCGAATGATCTAACCTGCAGGATGATGTCGCTCTTCGAGAAGACATCCGCCCTGCTCCCTGCGATCACAGCTCCCTTCATCGAATAGTCAGCGTCCGTGTGGCCGGCAGCTTGCCCTGCACCTGATTCGATCAGTACAGCAATATCCATCTTTCGCAATGCCGCTACGACATCCGGCACGATCGCTACGCGCTGCTCATTGGCAAACGTCTCTCGAGGAACGCCTATCGCAACCCGCTGAGTGATCTCAGCCATTTGACCTCCCACACTCTCCCGTCATTCCGGTCCTCATGGCTGAGTCCGAAATGCGAATCCTTCCCAATCCGCGCATTGTTTCAATCGCCTCCCGTCGTATTAGCTTGGAATCAGATGCATTCGGTCAACAGGCGTTGACAAACCGTTCGCCCATATTCCTCAGCCACAATATGTCTTCTTTGAAAGTCAAACCAAAGAAGCTATCTATGGTTCCGTCAAGATAAGCGATTTCGTCTATATTCGCGGTACTGCGATTTCCAGATGATGACAAGTCGAGAACGCAACTGACAATCGATCGCGATTGCGTCGGCAAGTGCAGACGTTTCGGCGGAGTCATTTCAGGCTGACTTCCGAATGCAGCATCCCGGAAACGGTGCCGCTATTGACACCCTGCGCAGGGAACCGGGCCGGAGGCAAAGATGTATGTTATCACGTACACAACATCGTCGACGTCGATAATACCGGTGCAGTCGGCATTGCCTGCTTCGTACGGGGAGGGGACAGGTCCACCCGCGAAAACGTAATTGATCACACTCATCACATCGTCCACGTCGACGAAACCACTTCCATTGGCATCACCGCACAAGAACGGCTCAACAGTCGTGACGACGTCCTGACTATCGGCAAGATCTCCATCTGAAGCGACGAATATCACCGTATACTCTCCCAACTGGCTGACATCGGGAGCAAAGGTGAACAAGCCAACCCCGTTGCCACTGTCAACAAACGATGAGTTTTGCGGCAGTCCGATGGCGGTCAGCGATGGTGTCGTTAGATCAACGTCACTGGCAGATATGACGAGGTCGAGCACATCACCCTGTCGAACGGTTTGCGGACCCACTTCGTCGAGAATCGGAGCGTGCGGTCTGGCAGTAACGGGAATGGACACTGTCACAGTGTCTCTATTCGGGGCAGGAACATCAGAGTCAATTAGTTCGATAGTCAGGAAGTAATTCGCCACGAAGCTCGGAGTCCCGGAGACCACGCAGCTATCTCCCTGTGTGAGTGTGCAACCGTAAGGCTGCGCACCGACAAGCTTCTGCCATGTGTACGGCTCGACTCCGCCAATTGCCCGGAACCGGTAGTAATATGGCTCGCCAACATATCCTGGCGGCACTTCAGTTGGGTAGCTCTGTATGTGCAGCAAGCCGTCGCAGGCGTCACCCGTTCCATCGTCGTTCTCGTCATACTGTTCAGGATTGGCATAGAGCGGGCAGTTGTCGCAGAGATCACCGACCGAATCTGCATCTGTATCGATCTGATCCGGATTGAACTCCAGCATGCAGTTGTCACTCTCATTCAACAAACCGTCACCATCGGCGTCGGGATCGCAGACATCCCCGTACGTGTCGCTGTCTCTGTCAGCCTGATCGGGATTGGATGCAGTGGGACAGTTGTCGCACGCGTCTCCAATACTGTCTGAATCCATGTCTTCCTGACCCGGATTGTAAGCTTTGGGACAATTGTCGCTTGAGTTCGCAACGCCGTCATTATCGGCATCCGCAGAGCTACCATCGATGTAAAGCGCACCGGTATTGTTCGGATCAAGCCAGTCTCTGAGTCTTGAAGACGATGATCCACCGCCGTTCCACGAATAAGAGAACTTGCCGTACCAGTCCGAAGTGATGCTCGTGCAGGAGGCATAGCCGCCGTGCAGTTGACCGACTATCCGATGATTGTTGTCGAAGAGCGGGGAGCCTGATGAACCCCCTTCAGTAGTGCCTAACTCCCAGTCGTCAATCCGCCAGTGAGTTGTGCCCGACGTAGTCAAGTAGTTGGTCGATGTAACAGCGTCATTGTTGAATGAAATCTTCTTGATATCACCCGATGGGTGGTGAATCCCCACTGTCCAGGGGGAAGCCTCATCGACTCTCGACCAGCCCGCGAAGCGAACATCATACTCAGGAGGCGGAGCTTCGCTCAGAAGCAACAGGGCGAAGTCAGACGAAGAGTAATTGGCAAGCCGGGTCGAACCTGAAACTGTCTGATCGGTTGGACCATTCACGTTCGCACAGCTCGGACTTTCATAGTTGAACATAAAGATCCAGGTCGTCTCTCCGCCCAGGCAGTGATTCGCAGTGAGAAAATACGGAGTCATATCCTGCTCGACGTTGTTCACCAATGCGCCGCTGCAGATGCGCGAGCCACCCTGCGTCAGAATCATTGCAACTGCGCGCTTCTCCTCTTGCCAGTTTACGCCGTCCGGGCAGTTGACATTGATGTTGCATGAACCGGACTGCCCGAAGCCTTTCGCGTCTTTGCCGAAGACGTTCTTGTAGGCGTGGACAACCGTCGAAACCGCGAGCTCGCCGGGAAATTCAGCGCCTTCAGGCTCAATGTATTCAAGCACACAAGACTCTCCAGGAATCGGAGCAGTGCTGAACTGCCCGTGATCCTTGTTGTTCCGGCTCGTGAATGCACCGAGCGTAACCGATCTGTCAAGACCGTACACAAAGAACTTTGCACCCTCAGGAACTCTGTATCTCGAATAGATCAGATTGATCGAATATGCACCAGGGCAGTCGATCTGAAGCCGCCATATCTTGTCTCCATTGGGAAGCACATCCCAAGCACCCGAATTGTCGAGTCCGAGATTCACGTCTAACGGATAGCCGAAGCGGAACGGCAAACCCAATTCAGCTTCAATTGAGTCCTCAAGCAGCAGCCCGGCCACATCTATCGACGCCATCCGCTCAGCAGGCACAGTCGATGTCAAACTGAGCGAGAAGCTTGTCGGCTTGCCACCCGCGCTTACCTGCGCTGATGTCGTCGAAAGAGACAATGCAACTATCACCACCGGAAGTAGTAATACGTACACATGAGAGAACATTCCGTCCCGCTGGCGGGAGTTACTGGCACAGTTTGCCTTTGCCAATCTCTTCTTAGTGTGGAATTCGATCATACTCACGACTCCAAGGATAGAACGCTACCTGTAATCAATTCGGCTATGCGCACAAAAACAACATTGGTCAATCGCCGACAAGAATAATCGATAAAATATATCCATTATATGCCCTCTGCGCAAGCAGAATTATCAGAATCAACACCCGGTTCGAGTCAATCCTGTTCAGCCTCTTTGATATGTGCGCTGATCTTGCTCAGAAACAGCTCGTATCGTGAATCGGTGGATGGGCTTTCTATGCGGCGTATTACTGAGTATGCCTGTTCAAATTCGCCTTGATTGTAATATACAGCGGCGAGGTTGATGATAGCCTCGTCGAACGACGGCAGAATCCCAATAGCCCGGTTGTAGTAGTCTATAGCTGTTTCATGCGCGCCTTTCACTTCATAGCATGTGCCAAGGTTGTTCAGGACATGGACATGGTGGGGATTGTGCTTCAGCGCTCTTTCGAATTCGACCATAGCGCTGTCAACGTGATTGAGCTCGAACTGAGCTACTCCGGAATACCAAGCCAGAGGCGTCGAAGTGGGATCAAGCGCTGAGAACGGCATCTCGGCAAGACGGATTTCCGAAATGACTCTCTCTCGATCACTCACTGCCACAGCGGCAAAAGCTCGCGACATGTGAATCTCCGATTTGAGGCGTATAAACCCGATTACGTCGCAAGCGGCAAGCACGATAGCTATTATGACCATAGCAGCGGCATACGTCATCTTGTTGTGAGTATGTGGCAGAACGTTGAGCGAGCTGTGTTTTGCGGCTGCAACTGAATCTGTTTGTCCCGGGCTTGGTCCCGTCTCTTTGCGACTGGAGCCAGTAGGTGAGAGCCTCAGATGGGCTGCTCTACTTTTCGCATGCAGAACTGTAGCTGCCGCCAAGTAGGCCATGAGAAATACCTGGTGGACGATTCTCTCTTTCGGAAACGAGAACGACGCATCCACGGCATAGGCAAGCACTCCGAAGAGAATCGCGACCGCTGCGAGGAAATCAGAGTCCGTCTCGGCTCGAGCCATGGCTTTGAGACAGTACCGGGCAGCGAATACAAATATCATGAGGTAACACAGCAGACCTGTGGCGCCGGTTTCCGCGAGAACCCAAAGGAAGTCGTTGTGAGGCCGCTGGAAGAAGACCGTGCCGGTTTCGGACGGAAGCCCTTCGGCGCCGTACAAGGGAATATTGATTTTCCAGTTTCCGATTCCACAGCCAATGTACGGATTATCGAGATACATGCGAAGAGAATGATCCCACAGAATCAACCGCTCGTTCATAGACGCCGAACTGGTGTTTATGAACTTACCGCCTGTGAGTGAAGCCTTACTTGAGGATCTTGCTGCCAGCGTTACACCACCCGCCATTGTCCCTGTCAAGAGCACGGCAAGAGCAAGCAGCGCTCTTCGCCGGAACGCAGCCTCTATGCCATACAGCCTCTTGGACAGTCGCGGAGAAAACAATACTGCCAGAACGGTGAAGATTCCCGACAATCCGATCGCCAGCCAGACTGATCTGGTCTGACTGATGACCAGCACATAAGATGTCAGCGCTGCTGACACCGACGCTGCACTCTGGACATGGCCCCTGCCTGTGAAGATGAGATAGACAGAAAACGGCAGGGCGGACAATAGGATTGATGAAAGCAGATTCTTGTTGGCCATTGTGGCTGAAGGAATGACGTTGCCTGGTATCCATCCGAATCCTGCATCGAAGTACTGAATCGCTGCAATTAGGGACAAGCCGAAGCCTGTTAATGTCATCGCCATCGCGAGGAACTCGATACGATCTGGATGTTCAACAAGTGTCATGGCGAAGAGCATGTAGGCGACGATGGCCAGCGCGATCTTCAGCACCTCGAAGACACTCTCTCCGATCTCGATAGCAGCAAGAAGCGATAGAACGGATACTAAACAGTACGCTATCATGCTCAGCAGCAGTCCGTTCCTGAGAACATCGGTGACGGCCATCTCCCGCCCGGCCACGAATCGAATGACCAAGAGCGCAAAGGCAGCTGAAATCACGACCGAAACAGCGAGGAACTGAGGAATGAGAGTCGGGTCGAGCGTGGATCTGAGAAGAACGAATGGAATCGGGCAGATTGCGAGAAGGAGAAGACTGTAAACTGACCTGCGCAGAGTTCCTCCAATGCCCAAGCATTGCTAATGAGAACCTTTGCGAATCAAACGCACTGGGGAATCGACTGTCAAGGACATTCGATGCAAGGCGCTGGACCACCCTGAAATACGTGGCAGATCAAGTGAACCAGATCATCTATATCAACCCCGCTCTGGCAGTCACAGTCGGCCGACTCAATGGGAACCGGACGCTCACCTCCACCGAAAATGTACTCTATTAGATACACAATATCGTCGATATCCACATACCCGCTGCTGTTAGCATCTCCGCAGATGTATGAATACACTGTGAATTCGAGCGTATCTGCATGGCAGTAGTCCGCGGCGACCGCCATAAGAGTCTGCGCCGAGAAGCGCGCAGGTGATATTCCTGAGACAGTGTCAGCTAAGACGTGGCACCAATCGGGAATTCCGGGATAGCTAATCTCAAGCAACGAGTCATCCGGGTCGTGAATGTCGGGATAGTATAGGAACGACTGCCCTGCCGCAAATGCTCTGTATGCAGAAGTGCCCTCGATCACGGGGCCTACGTTCGACCTGTCCACGATTAAGGTGACGACGAGCAAATCAAATGCCGACCCGTCCTGTGCGGTGAGCCTTAAAACGGTATCAGATGAACTGCACTCGGGCATCCCTCGAATTGTATCGCCTATCCGTTCACACCACGATGGAATCTGCACAAAGTCAATCTCAAGTTCAGAACCATCGCAATCGGGATCGGTCGCGCTTGCGACGTACACGAAAAGCTCCCCCGGGATCGCAGTGTCAATCGCCGGCGAAGTGAACGTTGGCGGCGAGTTAATACCCCTGGGATTACAGCAGTCATCCAGCGTATGAGACGGACAGATGTCGCAAGAGTCTCCTGCGCTGTCACCATCGCTATCGGTCTGATCGGGATTGTAGGCATAAGGGCAATTGTCCTCCGGACATTCATTCTCCGGATGAAGCGGATCACCGAATCCGTCGGTGTCGCTGTCAGCACACACGACTGCGTTCAGTAGGACTGCTACATTCTGTGAAAGCACATCGCAGACGGCAGCATCGACATCACCATCGCCGTCAAGATCGGCAAGCACTATGCCTTGCGCACCGTCGCCTGTGGTGCACCCTTGTGACGGAACGAAAGTACCGGAGCCCGAGCCAAGCAGAGTCGAGACGCCGTCTTCAAAGTAGCCTGACGAAACCAGGTCCATATCGCCGTCACTGTCAAGATCGCTCGCCGCCACGCAAACCGGTTTCTCGCCCACCGGATATGTATTGTATGGTCCGAAGACCCCGGCCCCGAGATTCATTAGGACAGAAACGCTGTCGGCGCCGTCATTCGTGGTGACGAGATCGATGTCGCCATCACCATCGAAATCTGATCCGCAGACAAAGATCGGACCGAAACAGGTGGAATAATCGACATGTGCAGCAAATGTACCGTCACCGCCGTTCAACAGGACTGATATCGTGCCGGACACATCGTTGCACGTGACAAGATCGAAATCAGCATCGTTGTCGATGTCTGCAGCGGTCACGCAGTACGGCTCGGCGCCAACTGGATAGTCCATTCGGTCTGTGAAGACGCCGCTACCGTCGTTGATGAGCACGGAGACATTGTTCGAATAAGTGTTTGCAGATGCGATGTCGATGTCTCCATCTCCATCCAGGTCCGAGCGACAGAGCGAGACCGGGAAATCACCGACTGGGAACTTGGATCCGGCTGCCAACGAACCTGATCCCGAATTGAAAAAGATGGAAATGTCACTCGAAAAACCGTTCGCGACTGCCACGTCTGAGTGACCGTCGGAATCGAAATCGGCCGAGATGATACCGTGAGGCGAAGTAAAGGCTGGATATGAAGAACCATACACAAACTCCGCATTCCCGATGTTGAATAGTGTCGAGACGGAGTTAGATGCTGGGTTTGCTGTCGCAAGGTCGGCGTCGCCATCGTCATCCAGATCGATAGAGCATATCGCGAATGGGGAGACTCCGATCGAGTAGATGGAGTCACGCATAAACGAACCATCGCCGCCCTCGGTGAATGTCGTGAATGACCATGAATATGGCCGAATCAGAGGAATTCCCGCCTGCGACTTGATTGCAGTAGTTAGTGTTACCCAGACTGTAGTACCGTATTCGAAAGATGTAGATGGCAGAAAGGTCGCTGACTTTGTGAGTGGGTTGTAGGTTACGCTGCCTGCGCAAACACCACCCAATTCGGTGATTACTCGAAACGTCGAAGAGCTGATTGTTGAGACGTCCATCGCGACATTGAAGCTCACCGACACACTGGCAGAAACAGAGACGCCAATCGCGTTCTTGGATGGAGCAAAACTCAATGCTACAGGCGATTGCCCATTGGCTACCGACAGCACAGCAATCAGGCAGATCCAACTCGCTGTTAGCCATGCAGGTGCTGCAACCCCCAAAATGCCGATACGACCGTCAATTCGTCTCATCAAGTGATGTCTATAACATGTCGTTTCCGAAGCGTCGGCGCAGGTGTGACCGACGGAGGTCATGGCCAATTAAGAGAAGCAGACTCCACCTGTCAATCGATAATCGATCTGAAGTTAACGGGTGCCATCAGATCAGACTCTCGGCACGAACCACACCAACAGCTACGGGCAGTCGTGGCAGGGCTCGAAGCCGCCCGCGAAGATGAATTGAATCAAGTAGACTATGTCGTCGATGTCCACGAAGTTGTCACAGTCTACATCGCCAGCTTCATAAGGCACCGGCGAAGGTCCCTCCCTGAAAACGAAGTCGATCAGATAGACAATGTCGCCGATGTCCACCGGCAAGGTCCCGCTATCACCATCAGCATTGCCGCATACGAAGGGCGGGTTGATCGTGAACCCGTTGGGCTTCGTCACTGTCGCGTAACCATCTACAGCGACGGAGACATTCCACAGCCCGGTCTCGGCGCCAGACGGAATGCTGAAAGAGCCCGTCATGTTCGTCGGAGATACTATCGAGAGGCTGGTCGCTGTGATTGTAGATACTCCTTTGGAGAAATAATACACTGTGCTGCTTCCCTGGCCAAAGTGCGTCCTGTAACCGGTGACCGTTACATTGAGCGTTTCATTCTGCTTGCCCGTGTTCGGAGTGATAGTAAGAAGTTTGGGAGTCAGGTCGTTGTCCACTGTGATCACAGACTTGATGAACTTAGGTGCAAATCCATCGCCACCCTGGCGCGAGAACTTGAAAGTCCCGCCGGGAGGAAAGAAAGATGAATCAACTTCGATAGTGAAGTCCTCAGGGACTCGTTCTCTGTCCAGCACCTTCAGGCGGAGTGTGCCGATCCTCGTCTTCGTACTAAGAGGCAGAATCGCCGCTGTGAAATCGATGAGTCCTATTGATAGTCCGTTGTAACCCCAATCGGCAGCTCCCGGGTCAATTAGAGAGTTAAGAATGCTACGCTGATAATTCTGCACTGGTGCAGTGAGACTCGGATTGAAGAAGAACGTGTCAACGATTATCAGTGAGTCCACGTGAGGACCGTAGCCAATGGATCCGAACGTGTACAGGCGGAATCCCAAGGCGCAACCCCGAATAAGCGGATCATCAAGCCAACCCCACAAGTCCACGGAAAAGACCGAATCGGCTTGCGAGTTGATTATCCAGGTACCTGACGTGAACCGACACGTATCAGGTACGCCAGTGTCTTGCGCGAACGACAGCGTCGAGAAGAGGATCGCTATCAGCGCTGTTGCGAGCGCGACTCTTAGTCTCATGACAAACCTCCATCCGGATCCTGCCGCCGGTCAGGCGCGATAAGATTTACCGCTAATCGCGCAGGCTGGTAGCAGCATATCCTTGCCTCGTCGAGATAGTTGCCTTCTGGTAGTTTTTGCCTAAATACCAAATCAAGAAAGCACTAAACGGCTTTTTTCGCAAGTGAGAAAATGATGTATCTGAGGATCCCCTACTTGTGACTCAAAGCAGAAATATGCTCCACAAGCTTTCTGTAGTCGTCCGGAGACCACTCTGGCATACCTGCTTCCTTCAACTTTGACTCAGCCAGAGTAAAATGCTGCAGGGCGGACGTGCTGTCTGCGTCGGAGAGCGATAGCTCGCCCAGCTCTTTGTGAGTCCAGCCAAGAAATTCAACGTCGTTCACTCGTTGGCACCAATCGACAAGCGGGCCTAAGAGCTTCAGAGCTTCATCCCGATTGCCATTGATCCGGTGGGAATGCCCCAACGCCCAGTCGGCGATCAGTCGGTTCTTCTCGTCGCCGTACTTCCAGTGGTACTCGCGAGCTTTGATATATGCATCAAGCGACTCCCGTAGCTTGCCCATCTCCTCGTAGGTAGCTCCCAGATTGTTCCACAGCGGTCCAAGCCAGCTGGTCACCTTCCCTGCCTCCGCCTCGGCCACCCCTTTCAGTCCCCACTCAATTTGCGAGTCATAATCGCCGGTAATCGCAACCATGTGTGCGGCATCAATAGCCCGTTCGTGCAGCTTGTGTTCCGAGCAGTAGCGGTACATCTCTTTGAAAGTGGCGGTGGCGGTGTCCAGTTTCTTGTCTTGCCATTCGAACCGGCCTCGTACCCCGAGATACCGGGACCACCCGAGAGGCTCGCTGGCGTTGGCGGAAGACTGTGCCTTTGCAAGCCAAGGGCGGCCCTCTTCCTTCCTGTCCGTGATCAGGTAGGCTCGCGCAACCATTGCGAGCGCCTCGGTCAAGTCTGATATGCTGCCGATTTTCTCGGCCTCGGCGACTGCCGAGATATACAGCACGCGAGAGTCGTCGTAGCCTCTTGCCTTGAACAGGCTATCTGCCTGACTGATCATCTCGGATGGGGTCATAGCATTCCTTTCCGCTCCGACGGCGGGGCCGGAGGATGATGTGCACAACATCAACGCCACAAAACCAAATAGGCACGCAAATTTCATCGAAATACCTCAACAGCAAGAGCGGTTACACCGTTCCAAAGAAGCGAATCTCCTCGCCGAATGATCACATTCGCCCTCAAAAAGCAAAGGATCGGAAGGAAAACACTCCCGATCCTGAATCACTATCGATTCACTGGATATTCGCGCAATCGTCAATCGAGCGTGAACTCGACCTTGTACGAAACCCAGCAGGGCACCGGCTGATTGTTCTGCATCGCGGGCGTCCACTTGCCGCCCATGGCGGCTTTCTTGGCAGAATCCTCAAAACCGGCATTCGCGCCCGACTCCTTCTCTATGATGGCGTCGCGCACGTCGCCTTCCTTGTCAATCAGAACTCTTATCCACACCGAGCCCTCGATGCCGGCTTTGCGCGCCATTTCGGGATATTCTGGCTGCGGAATGAAGACCGCCTCCGGCATCTCATCAACTGCAACAAATGAGGTTGAGGGCGGAGAGATTGTCGAGTCTTCAACGCCGAATACAATTCCCGCATCTCCACCACCACCAGAACCGATCGCAGGCTGAGTGGCCTGGGCAAACTGCTCCCGCGTAGCAAGAACAGCGCTTTGGATCGCCTTGTCTCCTGACACCGGCTCTGGGATGCCGAATGAAGGCACTGTACCTTTCGCAAGATCGATCTTTACCTCTGGCGGATTCCCCTTGATTGTTGGCGGCTGAGCAATCACGGTTGGATCAGTGACAACAATCCTGATGCCAGGGTCTTTAGCGAAGGACACTGCGCTCGGCGTGTCAAGAGCATGATATACACCTAACGCGGCCAAGTGCAGAGCCACTCCTATTAGAACAGCAATCAGAAGATTGCGCTGATAGGTCCTCTTGAGTTCAAAAGCTCCGTAATCAACCTTGATAATACCGGATCCGTACTGCATGACAAGCTACCTCCTTCGCGGAAGGTATGCCTAAGTCAGGTGCTCGACACTCCTAATCGAGCGTGAACTCGACCTTGTACGAAACCCAGCAGGGCACCGGCTGATTGTTCTGCATCGCGGGCGTCCACTTGCCGCCCAGGGCGGCTTTCTTGGCAGAATCCTCAAAACCGGCATTCGCGCCCGACTCCTTCTCTATAATGGCGTCGCGCACGTCGCCGTCTTTGTCAATCAGAACTCTTATCCACACCGAGCCCTCGATGCCGGCCTTGCGCGCCATTTCGGGATATTCTGGCTGCGGAATGAAGACCGCAGTCGGGAGTTCCTCGACAGCCACGAAATCAGTCGCTGACGGGAAGAACTCCTCGTCCTCAATTTCAATCACGACGTCAGAGCCGGAGCCCTGATCGCCGGACCCAATCACCGGCTGGGATATGTCGGCAAGCTGGTCTTGCGTCGCCAGAACTACGTTCTCCTCGGCTTCCTCATCCGGCACCGGCTCAGGAATACCGATCTTGGGCGCCGCTACCTTAGGTGCTTCTATTTTGACTGCGGGCGGCTTCTTCGCGATCGACGGAGGCGGGGCGAGGTCCGAAATGTCCTTGATACGAATGACATTGGTCGTTTCGGGCATCGAACTCGTGGTGACCCACCTTACGAACACCCACGCACCCAGCGCGAACAGATGCAGTCCGGCTCCAATCAGTATCGCAATTAGCAGATTGCGCTGATATGTCCTCTTGAGCTCGAATGCTCCGTAATCTACCTTGATAACGCCAGTTCCGAGTTTCATGACCCCTCACCTCCAAGCAGAGACCCCGACTTCAATTTCTTGAACTTCTGGTCATCTTTGGCATCCCACGGTTTAGTCGAATAGCGGTATGAGAATGTAGCGGCGGAATCGAGGACGTCTTTGTTTTCTTCTCTGTATTTGACCATGAATTCCTCGTCATCCCGGAGCACATACTCTACCACCTCGATTTCATCGAGTATGTTTACGAAATCATTGTATTTGGCATCAGGATGAATCACAATCAGCGTAGAGAGTCTGGAATTCTCTCTGTTCGCACCGTACAACAGGGTCCTCAGAGAATCCTGCTTGAACTTGACAGGACCTTCGTCGCCCCATGTCCACCAGTAAGTGTCAGCATCGTCGACGTTAAGGACAAGCAGGTCGCTCTTCTTCATCTTAATCGCTTCGTCCGAGTCTTCCGGCAGGTTGATCTCCATCGCCTGAGGAGCTGCAAACACCGTGGTTACCATGTAGAAGATCAGGAGAAGAAAGGCGATATCGACCATAGGCGTCATGTCGATTCTAACCCCAATGCGCCGCTTGGGACGTCTGAGACCTTTTCCTTTGTGTTTCTTTTCTGGTGCCGGTGAATCAAGTGCGCCCATCTAACTCACCACCTTCCTATGTTTGCTGCTCAGATTCAAACTCAGTTACAATCTGGAATGTCCGAAGATTGTACTCCTTGAGCGAATCCATGATTTTCTGCATCGTTCCGAACTTGACATTCTTGTCGGCCTTGATGATCAACATGGCCCGCATGTTGTCGCCCGACTGGGAACGAATCTGCTGAACTGTACCACCCACCACCGTAGCCTGTACGCTTTCGTCGGTGTAGACCGGAATCATGATTTCTTCTCCGTCGATGATCTCTTTCTGCATCACGACGTACTCTATGAAGACAGAATCCTGCTCTGTCACAGTAACCAAGATCTTGCCCTTTTCGGGTAGGTTGATCTGCGAATGAGACGACGGAAGCGTCACTTCCTTCTTCTCCGGTGGCTTGAACTGAGTGGTGGCCATGTAGAATATGAGAAGGAGAAACCCGATGTCAACCATCGGTGTCATGTCCAGCCTGACGGACACTCTCCGTTTCTTTTTGATCTTCATGACTTACTTCGCCTCTTTGGCCTTGATGAGCTGGAGAATCTCATACGAGGCCTCATCCACCGTGTAGTTGAAGCTGTCTACTTTGTTAACAAAATAATTGTACGCAACGATCCCGATAATCGCGTCAAAAAGACCGCCAGCCGTGTTCACGAGCGCTTCGGAAATGCCGGTTGCCAGCGAGGTAGCGTCGATCACGCCTCCGGACGCGTGGCCAGTGGCAGCAAATGCACGGATCATGCCGATCGTGGTGCCCAGCAAACCGACCATCGTCGCAATGGAAGCAATCGTCGACAGAGCGATCAGATTGCGCTCAAGCAGTGGAACTTCCAGAGCATTTGCCTCTTCAATCGCTCTCTGTGTCTCCTCGAGCTTCTTCTCCGAAGCGGTGTTGGTGTCCTTTACCTGGCGATATCTATCGATGCCAGCCCGAAGCACGTTCGCGCACGAACCGCGCTGCTTGTCACAAGTCGCAAGGGCGCCGTCATAGTCGCCACCCTGCACCATTGTTACAACCTTCTTGAAGAACGACTGCACGGAGGCTTTCCCCTTCGCCTTGTTCAGTGAGATAATCCTCTCGGCAATGAACGCCACGAGCATAACGGACAGGGCTATCAGAATGGCCACGAGCGGGCCACCTTTCTGCAGGTACTCAGGAAGCTGCGACCAGACCACAAACCCCACAACCAGAGCTACCACAAGCACGATCGTTACGAATACACCTTGTTTCACAGTGCATCTCCTCCGAAATTCTTAAGATTCCTATATTCAACCCAGAGCATCTGATTTCATCTCACAGTTCGTTTGACTTCACGGCATTTATGATGAGCGCACAAATCGTCAACCACATCCCGGGCTGAGCGATCGCCCAGAAAGTCCCAATGTTGAACTTCGGCCCAAGACCCTTAATCATGTAGATGTCCGAAATCGCCTCGCCAAAGGGAATCTCGATCCCCACGATCAAGTAGATCGCGAGCACAAACCATGCAACGAGCGGAATGTACTGCCAGAGCAGGATTCTCTTGAGTCGCGGGAATGCGGACTCGGGTGATTTCGATTTCGCGTACAAGGAAAGTAGAGTAAGCACGCCGAAGACTGCGCCAGCAAGAGCCAGAATCGAGAAGACGTACGCCAGCGTGGAGATCATTCCCGAAAATTGGCTGAGGATTCCCGAGAATCGAGAGATTGACAGAAACGCGGTCAATCCGAGTACATTGAAACTTCCGTACACCGAGCTGACAGAAAACCACGGGAGTATCCCGCCGATGATCAATCCAATCGAAGTAAGCGTCAGCACGAGCCGATCAAGCTTCGTGAGCAACGCCGCCTGCACGGCAGTGCCACTGCGCAACGGCGAATAGTGAGTCTTGGCATACTCCTCTACCCTGCTCTGGTACTCGCGGCGCTCTTGATCGGACTTGAAAAACTCGTCGATCTTGGGACCGTAAACCTCGAACCCAATATAGCGGTATCTCAGATCCGATCCTTCAGAGGCTGCATCTTTCTGTTCGTTTTTTGCCATAAACGCTTCTTTCGTTACCCTCTACAACTCCTCCTGATCCTCGATGCTCTTCTTGAGATCAGTCAGGGTCTTGGAGGTGGGGTCGCACTTGAGACCCCTCTTTATCCAATTCATAGATTCGTTGTATTTCTTCTCAAGCGTGTAGGCCTGCGCGATCCACGTGGCGAGGTCTACGTCCTCGCACTCGGGCGTGCCTGATGCAAGCAGCTTCTCCGATGCCTTCAGCAAATGGGGAAGCGCAGACTTGCTGTCCGGAGGCGTGGATGTAAGGTACGTGAACCCTATCCATTTCTCCGGTTCATACGACACCGAATCACACTCCGCCCACTTGCGGTAGTATTCGCGGCTTTCGGTGAACTTCTTCTGTTGAGAAAGGCTGGAGGCAATCATCTTGTTGACCGAGCAATTCGTCGGATTTATCTCCGTGGCCTTCTTGAGGTACTGCGCCGTCTTGTCCCAGTCCTTCAATCTCATCAACGCATATGCCGCGTTCAGCCACGATTTCTCATTCGTCGAATCAATCGAAATCTTGCGTTCGAAGATATTAAGCGCATTCCAGTAATACGTAGAGTCGAACTTCCCGAGATAATAGTAGTTGAAGCCAATATCGCTCAGCAGTGAAACATCAGTGGAATCAAGCTGCCACGCGCGGTCATAATCCGCAGACGCCTTTACAAGCGACAATGAATCCTTCATGGCAGAGTAAGCCCTTGCTCGCTCGACAAACAGCGGAGCATCCTCCGCCGTCCAGGTGTAATTCGGATCCTCCAAAAGCAGACCCTGCTCGTATGAATTGAATGCTTCCACCGCTTGGTCATATTGCCCGGACTTGACCAGCGACCGTCCTTGATCGAGCAACAGATCAGTCCTCGCGTAGCCGGCCTCAACCGCTGCGTTGAAGTGCGCAGAAGCGCTGTCCTGATAGCCGAGCGCACCGTATGCCTTCGCCAGATAGTAGTTCGCCTCTCCGGTCTCGTCGGTCAGCTCGATATATTTCCGAAACATCCAGATGCCGTTCTTGTAATTCTCGACAGCAAGCGCCTGATCATTCTGGGCGGACATCGCGGCAAGAATGAATATCTTGCCAGCAAGCTTGTAAGCCTCGACATATGCCGAATCGAGCCTGATTGCATTACCAAGCCCCTGCAGCGACTCAGAGTACTTCTTCTGAGTCAAATAGGATCGTCCAAGCCTGAAATGCACCTCTGCGTTGAGGGAGTCGCAGTCAGCGAGCACCTTGTTATATGAGGTAATTGCAAGTGCGTAAGCGCCTTTCTCGTAATTGGCATCGCCAAGATGCATCGGATAATCGCAATCGGTCGGATCAAGGAATTGGGCGGTGAGAAACTTCTTGTTCGCCTCGCTGTAGTTCTTCAGCGCAAGGTAGTACAGCCCAAGACCATCTTCGAACATAGCCTTCTCTGGGTTCTTCTTCGCCCTCTTAAGACCTTCCTCGAAAAAGGCCTTTGCCTCATCCGCCTTCGTGGAATCCTGAACCAGAATCTTCCCGAGTCTGTAGAGAGTCGGCAAGTGGCTTCCCTTCAGGTAAAGCGCCCGCCGGTAGAACTCCTCGGCTTTCTTGAAGTTAAGCATCTTCTCATAGCAAGTTCCCACGAAGTACGGATACTCCTCGGACCGCTTGTACTTCTCCATCTCGGCCATGGCTTTCTGGATTGCAGTCTCGAACTTCCCTTGTTCGTAGAGTTTCTGCAATTCTGCGGGTACTTCTTCCGCTCGGACAGAAGCCTGCACCGGTAGCAGCACGACCAGCAGCAAAGCACACAGAGCCGATCTTAAGAATGTCATTTGATGTCCTCTTTCTCTCGCCAAACGCAGGCTTGCCAAGCCCTCAGTAAGAAGGTATAAATATATAACCTTCTCCACCAAGTCAAGGCTTTTTGAGTGTAGGTATTCGCGATCATACGCTGCCTAATCCTTGTATTTGATCATGGACTTCGGTCTCGCTCCGCGAAACAGAAGATAGACTCTTGCAAGCACATACAGTCCAACCATCACACCTATCGCAATCCTGTATTTGGCGGGGAAGTCGAAGTAGATTCCGCTCATTACTGCAATCCCGAACAGCAGGATGACGGAGATCGTGATGTAGGACAGTATGCGATTCGGGTCTATCATTTGCATCCTCCAATGATTTATACCCATTCCAATAGACGATATTCCTGCGATAGTGCTGAATCCGCAAGCGAAATCTTAGGAAAATGTCGCAACCCGCACGAGCGCGTGAGCCTTCGTAGCTCAATCCCTCTTGTCGAAGACCCTGACGAAGGAAGGACGGGATTGCCACCGTTGGCGCACGGGACGTACGCCAACCACAACAAGCCTGCAAGCCGGAATCCAGAAAGCTCTGAAGGGATCGAGCCACGACTCGCGAGTAGCGGATGCCCTCGTCTGCCACCGTTGGCGCACGGGACGTATGCCAACCACAAATCTACAATCTTGATAGCACCCCATCTATCGCCCCCTGCACCTCATCCCAGCTCGATGCTATCACAGCCTCCGCGGGGACCGAATTCAGGAAGACCTGCCCGAAGTTCGATTTGACCAGACGATTGTCGGTTACGATCACGACCCCGCGGTCCGATCGAGTGCGTATCAGTCGCCCGAATCCCTGCTTGAATCTGATCACTGCCGCGGGAAGCGAGTATGTTGCGAACGAGTTCGCGCCCTTCTTCTCCACAAGCTCCATCCTCGCGGTGTCAATCGGATCGCCAGGAACCGAGAAAGGCAGCCTCGTAATAACGAGTATCTCCAGAAGCTCCCCTGGCAGATCCACGCCCTGCCAGAAACTCTCGGTTCCAAAGAGGATTGCAGGCTTCAGTTTGATGAACTCATTCAGAGCGCGGTCGGCGGAGTCGGAACTGTCCTGCCTTACGAGTCGCGGGAACTCGTGGCCAAGATCGAGCGCAACGCTTTCCATCGCCTGATATGACGTAAAGAGCGCCATCGTGCTGCGTTCGTAGTGCCTGAAAAGCTGCCGCAGAAATTTGGAGAGCATTTTGCCGTAATGATCCATCTTGGGCGACGGAAGATATGCAGTACAGATCAGTCGCATCTGGGTTCTGAAGTCGAACGAACTCGAGAGTGACACTCTCCGCTTCCGATCTGAGTTGACTTTGTCGAGTCCAAGCCTCTCTTCCAGAAAAGTGAAATCCCCTTCGACGGTCATGGTCGCTGAGGTCATGGCCAACCTGGGGTACTTCTCGTACACGAGCTTGTTGAGCAAGTCTCCAATCTCCACCGGAGCAAGCTTCATTGAATGCCAGCCCGACGGCGAAATCTCGAGCCATCTGACCCAGTTCGTATCCTGATGGTTTGCAAGATTGGCTACGAGAGTCTGATAACTGGCAACGCCCCTTGCGACACTCTGCACAGACTCGGACTCGACGATTTCGGAGTCAATTAGCTCTCCCGAGTCTACCCCGTGCAACAACCTGGACAGTCGTGCAGACAGAGCTTCGAGAGCAGAGTACAACTGACTCAGCGCCGGGGCGACTCGTTTAAGCAAGTCATGTCCAGGTGTAAGCCTCTCCCGAAGCGAATACGAAGAGGCAATGAGCTTGCGCTCTGAAGCAAACCGCTCAATAGTCGTGAATATGCTGTTCTCGATGCGGCTAACTTCCGAGACAAGTTCGCGGCACTTCTTGCCCGTTTCTCTGATGGCATCACACAAATCCGCATCATCGCACTGCCGGACTCTCAACCCGATCAGATTCGACAGCCTGTCTGGCACAGCCGGGTCGGTCGACTCGAGCGGCGCGAAGAGAGTCGAGAAGGAAGACCGAGACAGCTCTCCAGTGAGACCGTCGGTTGCGACCCGCTCTATCTGATGTGCCTCGTCGAATATGACCACTCCCGGCTTTCCGAATATCTCCGATTCTGCGACAAGGTCGGAAAAGAAGAGAGCGTGGTTTGTCACCGTCAGCTTCGCCTTCGCGGCTTCTCGCCTGACCCTGAAGAAGAAGCACTTCGAGTAATGGGCACACAGTGAGGCGGGGCAGAATCCGGGATCGCACTCGATTTCGCGTCTGACCTTCACGGAGACACCCTCCAGCTCCGACAGATCGCCGGATTGAGTGAGGTCTTTCCAGATCAACACCGACGCAAGCTCGGAAAGCTGTCGGGAATCGAAAAGATGCGAGGCATTTGCGCGCGTAATGTGCATTCGGAGCAGACAAAGATAATTCGATCGGCCTTTCAGGAGCACGTTTGATACTGCTCGACCGACCAATTCCTGTGCCTGCACGAGGTCTTTGTAGAACAACTGGTTCTGAAGATTCCGCGTGTGGGTCGACACCACAACGCTCGATCCGGACTCGAGATAGTAAAGCAGCGCCGGAACCAGATAGGCAAGCGATTTGCCTGTCCCCGTTCCAGCTTCGGCAAGGAAGTACTCCTCTCGCTTGAGAGCGCGCGTGAAATGGAGTGCGAACTTCACTTGCTCCGGACGAGTCTCGAATCCCGCCACGAATCTCTGTGCAGGACCGTCGGCCGAGAAGACGTGACGAATACTGTCGTCAGACAGCACGGCAACGTCTCCGGCCTCTGAAGAGACCGATGTGTGCACGTTGTCCGGTGGACGGAACGTGGGGATCTTCCTTCGGACAACAAGATCGGATGTCCTTGCAAGAAGGTCAGCCACAGCCGGGTGATCGAATGCGAGAAACGCTGCGATGTCTGCCCGGGATCTCAGGTCGAGTCCCGCGATATATGAGACCATGCGCTCGAACACGCTGAGGATTTCGTCATCACCCGACTTGCCGTCCGAATCATCCTGAGAGAGACCGGCAAGGAACTCGCTCATTGCCGAAAGACTGCGGAAAGACCTGCCAGGTATGAACAGCCTCGCTGTCTCCGAAAGCTCTATGACGAGCCGCTTGTTTTTCTCGACATACTCCGCCAGAAGGTCTGCCGGCCAGAAATCCTCCAGTTCCACTATCGAGAAGACAACCAGCGGCTTGCCCGCAACAAGTTCGGAGAATATCTGCCACTGGATCTGGTTCTTGGATCGTTCTCTGCCTGCCATCTTCGTCAGCGTCAGCGGTCGCTCTGCCTTCTTCATCATATACTGATAAGTCCGACAGGTGAGCGTCGACACCTCCATACGGACGCCGAGCTGTATGTTTCGCTTGAGCGAAGCAGTAACAATGTCCGGATATCGCGACTTCATGTCGATCAAGTTCCCATTGGTACAGAGTCCCGGAAATCCACGTCCGAGTGAGGCGCAGCATTGCCCAGGCCACCGGTATAAAAGCGCGAGCGAATCAGAACCGCAATATCTTTCGTGTGATTGACTATTCTTCGATCAAGCGTTGAGACTTTAAGAAGTGTTTCGAATCGCGGCTCATTTGCGATGGGCAGAGAAGCCGACGCCGCACTGCGGCAACGAAAAGAAGGGGCGGCCAATCGAAATCAGGATTCGTCCGTCGAACCGACGTCTCTTCTTGCAGGTCCGATGTACTCGCAATTCGTGTCGCCGAGCTTGCGCATCGGACGCTGCGTTGTCCACTCCTCGAATGCATGAGCTATCAGCCCGACTGTTCTGCTGAGTATGAAGAACCCCTTGCCGAGGCGGTAGTCGAAGCCCATGTCGGACGTAACCGCCGCGATAGCGCCGTCAACATTGATTGGAAGCCTCTTGCCCGACTTCGCCTCCAATGCATTCTCGATCTCTTTGCACAGCTCTATGTGACGTCCGCTGAACTTGAGTCGCTCAGCCTTCTCGAACAGCTTGACGGTTCGCGGGTCTGTGGAATGAAGCCTATGGCCGTATCCCGGCATCCGCCGATTCTTCGCGGTGAGTTCATCGACGAGCTGTCGGGCAAGCTCTGTCGGAGAACCCGGTTTGCGCACCCACTCCTGCATTATTCTTGCCGCCTGCTCGATTGCTCCGCCGTGCACGTCTCCGATAGAGAGTATGCCTGCGGCAACGGCTGCATTCAGAGCATTCCCTGCCGAGATGCTGTTGCGAGCGCCGAGAACAGACGGAGGAGATACACCGTGGTCAACAGAAGATACAAGAATGGCTTCAAACATCTCAGCTTCGGCCGGTTCGGGCAATTCGCCTTTGAGCGTAAGGAATATGACGTCCGCGAAGCTCCTGTGCTCCATCAACTGCTCGATCGGATATCCCCGGACTTCGATCTTTCCCGGTCCGATATTAGTTATCGTGCTCTTCCACTTCTCATCGGCCATGATCAAGCTCCCCCCGTGCCTGCAGAATCTTCCGGTTGCGCTGGCTGCGGCTTGGCGAGCTTGGGGAGGACAGCCTTCCACTCACCCTCCAAAACATCGAGATTCTTGTTCGTCGATACCATCAGTATCGTATTGACCGATATTTGCTCTCGTAGAAGACCGACCAGCGGACCTGACCCGTAATAGTATGTGAGAAACCCGATAAACGAAGCAGCCTGTTCTCTCCTCCGCGGTGAATCAAGCCGACGATATGTCTCATTGTCAATCAGGCTGTCCATCGAGTACAGAGTGCCGTTCTCCAGATGTTGAAGGACATTCTCATGGTAGTTCTCACCGGAATAGTCAGTAAGGGCCATGAAACCCTCATTCACGAAATCGAAACGGGATCCGTTCGGTGCAACCTTATGCATCATCAGATCAGTTATTCCAATGCCAAGTGGCGCGAGGATCTCGTAGTAGATGGTATCATTCGAGGCATACGGCAACTCGCGGCCCAGAAGGTTTTCGGCCTCGGTCCTGTTCGGGAAGATCATCATATAGATCGGCTCAGGCGGTCTGGTTCGAAGCATCATCGACAGGAGACTCACAATCTCGTCGCACTTGTTCCCGATGGCTTCAAGGCGATTCTGGATATCCTCCCGAGGCGGGCAGCGCAGCTCGAACACACGGCTCTTGTACTTCATCCAGTCAGCATAATACTCGCGGCTCACGCCGGAAGTCTTCTGAGTCTGACCCGATTCCTTCTTGTCACCGCCTCCTCCGCAGCCAACTACCAGTGAAGCTGCAATTGCCAAGACAGTTGCGATGCAGAGCAATTGCCTAAATCCCGCTATATACCTGACGATTGAAACCTTCATACTTCCTCACACTCGCTCGTTACTGGTCTGTGATTTGGATAACATCGTTCGAATATAGGCCTCCCTACATATGATGTCAACAATTACACACAAGCATCCAAGCTCGGCGAGTTTGCCAGGCGCTTGAGGAACCCTTTCGACACGGTTCGAACTATCTTTCATCATCGAATTGCTTACGGACGGTGACAGATCCACACTGCAGACCAACCAACATCTTAAGCGCTATTGCATTATGTTCTGAGCGGCGATTAGGCTAACCTTTGGCAGCCCACTATACCTTTCGTTATCTTTTTCACAAATCCGCTTGACTTGGTCTCTCTCGGACACGTATATACTACGAACGCTGATCGCCCGAGAAATTTGGGGTAAGAGCAGTCCCGACTCAGGCGACGAGATGTCCGAATCAGCCGTGGGTCTGGAGTAACTCTGGTGGTAATGGACAGATCAGTCAGACAACAAACCTCTTCACTGTCATTCGTCAAGAACATTGTCACTATAGTAGGTGGGTTTGGCAGCGGAAAATCCGAGGTTTCTGTCAACCTAAGTCGTTATCTTGCCACAACATGTGACCAGCCGGTCTCCATTGCCGATCTTGACATAGTCAATCCCTACTTTCGGTCACGTGAAGCTGCCGAGAGGCTGCAAGAGTTTGGTGTTCGATGTATCATGCCAGAAGGTGCCAACCGGCATTCGGAGCTTCCCATCATACTTCCTGAGATCAGAGGAGCCATCGAAGCGTCAGCTACAGGGTTCGGGAAGTTGATTCTTGACGTGGGGGGAGATGACCTCGGCGCGCGTGTTCTGAGTTCGCTGGCGGACGCGTTCCGCGAAGGATCATACGATCTTCTGCTCGTTCTCAATGCGAACAGACCCTTCACGGCCGACGTCGCTGGCTGCATTAGGATGATTACTGAGATCGAAGGTGCGAGCAAACTCAGATTTACCGGCATCGTGTCAAATACTCATTTGATGGATGAAACGACAGGGACGATCGTCCTCGGCGGCCTTGAGCTCGCTCGCGAGGTGGGACGATCTGCCGGACTGCCGGTAGTCTTTCTCAGCGCGGAGAGAAGTGTGCTTGATGAAATCGAAGTCGACGCGCTCGATTTGCCGGTGTTGCCGCTTGACCGAATTCTGCTCAAGCCATGGGAGAGACCGGGGTCGTAGTGTCGATCTCTGCGGCACGAATCGTGCTGCGGAAAGGGCCAAGCGGCGGATCGCTTGACTATCTGACGGAAGAAAGATCAGTGCCAGGAATTACGATAGACAAGAATCATTGCAAGGGCTGCGAGCTCTGCGTGCGTGCATGTCCGCAGAAGATTCTGTCGATGTCCACGGAGATTACCGTAAGGGGCTATTTCCATGCGCGCATGCACGATCCATCGCGCTGCATCGGTTGCAGAATCTGCGCAATAACCTGCCCTGATGTGGCTATAGAAGTCCACACGGCTGGTACGATGTTCAGGCTTTTCGACTACTAAACGGAGGAGTGGTTAGACCGCCGCATCATCTTATGGCCAAGGTTCTGATGAAAGGTAACGAAGCAATTGCGGAAGCCGCGTTGAGAGCTGGCGCGAACAACTACTTCTGTTACCCGATCACGCCTCAGACAGAGGTCGCAGAGTACCTCGCGAGAAGAATGCCGGAGGTCGGAGGAGTCTTCCTGCAGGGTGAAAGCGAGCTTGCGGTCGCCAACATGCTATTTGGCGCGGCATCCACCGGCAAGAGATGCTTCACAACCTCCTCGAGTCCCGGTATCAGCCTTATGCAGGAAGCCATCTCCTACATGGCTGGTGCGCAACTTCCTTGCGTAATTGTGAACATCATGCGCGGCGGGCCCGGCCTCGGCGGCATACTTCCGGCTCAATCCGATTACTATCAGGCAGTCAAAGGCGGCGGGCACGGTGACTACCGCCTTCCCGTTCTCGCTCCATCGAGCATTCAAGAAGCAGTCGACCTGACAATGCTTGCGTTCCACATTGCCGATAAGTACCGCAATCCCGCCATGGTAGTGGGCGACGGCATGATCGGTCAGATGATGGAGGCTGTCGAGTTTCCTGAGAAGTACATCGAACCTCCTCTTCCGCCAAAGGACTGGGCTGCAACCGGCGCCAAAGGCCGCGATCCGCATATAATCAAATCGCTCTTTCTTGACCCGGTAGCGCTCGAGAAAAACAGCCAGGTGCTGCACGAGAAATATGAGCAGATGAAACGCGATGAGGTTCGATTCGAGAATTACAGCGTATCTCCGGAGAACGAAGCGCTGATAGTCGCGTACGGCACGATGGCGCGTATATGTCAGACGGCGATCGATGAGCTCGGTAGCGAAGGAATCTCGGCTGGCTTGCTCCGTCCCATCACACTGTTCCCATTTCCTGAGAAACAGATCTACGATGAAGCCTCAAAGAAGAACATCAAGGCAGTACTCGTCGTCGAAATGAGCATGGCGCAGATGTTTGAGGACGTGGAGAGAGCGGTCGTCGGCAAAAAGCCGGTGCACTTCTTCGGCAGGACGGGTGGAATTGTCCCGACTCCCGAAGAGGTAATGTCCGCAGTGAGACGTAGTCTCGGCGCGGAGTCCGGGGCAAAGCGCCCGCGGAAGAAGAGTTGAGACCTATGAGCGAGACACCTGACACCACGTTCAAGCGGCCTGAATCTCTCCGTGATACAGTGACGCATTATTGTCCGGGTTGCACGCACGGAGTGATTCATCGTCTTGTGGCAGAGGCTCTCGACGATCTCGGCGTGCGTGAGAACACTGTCGGCGTCGCGCCGGTAGGATGCTCGGTGTTATGCTACAACTACTTCAAGACCGACTTTCTAGAGTCCCCGCACGGACGCGCGCCAGCGCTTGCAACCGGCTTCAAACGGCTGCGTCCCGACATGATCGTGTTTACGTATCAGGGCGACGGCGATCTTGCTTCCATAGGAATGGCAGAGATCGTGCACGCCGCGAATCGGGGTGAGAAGTTCACGACCATATTCGTCAACAACGCCATATACGGCATGACCGGCGGTCAGATGGCTCCCACAACCCTTCCCGGGCAGATTACGACGACATGCCCAGCCGGAAGAGACGTCACCCAGTGCGGCTATCCGATCAGGGTGAGCGAGCTGCTGTCGACGCTCGCTACGCCCGCGTTCATTCAGCGCGTATCCGTGCACTCACCGCAGCACATCATTCTCGCTAAGAGAGCTATCAGACGTGCTTTCGAATATCAGCTTGCCGGTCGCTGTTTCTCGCTGGTTGAGGTGTTGTCGACCTGCCCAACGAATTGGGGAGTGACACCCTCCGATGCACTCAAGTGGCTGGAACAGAATCTGATGCGCTACTTCCCGCTCGGTGTATTCAAGACACCCGACAAGCCGAAGGAGCAGCGGTGAGCCAGTACGCCGCTACATTCGCAGGCTTCGGAGGTCAGGGCGTTCTCACTGCCGGGCAGCTTCTGGCATACTCAGGCATGAAGGAAGGCAAACAGGTGGCATGGATTCCGTCTTATGGCCCGGAAATGCGGGGCGGAACGGCCTACTGCACAGTGGTCGTCTCAGAAGTTCGAATCGGTTCCCCGATCATCCGAAATCCACAGTGCGCTTGTGTTTTCAATCGCCCCTCGTTCGACAAATTTGTGCCATGGATCAGACCCGGAGGGTTGCTCGTTGTCAACAGCTCGTTGATAGATGTCACTACAGACCGCACGGATATAAGCGAGATTCTGGTTCCCGCGAATGACATCGCCATGCAAGCGGGCAGCGTCAAGGCTCTGAACATTGTTATGCTCGGTGCATTCGTCGGCGCGTCAAACGTCGTGTCGTTTAAGACCGCCAAGGCGATTGTGCAGGAAAAGATGGGCGCCAAGAGAGAGTGGCTTCCGATCAACCTCAAAGCTCTCGAAGAAGGTTTCAAGCTGGCGGTCGATTCCGGGAAGACGAAGGTGAAAGCATGAGCCACGACCGCGGTAAGCTCGAAGCCATCTTCGACAGATACTCGAGACAGCCCGAATCTTTGATCGCGGTGCTGCAGGATATCCAGAAAGAGTATCGCTATCTCCCCGGTCCTGCTCTGCTTGAGACGGCAGAGGCCCTGAAGGTACCTCTGAGCAAAGTCTTTTCGGTATCGACCTTCTACAATGCTTTCAGTCTCACCCCCAAGGGCGAAACAGTAGTCCGGATTTGCGTCGGCACAACCTGCCACATTCGTGGAGCAAAGGTGATCCAGCAGCAGATCGAGAACATGTTGGGCATCAAAGCCGGCGAGACCACTCCTGACATGAAATTCACTATCGAAGTGGTCGCATGCGTCGGCGCCTGCGCGATGGCACCTGTGGTGGCGGTCAACGATCAGTTCCACGGCGGAGTTACGGTCGCAGGACTTAAGAGATTGGTCAAGAAAGTTTAATGATGCACATAGAGAGCCCAAAACAACTTGCTGAGTACCGCAAGAAGTGCGTCGCGGAGGAGAGCAAATACACACGGAAGGTACTTGTCTGCTGCGGCCCCGGATGTCTGGCAAACGGTTCTCAGAAGATCAGCGATGAGTTCAAACGGATTCTCTCAAGCAAAAAGATCAAGGGCTTCTCGATCGAAGCGCTCCGCGATACCGGCTGCCACGGCTACTGCGAACAGGGCCCGCTCGTTATCATTGAGCCCGACGGCACGTTCTATACTCATGTCAAGGTCAAGGACGTGGCGGAGATCATCGACGAGACCATTGCCGGCAAGAAAGTGATTGAACGGCTCCTCTACTGCGACCCCGATACGGCCAAGAAGATCGAGAAATACAGCGATATACCGTTCTACTCGCATCAGACACGCATCGCATTCCGCAATCTGGGACGGGTCAGCCAGTGCGATATCAACCAGTACATCGCCATAGGCGGATATCAGGCGCTTGCGAAAACTCTGGCGGACATGACCCCCGAACAGGTCATCAAAGAAGTATCCGCTTCTGGCCTGCGCGGCAGAGGAGGAGCGGGCTTCCACGCCGGCAAGAAATGGGCAACCTGCGCTGGCATCCAAGAGAAGCCTCATTACGTTATCTGTAACGGCGATGAAGGCGACCCGGGTGCATTCATGGACCGCGCCATCATGGAGGGCGACCCCCACTCTGTAATCGAGGGGATGATCATATGCTCATACGCGGTCGGATCAAATCAAGGTTACATATACGTGCGCGAGGAATACCCGCTCGCGGTTGTCAATCTCCAGAAAGCGATCGAGCAAGCTCGTGAATTGGGGCTGTTGGGCGAGAATATACTCGGATCTGATCACTCGTTTGACATACACGTCAGCCGTGGCGGCGGCGCGTTCGTCTGCGGAGAATCGTCGGCTCTGATGAAATCGGTGGCAGGCGAGGTCGGCGAACCGAGAGCGAAGTATATCAGATCGGTCGTCAAGGGCCTTTTTGACAAACCGACCGTGCTCAACAACGTCGAGAGTCTCGCCAATATCCCGGTGATAATCGACAAAGGCGGCGAGTGGTTCAGCAAGATCGGCACTTCGACAAGCACAGGCACTAAAGCGTTCTCTCTGGTCGGCAAAGTCAACAACAGCGGACTGATTGAAGTCCCTATGGGCACGACCTTGCGTGAAATCGTTTATGACATTGGCGGCGGCATCAGGGATGGCAGGCCGTTCAAAGCTGTGCAGACCGGTGGACCGTCGGGCGGATGCCTCCCCGAATCCAAGCTCGATCTGCAGGTCGATTTCGACACGCTTACCAAAGCCGGATCGATGATGGGTTCCGGCGGAATGATCATAATGGACGATCGCACCTGCATGGTCGACGTCGCCAAGTACTTCCTCTCGTTCCTCGTCGATGAGTCATGCGGGAAGTGTGTGCCGTGCCGCGAAGGGCTGTATCAGCTCCATGCGATGACCGTAGCGGTTAGCGAAGGACGCGCAACCGAGGCCGATATCGAGAAGATGGAAAAACTTTCCGACATGATCGTGATCGGGTCGCTCTGCGGTCTTGGCAAATCCGGGCCGAATCCGTTCTTGTCGACGGTGATGTATTTCCGCGATGAATATCTCGAGCACATCCGAAACAAACGCTGCCCGGCAGGAGTATGCAGGGCGCTTATCCAATACACTATCAACGAGAAGTGCAACGGCTGCATGGCGTGCATTACGGCATGCGCGCACCATGCCATAACCGGCAAGAAGAAGGAGCCACACTTCATAAACCAGGAGCTTTGCGACAAATGTGGCGCGTGCTATGCAGTCTGCCAGCACGACGCCATCACAATAACGTAGGTCAAGCGGCCTGTCCGCTTGACACCAAACTGGATCCCCGCCTTCGCGAGGATGACAGAATGGAAGCAGGCATGAGTAGGTCGGGTTCCGAGATGAGCGAAGCGAGACGAGAAACCCGACACGATTGACATATCGTAGTCGTAGGTCAGGAGCCCTGCGCTCCTGACGCCGGAGCAGGATGATGGTCGAACTGACAATAAACGGACGTGTTGTTCACGCAAACGAAGGCGAGATGTTGCTCGCGGTATGCAGACGCGAGGGCTTCCGCATCCCCGCGCTCTGCCACCACGAAGCTATCGAGCCATTCGGCGCATGCAGGCTCTGCATGGTCGAGATCACCAAGAAAGAGTGGAAAGGTTGGAGCAATTACGTCACGTCGTGCCTCTACCCTGTCGAGAAGAACCTGATCGTCCTGACCGACTCTACGAAAGTGATCGAGCTTCGCAAGACAGTGCTCGACTTGCAGCTTGCGCGTTGCCCGAATTCGCCCGAAATCAGGCAACTCGCCGCCGAGTATGGTGTCAATCAGACAAGCTATGAGCCGGTAGTCGACGGCGATAACTGCATCCTTTGCGGAATCTGCACACGAATCTGCGAGAAGATGGGATTCTCGGCGATATCGACCGTCGGACGCGGCCATGACAAAGTCGTCGCCCCGCCGCTGAAAGAAGCACCGCCAGATTGTGTGGGATGTCTCGCATGTTCGCTTAATTGCCCGACGCATGTGATTCCATACATCGACAATGGCTCCACGCGCATCATCTGGGGCAGAACATTTGAACTGATCAAGTGCTCGAAATGCGGCAAGCCGACGATCACGCGCGATTTCGCGGAGTCGCTCAGCAAGACCAAGTCGATTCCGGCTGAGTATTTCGAGGTCTGCGACGAATGCCACCGCCGGGAGATCTCGCTCACAATGGGATCGATTGCCAACTGGGAACGGGAGGCAGCGAAATGAAATCGAGATTCATCGTCACGCCGAATCTGTGCACCGGCTGCCGCACCTGCGAGCTTGCCTGCTCGTTCTCTCACTCGATCGGTGGCAAACCGGGCAGGAGCCGCATCTACCCGCTGCCGGGCGGTCACAAAGACCTCTACACTCCGGTCGTCTGCCTGCAATGCGATGACCCCGCGTGCGTGAAATCATGCCTGGTCGATGCGCTCAAGCGCAACGAAGAGACCGGCGCGATTGATTTGAATCAGGAGAAATGCGTGAAGTGTATGGCATGCGTCGCGGCGTGCCCGTTCGGCTGCTCGCTGCTCGATCCGGTTCACAATATTATTGTCAAATGCGATCTCTGCGGCGGCGACCCTGTCTGTGCGCATTTCTGCCCCACAAAAGCCCTCGTATACCGCCTAATCGAAGAGAAGAAGCAGGAGAAAGTCGGCTGATCTCCCCTGATTTTGCTCGCATAATCCGTAGTGACACGGCGTGCCGTGTCCAACAGAATCAAACATTGTGTGCATTGTCATTCCCGTGCAAGGGACTGTTGAAAAAGTCTGTTTTGAGGGTGTATTGAAGAGAAGTAGATAGGGTTATGCAAACAAGAAGAGATAATAGGCAGTCACGGTTGGTTCTT
>JAGVNY010000019.1 GCA_020053015.1 Candidatus Zixiibacteriota bacterium | reverse complement strand
TGCGGATGTTTTCAGTCACTTCATGTGAGAGTCTATCGACAACACTCCCTGTCACCTTTAGACAACGACCTCAGCAGGGACTTCTGGCAGGACAAATCTGTTCACGAGGCAATCACGTGCCAATTTGGAACAATCTCTTGTCAACGATAAGGTCCCATTTGACCGATTGTATGACCTTGGGGAACAATGACGATGCACGGCATGCGACACGAACGGCTGTTTGGGAAGGGCCCTATCGGACGTTCGTGACCGGCACCCATCCGAGTCTGCCGCGCCCGTCCCGACACCAAAACCAGCCGGATTCCTCCCCGAGCAGAGCCAGTTGATCTCCGATATCGACAGTCAACTCGGTGGAATCGTAGTCGCGCAGAAGAACCGCAAAATCGCCGTTGCGTTGCAGGAATCGCTCGGGCACCCATGCCGATCGGCCAGAGGAATGCGTGCACCAGATCCAACCGGGATATTCGGTGTCCGAGCGGCCGACTGTCACAGATTCGCCAGCTTTGATTACTAACGGTTCAGGATATGTGGCCTTGTGAGGGCGGATAACATGGGAGGTTCTTGGGAAGGTCATACTCGTTCAGCGAAGCTCACTTGCGGGAATCGAACTGGGTGCCCCACCTTCCAGCGGGTCTCTCAATACCCACTCGGAGGATGAGGCATCCCACCAGATGAATTCCATCCACATTACTGATGACATCACTGGCGGAGGGAGCAGGATTCGCTGGAACGCTATTGCGCGAAGACCCTGAGGAAGTCGTTCAGACGCTCCGAAGGGAACCCACGTATGAGGAGTTCCTTCTTCTCCCTTCGCCATCCTTTCAGCTCATGCTCACGTCGTCTCGCTTGAGTCCCGGATTCACAGTCTTCGTAGTAGACGAGCTCAACCGGCCGCCTCCGCTGAGTGTACTTGGCACCTTTGCCCGAATTGTGGACTCTCAGCCGATTCACCATGTCTGTCGTGACGCCAGTGTAGTATGAACCGTCTGAACACCTGAGGATGTACACCCGCCAGCGACTGTGTTCAGCGCATTCTTCAGTCTTCAACTGAATTCCTCTGGCAACAATGTCCGAACAGGCTCGGGACGGACGAAGTCGTCACCGGGCATGATTGAGCTACCATTCGCTTCGCTCAGGGTCTTAGAACCGCTGAGCGGTTCTAAGACGGAGGGAGTAGGATTCGAACCCACGGTACCTTGCGGTACAACGGTTTTCAAGACCGCCGCTTTCGACCACTCAGCCATCCCTCCGGCATCAGGCAGGAAGATACGGTCGCGAAATCTTGTTGTCAAATTGAATGCGAGAGGCCTGCAATCACTCGACCAACTGCCGGGTTGTCAGCAAGCGCAGCATTTCAACTGGATCGGTGGTTGGCAGCGAGCACGCATGATTGGAACAAACGTACGCTGTTGTCTTGCCGTCAGCAGGAGCGAGCTTGTCGACGAATGGCGCAAGCGAAGAGAGCTGACCGCCATCGCTCAACGCCCACTTCAAGAGCACTACTTTCGATGGGGCATATGTACCACACAGAGCGCCAAGCATCTCTACAACACCATCCGAACGCGCTCCCTCCACAACAACAACCTCGCTCGTCGGACCGATTGCATAGTCGAGCCCGACCAGGAATTGAGTGTGGTGCAAGGCTCCGGTTGATACGTTATCGGAAAAAGCATCGAGCAGACGTCGTGCAGATTCCTCATACTCTCGTCTCGCGGTCAGTCTCGCGAGCCTGAGAAGATTCAAGAGCTGAATCGAATTGCCTGACGGCACAGCGCCATCAAAGAACTCCATTGTGCGGTGAATCAGAATCTCAGCATCGTTCGCTGAGAAGAAGAACGCTCCCGTTGCAGGATCGAAGAACCGTTCCATCAGCGTTGCGTTAAGTTCAACGGCTGCCTTCAGGAATCGAGTCTCGAATACCGATTGATAGAGTTCGATCAATCCGTGAATCAGGAAAGCATGGTCGTCGAGATAGCCAAATACGGCTGCATCCCCGCGATGATATCGATGTAGCAGCCTGCCGTGCGGGGTCCGCATCTCGGACAACAGAAACTCGGCGGCTCTGGACGCTGCATCGGCATACTTCCTGTCTCCAAGGACCCGTATACCTTGCGACAGAGCTGCGATCATCAACCCATTCCAATCGGTAAGGATCTTGTCATCCAATGCTGGGCGAACACGCTTAATGCGATGCTCGAACAGCCACCGAAGAGAAGATGTCAGGCGACTATGGAGATCGCCCTCTGATATCCCGACTTGTGCGGCTGCTTGCTCGATTGGGAGCGCCGTATGCAACACGTTCATTCCGGTCCGCTCACCCGTCGACTCCTCGCGGAAATTGCCCTCTTCACGGATTTCATACACCGCAGCAAGCAAGTGAGCGTCGTCAGCGCCGAGCAAATCGGCCAGTTCTTTCTTGGTCCATACATAGAACTTGCCTTCTTCCCCCTCGCTGTCGGCATCTTCGGCAGAGAAGAATCCACCTTCTTCAGAAGTCAGGTCGCGGAGCACATAGTCGAGTGTCTGGCGGGCTGTTTCAGCGTAGAACTCATTGCGGGTCGCCTGGTAAGCCTCCAGATATGCAGATGCGAGCAATGCCTGATCGTATAACATCTTCTCAAAATGGGGGAGTCGCCATTCTGGATCGGTGGAATACCTATGAAACCCGAAGCCAACATGGTCGTAGATACCACCGCACCTCATAGCAGTAAGCGTGCGATTGACCATCTCAAGCGCACGATCATTGCCGGTGCGTTTCCAGTATCTCAACAGAAAGACCAGGCTGTGCGGCATTGGAAACTTGCGCTTCCCAATGAATCCGCCGAACTCATCATCGAATCCATCTTCCAGTTCCACGAATGCAGAATGGAGCAACGACACTCCGGAGTCACTAACTCGGGATGCCGTTGCTGCAGGCTTGCGGAGACATTCGACTATTCTATCGGCGGCACTGAGGGCTTCTTCTCGGTGGTTTCGCCAGAGCTCGCCGACCCTGGGCACAAGGTCAATCATCCCGAGGCGACCATATCCTGAATCTCTCGGTATGTATGTAGCAGCGAAGAAGGGCAGCTTATCTGGTGTCATGATAATCGACAGCGGCCAACCGCCGCCTCCAGTCATCATTTGGCAAACACTCATGTAGACATTGTCTACGTCGGGACGCTCCTCCCTGTCGACCTTTATCGATATGAATACGTTATTCATCAGCGCAGCTACATGTTCATCAACAAACGACTCATGCTCCATCACGTGGCACCAGTGACAAGTGGAATATCCAATCGATAGGAAGATCGCTTTATCTTCTCGTTTAGCTTTGTCGAAGGCCTCGTCACCCCATGGATACCAGTCAACCGGATTATGCGCATGTTGTAGAAGATATGGGCTTCTTGATTCGATCAGTTTGTTCGATCGATTGACCGCTGCAGAGTTATGAGCATTGCTACCAGAGTCACGATCGCTATTCACTCATATCCGCCCTTCTGTGTCAATTCTGCAGTCCATGAACACAGAGGGGTTTCAGTTGTTCCGAGCTGGCTGAGTTCGGACGATTGGCGAATCACAGAGACACACAGCACCAGCACGATGCACTTCCTCACAAAAACAGCTTGAATTCCAAGCAATTGCGTGTAATGATATCTGCACTATGATCAAACCCGACCTCCTGAAGGGCAGCCATCTATGCGCGGGACTCGACCCCAAAGAACTTGGCGCAATCGCACACATCGCTGTTCAGCGTTCTCTTGCAAAGAACGAGCTGCTGTTTATTGAAGGCGACTCCGCCACTGGGTTCTTCACGCTCATCAATGGCCGGGTGCGTATCTATAAGGCGTCACCCGAAGGCAAAGAGCATACAATTCACATCATACGACCGGGCCAGATGTTCGCGGAAGTAGCGATATTCCACGGTGGTTGTTTCCCCGCCAACTGCTCTGCCATCGAGAAGTCGGAGGTCGCCTTCTTTCCGAGAGACTCCTTTCTCGCGTTGCTGTCCAGCAGTCCCCAAATATCACTCAAGATAATCGGTTCACTATCGGCGTTTCTCCGCGAGTACAACGAGCTCGTCGAAAACCTCTCTCTCAAGGAAGTCTCCGCGCGGCTGGCGTCGTTTCTACTCAGCGAGTACGAGCGCATTCCCGGAGAGGTAATTCACTTGCGATACTCCAAGTCGCAGCTCGCATCCAGAATCGGTACCATCAGCGAAACCCTCTCCCGCAATCTCCGGAAATTAATCGACAACGGTGTGATCCGCGTGAACAACAAGGAGATTACCGTCGTCGATGCCGAGAAACTTAAGGCGATAGCCCAAGGCGAGAAGTCCTGATCTTTGATTATAGTCAAAGTTTCCGCACTGTCCTGTACGTATCATTCCAGTGGCCGAAGTCTCATAACCTCGATGCGACAGGAGCGAACAGTGGCAGTCAGAAAGATAGTCCTCATAGACGAAGAGAAGTGTGATGGCTGCGGGCTCTGCGTGGAGGCCTGTGCCGAGGGTGCGATTCAGGTCATAGCCGGAAAAGCAAGGCTCGTCAGCGAAACGTATTGTGACGGCCTCGGCGCATGTATCGGCGATTGTCCGCAGAGAGCCATCACAGTGGTCGAGCGTGAAGCTGCGCCGTTCAACGAGAAAGCGGTCAAACAACGGCTACACTCCCCTCAGAAGCCACAAGAACGTGCTGCGGAAGATGTGGTTATCAATCGCGGATGCCCTGGTGCAGCTCTTCGGACTTTGCGCGATCAGCCGGCAGCTTACGGCAATGTCTCGCTTCCACAGGTCTCAGCTTTGGGTCACTGGCCTGTGCAACTGATGCTTATCCCACCGACTGCACCCTTCCTGCGGGGAGCGGACATTCTGGTGTGTGCCGATTGCGTGCCGTTCGTCGTGCCTGACTTTCATTCGAAGTATCTCGCAGGAAAGGCAGTGCTGGTTGGATGTCCGAAACTCGACAACCTGAGCTTGTACCGCGACAAACTGAAGGACATCTTCCGCACGGCCGATCCGAGAAGCATCACCGTGCTGAAGATGGAGGTTCCCTGCTGCACCGGAATAGCTCTCGCAGCCATTGAAGCGCGCGACTTTGCATTGCCACATCTTCCAATTACAGTCGAGACAATAGGTATCAGAAGTTCCAGCAAATGCGAAGAAT
>JAGVNY010000208.1 GCA_020053015.1 Candidatus Zixiibacteriota bacterium | reverse complement strand
GTCAATTGAGCGAGTGAGCTCTCTTGCTTGTTCGTCAAACGGAATGACAACCGGCTTCATGTACTCCTTGATGAGCCGGAACTTTTCAGCAATCGTTTTGAAAGGGAAATCTCCTTTGCTACAGCCTGCATTTAGCATGGCGAGCATGCCTTCTTCATCCAGGGCATCACCTTTTGCCCAGTAGTAGAGCCGGAAGTAATCCTCCACCGCTGCCAGCGATAACACGTCGTCAGAGTACCTGCGTATGACCGATTCGGCAGCTTGTGTGGTCTGTCTGAAGTGCCCGGCTGGAACACCGGCTTCTGGAGTGAAAACGAAAACCTGTCCCGTTTCCCTTTTGCCTTCCCTGTTGCACCTTCCGGCAGCTTGGGCAATAGAGTCTATTCCGGCCAACGATCGGAAAACCACTGGGAAATCGATATCAACACCAGCCTCAATGAGCTGCGTGCTTATCACGCGACAAGGTTCTCCTTTGTCAAGCTCGTGGCGAATGCTCTGGAGCCTTTGGCTTCTGTGAGCAGGACACATAAGAGCGCTGAGATGGTGGACTCTGTTTTCGCCCTGCAAGATATGATAGAGCTCTTTTGCGTGTTTCCTGGTGTTCACAACGCAGAGAACCTGCTTGTGCTCTGCGAGAAGTCGGGCGAGTTCAGAGTCCGGAGTCTTTGGAAGAATGCTGAGGCTGGTCCTTTTCATGACTTTCGTCAGCTTTTGCGGATCGGACATTATCTCTCTAACGCCTTCCAATCCTCTCGAAAAATCGGATCTTTTCTGGACGGCCGGCTGTGTGGCGCTGCAGAGGACGATGCTGGTCCGATAGTGAGTTGAAAGCTCCTTCAGAGCTTCTAAACACGGAAGCAGATAAGGCGGCGGCAGCGTTTGTACTTCATCGAGAATTACCACGCTCTGCGCGATGTTGTGAAGCTTGCGACAACGACTGGATCTATTAGCGAAGAGGCTTTCGAAGAACTGCACATTGGTAGTAACGATGATAGGGGCATCCCAATTCTCCGAGGCCAGTCTTGAACAATGATCTTCCTCCTCCGGCTCGAAGTTGCTGTGGTGTTCAAGCACGGCGTCCTTTCCCAGAAACTTACGGAAGACATCCGCATTCTGCTCAATGATGCTCGTGTAAGGAATAACATAGATCACCCTTCGCAGTCCGTGCTTCTTGGCATGCCTCAGAGCAAACGCCATGGATGAAAGTGTCTTGCCTCCTCCTGTCGGCACCGTAAGAGAGAACAACCCCATTCCTTTCTCACTGGCACTGAGGCATCGATCGAGGATGGTGTTCCTCTGGCTGTTGACTTGCGATGTAGATGACCCCGTTCGCAGTTTGGCAAGCTCCGCGAAGAAGACAGGCTCAAGTTCAGTCAGGGTCCTATAGCCGGTTCTGAAAGCACTCTTTTCAGGGGACATGAATGCTTCCGTATCAAGGAAGTCAGCGTCGACAAGGCAGGAGTAGAGCATCCTTATCAGCACACTGATCTGAACTCCTGCTATTTCAGCGGCGAGAGTGAATGGCAATGCTAATTGTTTAGGTTCGAGGACTTCCTTTGGACACTTATCATAGGACGGAATCTGCTTGTCGAGTCGGCTGCGAAGGCAGGATTCAGTCGAGATTCCATCTGGAACACCTGCATGATGTCCCGCTATGATGTACGCGAGGACTTTCCCCGATGGACCGCCAAGGCATTTGGTCGCGTGCTGAGCTCCTGCGGTGGAGTGATCAACCCTTGCCGTCGCTTCAATGTGTGCATTCTCGCCACCTACAGCTTGTATCTTGCGCTGAAACTCCGTTGAATACTTGCCGATGTCGTGCCAAAGACCTGCGAGGAGTCCCCATTCGCTGCACCCGAAAGCTGATGCGAATAATGCAGACCGCCCGCCAGTACCGGCAAGATGGTCGAGCAGGCTCTGTTCTCGACCATCGTCAGATTTGTGTGCTATAGGATCACTGGTTGTCATGTCCGGCACAACCTCCTTTCCTCAGAACTCAGTAGGTTTTGGTGCCCCATCAGCAATTCTGTTCCAAGCAAGTAAGTTGGAGACCAGCTGAGGTGCGAGCAACACGCGTCACTCGAGATCCGCGCTAGAACAAAGGAACAACCCACACTTCGACCTTCCTGCGTTATTGATCACAGTATTATTGCAGGATTGTCCTGTTCATGCAATCACAAAGTTGATGCAGGCACGCCGTCCGCGATTACCCGAACGCATTCGTCCTGATCAGGCTAGGAATGGCCACAGAGCGAGTGTATCTGACGTGAAGTACTTCGGTTCTGATGACCGCTTCCGTGGGGATTCCGATCTACGAAATATCGAGCCAGAGGCGAGCTTGCGCAAGAGTGGAAGACCAGTCCAGTGCGGATACAGGCCTTGACCTGTTAGCATCAGGTCGGTGAATAGCGATAGCCCCGCACAGCGTCATGCCTTTTCCGAAATGGACTCCATAGTTCTAACAATCTTCTAACCGCAAGCTTTGTACAGCTCATTTGAACTCATGGCTACTTCAGTCGACTTCAAGCTACTTAACTCTCGATCACATAGTGCTTTAGGCGCAACTCAATATGTGCGTGGAATTTGGCCGAAATGCCGACATTCGAATCCCTGCCTCTCCGTATCTTATGTTGCCACATCTTCACAATTCGCATGTTGCACCATAGTCCAGGAACGTGATTTCTTCAGGAGAGTTACCACCATACCTGCGTACCGGCTTCGATAGTGAACGGGCGCTCGTCACGTTTCGATCCAACGGGCTGCAGCCAATAGAGAGCCTTTGAAGGTGTGCTGCCGAAGTTCACCAGAGTGTCTTCGGCTGTCGATTTCGCGATCGAGTGCCATCCGTCATCCCAGAAGAAGAGCTCGTATTCCTGACCGGCTTTGACCCAAGTTCGTTCAATACCGTCGGTAGAAGTCTCGAGTATGGCATTCGTGATAGACCCAAGAGAGATAGAAGTCGCGCTCGGTCTGTCCGCCACAATGTCTGTCATTTGCCCGTTAGAATCCAGAATGAACGGTAAGCCTGCGGGAGCCATCCTCTCCTCTTCGTAAAGGGCCGGAAGGTACACCACACCAGTGCCCATGTCCGTGAAAACCGCTTCCCCATCTGCGATTCTCGCCCAGTGAATTGCTTGCCATTCGCCGCTGTTGAAGACGCACAGGTAGGCGATGTCGACCGTGTCTGGTACCGGCCTAAGCAACTTCACTGAGATGGTGCGAGCATCTGTGTAATCTCTCGTGACGTCAGTGTAGCTCTTGCCAGCCAGCCAGCCGGGGAGCTTCTCTTGCTTTCTCGGCTGGAAGACGAGATTTTCGTGGCGGATTTCATAGGTCTTGCGATAGGCTTTGGCAAGCTTGTTGGCGAGACGGTAACTGCCGGGATTGGCTTCCGCGCCCATGAAAGGGATGACACTGCCGTCCGGAGTGATGATAGCGTTCCATGCGTGATTGTTGCCGGAGTTCGCCCAGTAGGGTGTGTAATCACTGGTTACGGCCAGTCCGAGTGCTCGCATTCCGTAGATTGCCAGATTGGTCATGTCTTCACAGCGTCCGAGGCCCGTGGCTATCATCTCGGACAGCCCTTGGTCCGTGGGATGGTAATAGTACCGAGAGTCGAACCTAAACCACGACATGATGTCCTGATTGATCAGGCTGGCAGCCTCGATCGGATCTGTCGAGTCTTTCATCCTGTCTGCTATGTCCGCATACTTGCTCCAGAAGAACTCTCGCCACTCTTCCAGTGGTTCATTGCTTCCGCGATATGGCAATACTGAGCTGCAGAACTGCTCGAAGGTGAGCCACTGCGCCCAAGGCTTCTCACGCCACGCTCTGAAAGCGAAGTCAATGTGGCTTCTCAGAAGATCAGCTGTGATAGTCTTAGAATCCTCAATCAAGTCCTTCTTCTTGAAGCTCAATTCTCCTTTCTGAGTCTGCAGCGAATCAAATCCTATCTCCAGCGCTTCAAGCGAAGCGTAATCCAAAACATTGAACGGAATCTCGGTCTTGTTTGAGTCACACAGCATGTATGTCACATAGCTATGTCCTTCGAGATAGGCAATGAGATAGCACGCGGCCTGATGCTTCAGAGTATCCGGATCAATCGCGTATTCGGACAATACTCTCTCCAGTTGGGCTCGGTTTGCTCCTGCGCTGTCAAGCGCTTTGGCAAGCTCAGGAGAGTCGGGTAGCAGAACTTGTGCTGAAGAGATGGTGAACACCGGAAGCAAGATGCAGATGGCTATGACGGCTCTTGTGAACATATTTGGTTTCCCTCGCTGATTACATCTCTGCAGTGAAGAATAATTCATCTGATTCTGCAACACAATGACAACGAACAGCAAGCCCGAGTCAACCCGTCCGGATGCGATTGCACAGGGCTTTGACATTCGGGAACAGCGAGCGGGGACGTGTGACGCTTCAGAGCCACCAAAAGAAGACAAAAGTTGTTGACAAGTTAGTCCGCGTTGTTTTATTGATCTTGTTGTCCTTATACTACGGCGCCTTAGGCGCTGCTCGCTCAATCCCAGGGCGAAACGGAACCAAAATACAATAAGACGAGCGCTTGGGCAGTTGGCAAACCTCCTGCCTAACGGAGAGCCGTATTGAGGTTGATCTCGGATTAGCGGGTCTTCTCTGTGAAGACAGAAGAACCGAATTCTCTTTGCTGGTTGTACCTGTCCCTCGATTGTGGCTGTCGCGCCGGTTGATGAATGCAACGACGTGGACGAAGATTGGAGTGTTGTTCATAGAATGTTTTGCGGAGGTTAGTGCCATGAAGAAGTTGCTGAACCTTGCTGCCGTGCTGGCGATGTTTTTGCCGAGCGCCGCTCTGGCTCAGGGAGATTCAATTCCCTTTGCGCTGCCACAGAATTACGGAGTGGGGAATTATCCGGTTGCGATTGCAGCAGCCGATTTCAATGTTGACGGATACCCCGATTTGGTCACGGCAAACCAGAGCTCCGGCGACATTTATGTGCTGTCCAACCAGGCAGACGGTACAGGTTCGTTCAACACCATTAACGCTGTTTACCCAGTGCCAGGGGTTTCTTTGCTGACGAGTGTGATCGCGACCACGATTGACAACAACACGTCCTACGACATCGTTGTAACTGACAAGAGCAGTGACAAGGTGCTCATATGGTTGAATAATGGAGATGGCACGTTTCCAATGTCGCCTGTGTCGTATTCCTGCGGCGACGATCCGCGAGCGGTTTGCGCGGTCGATGTCGACAATGACAATGATATGGACATTGCTGTGGCGAACTTCTCGATGGACAGCGTGTCAATTCTCAAAAACACCGGAAACGACCCGCTATTTGATCCCAGGTACAGCGTCGGATGCGGGGACGGACCGGTGGGAGTGGTGGCCTCCCAATTCGACAACGACGGAGACTACGATCTCGCGGTTGTCAATCAGAACTCGAACACTGTCTCATTCGTGTCAAACCAGGGAGGCGGTGCATTTTCATCCCCTGTCCATTACTCGGTCGGCAGCCATCCAACTTCGATCGCTCTTGCCGAGCTAAGCGGCCGACCTGACTTGGTGGTGACGAATCAGAGTAGCGACAACGTGTCAGTGCTCGACAACAATGAAGACGGGACATTCGATCCCGCAGTCAACTATTCGGTTGGAGGAGCGGGGGCAGACGGACCGTATTCCGTGATATGCGTGGACTTGGACTACCAGGGCGGTCCGGACCTTGCGGTAGCTAATCAGGCCGGCGACCGCGTAGCGGTTCTGAAGAACAGCGGCGGAGGTGGTTTCGGGACACCGCTGCATTACCTCGCGGGCGATGGCCCCGGCTCGATAGTAGCGGGCAACTTTGATGGCGGCGGTTCTGCAACGGATCTCGCGGTGGCAAACTGGGAATCCGATAACGTCTCGGTTCTTCTTAACATGAATGGATGCGGTGATGTCAACGGAAACGGGATGATAAGTCTCACGGATGTAACTTTTCTCATCAACTATATTATGAATGGCGGCCCCGAACCCGAGCCGTACAGCGCTGGTAACGCCGACGGTTGCCGAGAGGATATCAACTGGGCAGATCTGGTGCGCATTGCGGGCTACATCTTCAAAATGGGGCCGCGCCCCGCAGGTTGCGACATAACCGATGACTGCGCGTTGAATGTCCCCGGCAATGTTATCACGATCGGCAGACCACCATACGATCACTATCCCAGCGGCGACTCCGTCAAGATTCCTGTTCACCTCAGCAATACAACAGCGCTCGGCGGATTCTTCTTCGCGCTGGACGTGGACGTTAGCGAGAGCTATCGCTATGCTATAACGTCAGTCAGCTTCGCGGGAAGCATGCTGCCATATAGCTCTATCCAACCGCAGGTGAAGTTCTACGACGGAGGCACTAAGCTTGCCGTAGCATGGACTTTCACGGACGATTCAATCCCTGCGCAACAAGCAGGGTTGTTGTTCACTCTAAACGCAGACTCGCTCGGTGCAACACATCCGGACTGGGGTATGGGACTGGATACTGTCTCGCTTGAGCCGGCCGGGGACATCCTCCTCGCCCCGGACACAGGCGGTGTGATCATACCGTATGTCTTCTTTCCTGAACAGCTCGGAGTCACGAACCTCGATGACTCAGGGCTTGGAAGTCTAAGATGGGCAATCGAGACAGCCAACTCCAACTCAGTCTTAGACCAGATAGGATTCGCAGCGTCAGGTACGATTGAGCTGGAAACACCGCTGCCACCGATTACCGCGGACACGACAGAGATTCTTGGTTTTACGGCCCCTAGTGGGGAATATTCCGTTGTCTTGGATGGTGGAAGTCTCGTGGCAGAATGCAATGGACTCACCGTCTCAGCGAAGTTGTGCAAGATTGAGGGGTTGATGATCACCGGATTCCCTGGAAACGGGATAGCAGTCATCGGTGGGACGTCAATCCGCAATCTGTTCACGAGCAACCTCATCTACGACAACGGAGATCTGGCGATCGATCTCGGCGGCGATGGAGTTACGGTGAACGACCCGGGTGACATCGACTCCGGTCCGAATGGGCTGTTCAACTACCCTGAAATCGATTCTGTGACCGGCTACGATGGAGTCTTCTGGATCTATGGCTCGGGAGCACCGAATTCACTGATTGAAGTCTTCCTTGCAGGCTACGCAGACTCAACTCACTTGCAGGATCCTTCCGGTCACGGGGAAGCGCGCGAGCTTGTTGGGACGGATGCAACTGACGGTGTTGGCACTTTCTCATACCAGGTTGCTATGCCTCTCCCGGATTACTCGGTATTGAGCGCGGTTGCGATTGATCCGATCGGAAATACGTCCGAATTCTGTCCCAACTTCGTGCTTGTGCCGGGACCGCTCATTGTCACCGCAATCTCAACTTTCATCCCAAAGCGGATTCCGCCCAGTGTAGTGAATCTGTGGGTAACAGATCCTGACGGTCACTTCATTGGGAAAGACTCACACGGCAATCTCTCGCAGACGATTACCGATGCAGACTATGCGGAAGAATCTCCTGCTTACGACGACGTGGTTACGATCAACCGTCCGCTCATCGGCGAGTATGTGATCGAGATCATCGCTGAAGACGGTGCGGAACAGGGGGACATGTACACAATAAATGTCCGTATTGACGGATCAGAAGAGGTTGTGCTTGCTGATGAAGAGGATGTTCCAATCTCGGGTCTGCCACCGGACTCGCTGACGTACGTGGTCGAGGAAGGCTGGCATTACATAAACGGCGACGCGAATCGAAGCGAGTTCATTGACATTGACGACATAGTATTCCTGATAGGTTACATATTCGCAGGCTCAATCGCACCTGATCCGGTCAGCGCCGGAGATGCGGACTGCAGTCAGTTCGTCGACATCGATGACGTCGTTTATCTAATCAACTACGTTTTTGCGTCAGGACCAGCGCCATGTCAGGACTAAGTGCGTCGTGATGATGTTGAAACACCCGGCAGTCTCGACATTCGTGACAGAATCTACATTGCTCGAGGGCGGTATCGGTTCTTGTCGCTGAAGAAGTCGATGGCACAAAAGCCGGGTGAAAGAACTGCCTTGTGAATCGTGCCTGCCGGAATGAAGTAGCTGTCACCGGGGGTGTAAGTCTTGGTTTCACCTCCGATTGTCAGCTCGAGAATTCCTCTGACGACAATACCCCACTGGTCTCCGTGTGAGTGTTCGGGTATTCGGCATTCGGAATGAGACTCAATGAAAACCGCCTGTGCTTCTTCTGACTGGAAGATCAGCCCACGGATGCCGCTGACCGGAATCTCGGCTTCCGGCAGGTTTTTAAGGAATGACGGTAGCTCGGCCGTCTGCGTCATGTTTCCTCCAATGTGCTGAGGTCACAAGTTTGCCCCGCAGCATTTCTTGTACTTCTTGCCTGATCCGCAGGGACAGGGGTCGTTTCTGCCAACTTTCTCGGATGTCCGTTTGAATGGCTGTTTTTTCGCCGGTTCAGAAGCGACTTTCTCCTGCGCAGATGTTCCGAGTCCGAGTCCTGACACGCTTTGGTGGACTTCCTGCCGTTTCTCCTCCGCCTGTTTCTGACGTTCGCGCACCGTTCTTTCCTCCACCGGTTGTGCCCAGAAGCAGAGACGCACCGCTTCCTTGTCGATCTGGTCGAGCATCTCGCTGAACATCCGATAGCCCTCTTTCTTATATTCAACGAGCGGATCTCGCTGACCATAAGCGCGAAGCGATATTCCTGTGCGAAGCTGATCCATCTCATAGAGGTGATCTCGCCACTTGTCGTCGAGCGCCTTCAGAAACGCATATCTCTCAAGTCCACGCATGCGTTCAGGCGTAAGAAGTTCTTCTTTATGCTTGTAGATTTTTAGAGCAAGTTCGACAATCTTCTCGCTGAGAATCTCTCTCGTGAGGCTGGCCACGGCGTTCTGCGGGATATCAATGGGTATAAGAAATGTCTTCTCCACTTCTCCGCGAAGGCCGGTGAGGTCCCATTCGTCAGAATACTCTCCGCCGCTTGTGAAGGACAACACCATGTTGTCAATAGTTTCCCGAATCTTGTCCTCGACCTGCTCGTGGATATCCAGATTATCGATGATCTCGAGACGCCTGCCGTAGATTACTTCGCGCTGGCTGTTCATAACGTCGTCGTATTCGAGAGTTCGCTTGCGGATCGCAAAGTTCTCGGCCTCGACCCGTTTCTGCGCCCGCTCGATAGCTTTTGTAACCATTCTGTGCATAATCACTTCGCCCTCTTTGAGACCGACACGATCCATGATGGATGCGATTCGATCTGACCCGAACAGTCGCATCAAGTCGTCTTCGAGCGAAAGATAGAATCTCGATGAACCCGGGTCTCCCTGCCGCCCCGATCTTCCCCTAAGCTGTCTGTCGATGCGCCGAGCCTCGTGTCTCTCGGTGCCGATTATGTGTAATCCGCACGGAACGTCTTCTGCACAGTTCAATTCGCTTTTGTGCGGACAAACAGCGCCGTGCTGGGGTGTCTCCACAAGCGCGCAGTTCGAATGCTTGAGCACGCCCTGGCCGAGCTTGATGTCGGTTCCGCGACCCGCCATGTTTGTCGCAATGGTCACTGCTCCCGACCTGCCTGCGAACTGGATGATCTCCGCCTCGCGCTGGTGTTGCTTGGCGTTAAGAACCTCGTGGCTGACTCCGCGAGTTTTGAGTAGTCTCGAAAGGGTCTCGGAGACCTCTACTGACACCGTTCCGACGAGAGCTGGTCGTCCCCTTTCGAGCTCATGCACGATCTCGTCAATGATGGCGCTGTATTTCTCCCGCTTAGTGCGATATATAACGTCCTCGAAATCGATGCGCCTTATTGGCTTATTTGTCGGGATGACGACGACGTCAAGCTTGTAGATGCTCCACAACTCCGCAGCCTCTGTCTCGGCAGTGCCGGTCATTCCGGCGAGTTTCTCGTACATCCTGAAATAGTTCTGCAGCGTAATCGTAGCAACCGTCTGGGTTTCGCCTTCAATCTTCACCAGTTCTTTTGCCTCAATCGCCTGGTGAAGACCGTCCGAAAACCGCCTGCCGGGCATGAGCCTGCCCGTGAATTCATCCACTATCAGGACCTTGCCGTCCTGAACCACGTACTCAACGTCCTTCTCAAACAGCGAGTACGCTTTCAGGAGCTGGGTGATGGCGTGATACTTCTGTGATCGCTCTGTATGCTGCTTGTACAGTTTCTCTTTGGCTTTGACTCGATCCTCGACCGAAAGCGACTCGTCAGCATCGATGTCATGAAGGCCGTCCGTGAGGTCTGGTATTTCGAAGAGCTGTCTGTCCGCCGGAGCCAACTCGTTGAGTCCCGTCTCGGACAGATGCACCGAATGATCTCGTTCATCGATTGCGTAGTAGAGTCTCTCGTCAACGCTGTTGAGGTTCTTCTTCTCTCGCAGGACATCAAGCTCGAAGTCGTGAACCATTTTCTGGACGCCCTGCGCTTTGAAGAGCTTCATCAGCTTCTTATTCTTAGGGCTTCCACGACGAGCCGTCAGCAACTCGAGAGCGGCATCCTGGTAGCTCTCCTGCTCCAAAGCCTGCTCACCCTTGGAGATCATCTGATTGACCAGCACAGTCTGCATCTTCGCCATCCGATCGACCAGAGTGCGCATGTCTCGAAATGCTTCGTCAATGTTGGACTCGACAGGGCCGGAGATGATCAGCGGGGTACGAGCTTCGTCGATAAGCACGCTGTCGACTTCGTCCACGATTGCGTAAACGAACCCGCGATGGACTCGCTGCTCCCTTGACCAGACCATGTTGTCGCGCAGATAGTCAAAGCCGAATTCGTTGTTCGTGCCGTAAGTGATGTCGCACGCATATTGCTTTCTGCGCTCTTCATGACTCATGCCAGACTGAATGCAACCCACCGTGAGGCCACAGTACTCGAATACCGGCCCCATCCATTCTTTATCTCTTCTTGCGAGATAATCGTTGACGGTGACAAGGTGTGCTCCTCTTCCCGTTAGTCCGTTTAAGAAGAGCGGCAGCGTTGCTACCAGAGTCTTCCCTTCTCCGGTCGCCATTTCGGAAATCTTCCCCTGATGCAGGACTACGCCACCGATAAGTTGGACGTCAAACGGAATCATATTCCATTCGATTTCGATTCCGCCTGCCTGCCACTTCTGTCCGACAAGGCGTCGGCAAACATCCTTCACCATGGCAAAGGCTTCCGGCAAGATTCCTTCGAGGTAGCGGTCGACCGCTTCACGTATCAGCCGTTTTCGCTCCTTTGGATCGAGTCCCTCCTGCTCCGCGACTGATTGTTCAGCCTCTGCAAAGGCTTCGATTGCGCCCGTCTTGAATTCCTGGGTTCTGTTTAGGAAGTAATCCTGCGACTTATCGCGGAGTGTGACGTTTATCTGGTTGATTTGAGCTACGATGGGCAGAATCTGCTTGATGTCTCGATCATGTTTGCTGCCGAAGATCGCAGTTATGAGACGCGTTACCAATACATTGCTCCTTGCATTCTAATATGATACGCCATTCGCTGGGCGTTGGTTCGGTGATGAGAATATCACCGTTTCGCGCCGTCGTAGCAACACAAAAACGACCACGGCATGCCCGAACTTTGGCTTGCAGGCGCAGGGTTTTCTCCCTTTATTCCCTCGATGTCGGAGGACGTGCAGAAGATAAAGATGGTCTCGAAGAACCGCAAGGCGTTTCATGAGTACCATATACTTGACAGGTACGAAGCCGGGCTTGAGCTAATAGGCGCGGAGGTCAAGTCGATTCGTGATGGCAAGGTGTCGTTGCAGGAGGCCTATGCTGAGGTGCGCGACGAGGAGGCCTGGATCATCGGCATGCGAATCAACCCTTATCCACTTGCCACGCACTTTGAGCCTGATCCGGTGCGAGAACGACGGCTTCTGCTTCACAAGCGCGAGATTCGTAGGTTGAAAGCGCAGACCGACGAGAAGGGTTTGACCGTTGTGCCCCTTGCTATCTACTTCAGAGGAAAGGTCTGCAAGCTGGAGCTCGGCGTCGCACGAGGTAAGAAACTCTACGATAAGCGCGAAGCGATCAAGAAGAGAGACGAAGATCGCAAGATTCGTCGAATAGCACGAAGAGATGATGAATAGAACGCCGCAAGGAACCCATGCAGTGGGGCGAACTCGGAAGCACACAGATTGATGGTTGTTGTATGAGTTCCTTCATCCGGCTATTTGCTTCCGTTCTTCTATTTGCCACTTTCCATGGCACACTTCTTGGCCAGGTCAATTACAAGTACAGAGGCACAGAGAAGCCGATCCGTGAGATTCGAGAAGGGGATCTGGTGTATAT
>JAGVNY010000163.1 GCA_020053015.1 Candidatus Zixiibacteriota bacterium | reverse complement strand
CCGGTATGAAGTAATATGACCGGATGTATTGCCTCCAGGTATCGATTGAACCCAGTATCCCGAACCTCAGTATAGCGCGCTCGGTCAGGTCGTACCTGAGCTTGCCCTGCCAGGTGTACCCATTGAGACGGTTGTTGGTCAGCACACCTCCGGCAGTCGATTTCGGATCTCGGTCGGCCTGCCAGCGCCTTTCACCTGACAGATAGAAAGACAGCGCTTTGAATGTCGGAGTCAGGGGACCGGTGAAGTCGACGGCGTAAGTGTTGTAACCATAACTTTCGCCATGGAAGTTGTCAGTGATCAGCTCGACATTTCCAGCGTAGTCAGGAGCTCCTTCTTTCGTGGTTACGTTGATTACGCCTGCAGAGATTTTCCCGTACTCGGCATTGAAACCGCCGGTGGTCATCTGCACTTCTTCAATCGCGTTGTTGTTGATCGCCGTGGTCGAAAGACCCGTTAGAGGATCCTGCTGCGAGAAGCCGTCAACATAGTAGGCCACGTCGGACGATCTTCCGCCACGGATGTTCAGCGATGGCTCATTCGAAATCTCACGCACGCCGCTGCCGCGAGTGCGCAAAGCCGCGTTTTCCTGAAACGCGACGACTCCGGAGTTCAGGCTGACCACGTCCTGATATCCGCGAGTAGGCATCTGCTGAATCTCTTCTTTGCTCTTGATGTTCAGCGAGGCCGTCTGATCCTGCAGAATGAGCGGTCGCTCGGCCTTCACGATCACAACTTCGCCCGATTCAACAGTGAGCGAAGCGAGATCGAAGTCAAAACTCGTGGTCAGATCCACAGACACGCGCAGATCAGTTGCTTCAACGGATGTGAACCCAACAAGCTGCGCCTTAAGCGTATAGGATCCGACCGGAACGTTGAGAATCGTGTACTGCCCGCTCTGGTCTGTGAGAGCCCCCATGGTCGTCCCAGCGATCGAGACAGCTACTCCGGGCAGCGGTTCACCGGTGTTCTTGTCCTTCACGATCCCCGAGATCTTACCCGTGGTTCCTGCAACTGCAACGCTAACTGCGAGTAGCAGAATCAGGAACAGAATCACCGGAATTACGGTGGATTTGAATCTGTTCAAGACATTCCCTCCTTGCGGAATTGTTTGTCTGTTAATCCGTTAACTGAGCTCCCCCCGCATCACCTCCCTGGCGAAGCTATACGATCACAGTCTCTATTTTAGCTCTCTGTTCATTTGGTTCGGACGGAAGGGCGCTTACGCGGCCAACAGGGCAAGCGGAATAACGAGAATGGAATAGACAGCAACCGACCACGTCAAGCTACCTCACAGCCAACAGCCAGCTCGACTAAGAGCGCCTTCACTATCCTCAAGTACTGTTACCTCAAAATCCATGTCAACAAAAAGCGGTCGTATATGCACCTGTTTCCCATGCAAACAGATGATCCTGTTTGCATTAGATCATCGGCAGAATGTGTGCAATCCTTGAACATCCGAGTGATTCGAGGAGCCTGTTCAAAGAGGCTGGATTTGGTGAATCACGCTTATTTGTTGTTCCGGCTGAAGGAGCCAGACGCTGCGGGACTTAATCGGAAGTGGGGAGCAGTAGGTTGCCCGGACTATTGACGAGTGGAACCGTGTGTTTCGGCGGCCTTGTTGAGTTGATCGAGGGAAGGATAACGACCGGTGAGCCAGAGCCAGACACGCCTGCCTCTTGTCTGACGACGCAAATAGGTTTTCAATTTCTGCTTGTACTCTTTCTCGCGTGCCTTGAGATCTGAGTCGTACTTCTCGATGAGGAGAAGCACCCGCTCGACGTTGGCGCGGTTTTCCATCAACTCCCTGAAAGTGTCGTAGTGCTTGATGGAGAAGAGGGACTGGACGATTGGTTCGAAGAAGACCATAGCCTGTGATCCTATGAAAGACAGCGGCTTAGCGGTTTCGAGCGCCATAATGGCTGGCACTGCCATCTTCCAATCCACGACTTTTCTGGCAACACCCTCCAGCACCTCGCGCTGCTCAGTCGTCAGTTCATCATCATGAGGTTGACCCGAGGGTCTGCTCTCCGGTGGGATGTCTTTATAACTCATCTTTCCTGTTCTCAATCTTTGATTTGATGATCTCAAGCACGCGAGATCTCTCGCAACGTCCGAATCTCAAGTATACACCACGGAAGTTTTCAAGTCGAGAAGGAGTTGCGAACGGAGAAAGAAGAACGCCATTGCGGTCAGGGTAGAATGATCTGAATTGGGACCACTCTCTCTTGACGCTGCTGACCGTGTATCTGACTTCGACATGGCCTTCATAGAATTTGTATACCGTTGGAAAAAAGAAACCTGCAAGCGATCCAACCAAGATAATCATGGCAAGGGCGGTGAATACGGCAGACGATGTCCATGAGTACACTCCAACCGCCATGAGAACGATAAGCGCACCGACGCCCCAGCTCACAAGTGGTCGATCCTTCGCAGGGTGCGATACCCATTCGACAATTGGGGCAGTTTGGTCGACAGCTGAGTGATTGTCAGTTCGATTCACAGCCTTAACATAGCAGACATGTCAGAACAAGTCAACGCCGTTCACGGACATGTGGTGACGACGGTTCAAGGGTTTGCCACACCGATCCACAACCGCCTTGTGCAGATTACCTGCGCACTTGATCCAATATTGCACAATCCGTTCCGCGGGCAGCCTCAGGATTGCCGAGCGAGCGTGTCGAAGCCGATATGCGGACTGGGAGGTGCAAATGATCCGTTGGATATCCGTGTTGATTGCCAGTCTCTGGCTTGCCGCAGCTTGTCATGCTTCCGTACTCAAGGCGCTTTTCGTCAACCGTGAGGGACACGCGGTCGCTGACGCCAAAGTCTTCCTCGACTGCCGGCAGAACTTCTTCTTCTCCGACACGAACGGTGTGGTCATGGCATATATCGGTAGCGACGTCGCAGATTGCGTCTTGACGGTCACTCATCCCGACTACTCTGCGAGGAATCGTCTCATAGCCATGACCGGACCTGCGGATACCACTGATTGCACGATTGTGATGACGGCCAACGGGGAACCAGAGCCGATTGGGCCGGGACCAATCGGCAATAGATTCGGTTTAGTTGTGTCTTGCTGCGGTCTTGTCGGCTGCAGAGTTGTCCCGGACAATGGATTCGGTTCCGGCCTTCTTTCGATCATTGTGGACAATTCCCCTGAATGCGACTCAAGCGCATCAATGATGATAGCCATGTCAGCGACCGAGAAGGCGGTTGATGGACTCGAGAATGGATACGATCTCGGGGCTGTAGAGCGAGTCGTATTCGATGCAAGATCCCCCGACAGCAATACCGTTGCAGAGTTCTTCTCCTTGTCCGATGTATGCAATCAACGCGAGACAGCCTGTCCTGCCATTAAGACGATACTGACCGCTGAATTCATGCGATACGAGATTGACATCACTCGCTGGAACAGGGAACAAGCTGTCGCAATCCTTGGACTGTCGATCAAGTCGGCTGATGGTCATCCGGTCACCGTCGAGATTCGCGATCTCAGATTGGAATTTGGTGTTTCGGACAGAGTGCAAAGAAGGTAGAAGCGATTCTGTCATACTACAACGCTCAGCAAATAGCTAACGACTCCGCTGGGTTCAGAAGTCATATCCGACATCGATGTAGAATCGATCGTGCTTGCCCTCTGCTCGACCATAGCTGATCGATACAGGACCGACCGGCGAGTCGTATGCCAACTCGAAACCAAACGCATGCCGGAGGCGATTGAGGCTGGCATCCTCGATCTTGGACCAGACATCGCCGACGTCATATCTCGTCGTGAAGTACAGCTTGTATGGCACACTTAATCTGACGCCTAAATTAACCCTCGCGAGATTGTCACCTTCAAGCGCCTGGTACTGGTATCCAAAGAAGTCCCTGTTACCACCGAGGCGGAATTTCTCGAACGATGGGAGGGTCACGTCCGATAGGCCAACTGCGAAAGCAGGCTGAAATCCCAGCGCTCTCGTGAGCGGTATTTGTCCGCGCCAATCAAACCAGACCTTCTTGAATCTGTCCTCTCCACCGAAAACATCGGACGCGAGTTCCAGGTAGAAATGAGATGCTACACCCTTGTCCGGGAAAGGGTACTTGTCGAAATTGTCTACTCTCGATCGGAGAATTATGCTGCGGAGACTTCTGTGAATTAGCCCGCTGAACGCGGGCAAGTCAATGCGCACTCTCTCAGCTCGCGCCTCGATCGTCACGGTGCCGAACCGCGACATCTGTTGGCCGAAGGCGAGAATCGCTCCGGATCTCCTCTCTCGATTGAAGCCGAAAGACTCATTCTTCTCGTAGCGATCCCGTTTGAGCCGCTCGTGAAAAAGCATGATATGGTAGGTCATGTAGGTTTCGAATATCCTGTCTGCTTTCAGATGCAGGCTGTATGCTTTGCGCATCTCGCCGTAATGAACTCGGAAGAACAGCTCGTTGGAGAATCCAAGCAGATTGCCATCAGCGAAATCCGCAAACGTCTCTGCGTGGTAATGGTCATGGTAGTGCGCCCCCAAGCGTATCAGGTCATAGCGCTTTTCTTTGACGTTAATCCTGACGACAGCGCTCTGCCCCTGTCTTTCCACGTCAAAGTTCACTCTCTCGAACAAGCCTGACGAGTAGATGTTTGCCATGCCATTCTCCGCTGCGAGGAGATTGAAGGGTTTGCCCGGCTTAATCGTGAAACTCCGTTTGATCACCCATCCTTTCGTGCGCCGGTTGCCTGAAATCATCACACGAGAAACAAGCCCCTCGGAAATGAAGAAGATAGTCGAGTCGCGGTCATGATTGACGCGGATCGAGTCTATCTCCATGAGATCATAGCCCGCGTCTCTGTAAGCCATTGTGAAAGCCCGGTAAGCCTCGATCAAGTTGACGGCCTGACCCTTCTGCTTCAAGGCGCTCGCCAACGCATTTCGCAGTATTGAATCATCGAGAGACTCGTTTCCTCTGAAGGCGAATGACAATGGTAACGCTTCGGCACGAATCTGCAGAATCGATAGGCCTTCGCTTTCGACGAGTTTGGCTTCCAACTGGATCGTGCTCCCGCCAAGGAGAAGCGTTAATGCCGCATCTCTTAGCTGATTCATGCCAAGAGCGCAGTGCAAGTTCAGGTGTTCCCGTAGCTCGCGAAAAGCTTCGACTGAATCTGCAATGCCTACGAGGTCGATTGAGTCGACGTATAGGACAGAGTCGCCGACCATGGACCTGAGACTATCGACAGCGGCCGATATACCCGGCAGGGCTTTGTTCATGGCAGCCTCACCGACGTCGATCAGCTGGTTGATATTCTCGAAATCGGTCGACAGTCGGTCTCCGAGCTCCGGCGAAACGACTACATCTGCGTTCTCGAGCTCTCTCTGCCGTGCTTCCAGCTGCATGATTGTAGTGGTCTGGTTCGCAATGTCGATAGGATCGCTAATCCGCTCGCGAGGCAGCAGATCGGCTGTTGTGTTAACAGCAATTACGAAGTCCGCTCCATTTTCGCGGGCAATCCTGACAGGTATTGGCATCAGCAGCCCACCATCCATGAGCATGCTGGTATCAGTCTCCAGCGGAGTGAACGCAAGCGGGACAGACATGGTGGCGCGGAGTGCATCCGCGAGATTCCCTCTCTTGAGAACAACCGGCTCGGCCTTCAGGATATCTACGGCACAAATCAAGAGAGGTACTTTCAATTGTCCGAAGTCATGGCGGGATCGGTAGTTAGCCTCGATCGCGAACTTGTTCAGAAGCGAAGTGAGCTTTTGGCCTGCGGTCAATGCGGTGGGAATTGTGGGACGGAATCCATTGAATCGAAGCGTGATAAGCTGCTTTTCACCCTCGTCTCTCTGCGTCAGGAACAGACTTGATCGTTGCGGTTTGTCCGAGAAAAAGCCTGACCATTGGATGCTGGAAGCTTGCTTTTCGATACTGTCTGCCGAGAAGCCGGCCGCCCACAACCCGCCGACGACGCCCCCCATGCTCGTGCCGGTGACAAGATCTATCTGCAATCCGCTTTTCTCGATGGCCTTGAGCACACCTATCTGAGCCAATCCTCTTGCCCCGCCTCCGGACAGCGCAAGCGCGACCGACGGTCGCCCCTTGCGGAGCATTCTGTCAGAGAAGCCGGTGGAGAGGAGGCTGTCGGCGTTCAATGAGAGAATCGTCTGGCTATCGGCGCTGTTTCGAACAGGTGAAATCAGCCCGACAATCACCAAAACGGCCAGAATTGGGAAGACTGAGCGACGCATTCTTCAGAAGCTATGCAACTGCAGGCTATGTTGCAACAGTTTTCGCCCGGATGTTTGGGTTGACATGCGGGATGAGTCTGCTGTAATTCCATCTTCATGAAGCCACCGTCTTCAACTCTCGCTCTCGTACGTAGTCTCACTACGAAGAAAGGGCGAGCAAGGCATGGCAAGTTCATCGCGGCAGGCGCCAGGGTCATCGGCGAAGCGATCGCCGCAAAGTGTCCTATAGAGTTTCTGCTCGTATCGCCTTCTGATTTGACGTCGACGGGTAGGCGGCTGACGGAGTCATTGCGAGGTCTCAAAGTGTACGAGGTATCCTCTCGAGATTTCCGCCACATTGACCAGGCAAGCACAACGCAGGGGGTTCTGGCGATTGTCGAGAAAGGACAAACTCCTGTGGGAGGCGCTCCGGCTCTCGGAAGCCGCGTCCTTGCTCTTGACAGCATCAATGATCCATCGAATCTTGGAGCGATGATCAGATCGGCTTTGGCGTTCGGCTTCGACCAAGTGCTGCTTTCCGAAGGATGTGTGGAGTTGCATTCACCAAAGGTGATAGGCGCTTCCGCCGGTAGCATCTTTCATCTTGAGATAAGCGAGGGAAACGTCCTTCCCGCCGAGCTCGCCGCTATGCGCGATCTTGGTTATAACGTTGTCGGATCGTCTGCTGACGGCGAGGACTTCTATTCCGGCACCTTCGGAACTGAGAAGCTGTGCCTTGTGATAGGAAATGAAGCAAGAGGGATTGCGCTCGAAACGCGCGCGGTGTGCAATGTCATAGTGAGAATACCTATAGCGACGAGATGCGAATCACTGAGTGCTCCGGTCGCTGCTGGAATACTCATGCATGAGTTGTCCAAACCGAGGGCAGCAGAGCGTATACACGAAACCAAAGCGCTGGACTAACGTAGTACTTAGCTGACGGAGTGTGCCGATGCCCAAGACGAAATCAATCAGCGTTAAATTGTCAATCACGATGCCCATCTTGTTTGCTCTACTCGGCACAGTTGTCTTCGCTCAGCAGAGCAAAGTAATCGAAAAGGGGAAAGGCTCCTACGAGTCTGAACGCGAAACTCACAAGATTGACGTCAAAGATGTCAAGCGACTGCAGATTGAGTCATCCGGAGGTCTTGGCGGAACGATCACCGTGCGCTCAATTACGAGGGAACCAAGCTTGAAGTTCTACCATCGTTACAAAGCGCGTTCAGTGGACGAGGCGCTGGAATTCTCCAAACATATCAGCGTCGAAACCCGGCGATCGACAGACGACCTCGTGATCGAGGCTGCGGCGGATCGCGATTCCCCCTGGCAGGAGACAGACCAGTCTGCAAGGCTCTATCTGGAAATCGGCGTCCCGGGAAACGTCGAGGTTGCCGTCAATTGTTCATTCTTCGATGTTGAAGTATACGGGCCCTTCAAACGGGTGGAGATACGGGACGAAATGGGCGCAATTCGGGTCTTGGACGTCAACGGACAGCTCTCTGTCAGCACGAGCAACAGCCCCGTACACATTGAGGGCATTACAGGATCGATTGACGTTCAGACATCGAACAGCGCAATACGCGCAGTGAACATTAACTCCGGCACAGAGAGTCGGGCAAGATTCAGAAACGAGTACGGTCTGATAGACGTTTCCGGATTGACCGGTTCTATCGATTGCGCTACATCATACGCTGCTATCGACCTTCGTGGCGCCAAGCTGCTTGGTGGCAGCTCAGCGATAGCGTCGACTTACGGCGCGATTGATGCGGAGATCGTTTCGTTCAAGAATGCGCAGTTGGCTGTCTCCAATGTATTCTCAAACGTCGAGATACTTCTGCCCGAAAACCTGAAGTCCAGATTTGAGCTCAAAGTAGCGAGAGGCGGAAGAATACACATGGAAGGGATAGCCGTCACGGCAGATCTCATGGACACTGAGTCGCTGATTGCCGAAACCGAGGGACCAGACTCTGAGATATCGGTCGACATCAGCGGTATTGGCACTATCAGCATCCGTGGCGAAAAATTCCGCTGATCCACTCCCTGCTTGTTCAGTAAGACGCATACTTCGACGGTCTGATCCAATCCAATAACCGTCTTTATTCTTGCAATATCGCCTCCTGATACCGAATGTTCTTCCGGTAAGCAGCCAGCCGGACCTGTTGCGAATCAACTCGCTCAGACCGACAGCTGTCAAGTCAGTTAACCGTACCGCAGTCGGTTTGTGGCTGGGCATTAACTTGGTTCAAGAGTTGAGGACTATATGAGAATCGCCTTATCGGTGCTCGCGGCACTGTGTCTCACCGCGGCCGCGACTCATGCGGCGTCTTGGCACTATCCAGCTCCTCGTTTTCCGATCTTTGCCAGGTCAACTGCGTCGGTCAATGGCGTCGACTGCGTGTGGACCAACCCGGCAGCGCTCAAAGCCAACCCAGAGCTTGAACTCGGCATGTATCACTCCTTCAACGATTCCACGCTCAATGGCGACTACGGAATCGGATTGTCCAAGAGCGGGTTGGGTGTCGGGTATCAGAGTATTCGTCTGGACGGCAGACCGGCCATCAACTCATGGACGATCGGCCTCTCATCGCATCATAACAACATGCTGTACATCGGCTCGAGTTATACGTTTTTCAAGTCGAATAGAGAGGGTTTTCACAACCATCACTTCTGGAAAGCAGGCATGGCGTATCGCCCGAGAAGGCAGCTTTCGATTTCAGTCCTTGCGGGGAACATCAACCGAATGAGATTTGACGGAAGGAGAACCGCTGTTGAGTATACTCTTGGCGGCGCCATAAGACCCTCCGGCGAACGGCTCACGCTTTCAGGCGACTTCGTCTTCCACGGCGGCGAGAGATTCATGGATGGCATCCTGACCGGATTCGCCGATGTTCAACTGAGGAACGGGATCGATCTGCACGGACACGTTGACGAGACAGGTGCGTTCGGAGTGGGGCTATCAGTGTCGTTTGGGCGATCCACGTTTTCGAGCCAGGCTGATTTCGACGAAGCATCCAAATTCAACCGAGGCCTGGTGGCATACAGCTACAGCCAAAGTCCGCGCGGCCACGCTTTGTCAAAGCCGGGCCGATTCATTATGATGAGGCTGTCGGGGCAGTATCCGGAGGAGAAGCAAGCTTCGATTCTGTGGCGGAAATCCAATCGCACCTTTGCGGAGTTGGTCATGGATCTGGAGAAAGCCCGACTTGACGCGAGCGTCAAGGGTATCGCTCTCAACATCGATCAGCCTGATCTGGGAATGGCTCAGGCAGAGGAGTTGCGAGGCATTCTGCTCAGTATGCGTAGCTCAGGGAAGCGGGTAATCGCCCATCTTGCGCCGCAGTCAGGCGTCAGGTCATATTATCTCGCATCCGCAGCGGACAGAATCTCGATGCAGCGATTCGATGATCTCGCGTTGGTGGGGCTATTAGCTGAAGTGACATTTTACAAGGGCATTCTCGATAAGATAGGTCTGGAGGCGGAGATCGAGCGAATCGGGGATTATAAGTCGGCGCCTGAAGTATACACCGGAGACAGCATGTCTGTCTATTTCAGAGAAGCGGTCGAAGCGCTGCTCGATGACAGATGGAGCGAAATCGTCAGCAGCATCAGCGACACTCGGCGACTGACTTCGGACAGCGTGCAGCGTCTTGTCGATAATGCTCCTCTGATTTCGACTGTCGCGCTGGAGGCAGGGCTCGTAGATACTCTGCTGTACGCCGACCAGCTTGATGAGTATTTCAAGTCTGAAATGGGTGGCATCCGATCAGAGAGGTTCGAGGAGTACGCTAAGCAGAGCCCATATGATCTTCGCTGGGGCAGAAGAGACAGAATCGCCGTCATACCGGCGGAAGGCGGAATAGCTTACGGGAGCAGTTCCAGGAGCTTTCTGGACGGGAGGACACTGGGTTCGGCGACACTCAATGACGTAATACGAAGGACTCGCAATGACCACAGCGTCAAAGCCGTCGTGCTCAGGATCAACAGCCCGGGCGGAGAAGTTCTCGGGTCGGAGGCAATGTGGAGAGAGCTTAAGCTGACACAGGCGAAGAAACCGGTAATTGTGTCAATGTCGAACGTCGCAGCTTCCGGCGGATACCACATAGCATCGGCGTCCGATTATATACTCGCGATGAATTCGACGATCACAGGGTCGATCGGCGTCTACTACGGCAAGTTGAATATGAGCGCCCTTCGAGAGAAGATCGGTCTCTCGACGACTGTTATCAAGAGAGGTCAGAATGCGGATATGTTCAGCATGAAGAACGGATACTCCGAATCTCAGAAGAGAAAGATACGTGAGTTGATAGGGCTCGTATATGATGAATTCGTGAACACAGTGGCAGCCAATCGCAATCTGACATACGACGAGGTCGACAAAGTTGGGGCTGGTCGAGTATGGAGCGGCAAACGAGCTGTCAACAACGGCCTTGTGGACAGGATAGGCGGACTCAATGAAGCGGTGGCAGTTGCATGCGAGAAAGCGGGTGTCGATCTCCCCGACGTAGAAGTGAACGTGGAGGCTACTCGGCCCGCTTCGTTGTTTCCCTATGACGAGATCACTCCATTGGCGATGATCTCAGAGTTTGCTGAGGTGTTCTCGGATTGGTTCACGGAAAGTGGCTCGATAGATCGAGAATCGAGAGAACGCACAAGTCTCTACTTCATGATTCCGTATTCCATCTCCTTCAGGTAGTCTCGGCAAGCAGCACATTCGTGTTGACAATGCTCAAGCACACCGGCAATATTCAAGCAGAATAGGCGCAGCCTGCGGTCGGACGCTTGAGGTCGCCGGACTGCCAAACTGAAGATCTGGTTGTATGTTCGACGATGACCACAGAGGATCGGGGTTCTGATTGATTTTGGGAGGAAGTATGAGAAAAGGACATTTCACAGTTGTGATGGCTTTTCTTGCCGTTTTCTGCATTGTCAGTGCAGCTGTCGCAGAAGACATCACCGACAAGCTGAGCATTACGGGTGAAATCAGAGCGCGTGTCGAGGGGGACAATAGAGATTTCAGGGGCGACACGAAGCTTTACAGCTTCGGGCTGCTGAGGACACGAGTCGGTCTCGGGGTTCAGATGAACCCGCATGTGCGAGCTTTCGTGCAGATTCAGGATTCGAGACAAATCGGTGAAAACTTACTTGGCTCAGGGTCGCTGCAGGACGACAAGAATCTTGGCCTGCACCAGGGGTATTTCTACGCCGACAGCATTTTCGTGCGACAGCTCTATATGCAGGTCGGGCGTTTCGAATTCGCGAAAGGAGATCAGCGCGTATTCGGTGCCGTCGACTGGAGCAATATCGGCAGGACCTGGGACGGCGCTCTGCTGGGTTTCAGGCACGGGCGCGTGGACGCTCAGTTGTTCGGTTTCATCCAGAACGAACGGAGAATAGAATCAAACGATGACCTGCAAACGTTCGGTCTGTACACTACGATCGAAGAACCGAGCATAGATTTCTTCTTCGTTTGGGACAGGGATAACCGGACGAACTCGGACAGCAAGCGATATCTGGACCGATTCACGGTCGGCCTGTATCGACACGGGGAATTCGCCGATTTCGACTATACGTCGAACCTCGCATATCAGTTCGGCAACATCAACTTCGATGCCATGGACATCGCTGCATATCTTGTTACCCTTGAGATCGGCTACTCGCCACAGCTCGTTTCACCACGCGCGTCTCGAGCTGCTCTGGGCGCGGACATAGCATCAGGCGACGACAAGTCAGACGACAAATACAAGGTCTATGACAATCTCTACTATACAGGACACAAGTTTCGCGGACACATGGATTACTTCGTGTCTTCAGCGATGCCAGGACTCAACGACTTCTACCTAACGACCATGTTTAGGCCGATCTCGACGACGTCCATCAACCTGCATGCTCACTATTTCATGGCGAACGTGGATTACAACTCTCTTGTGGACGGTGCAAAGACTTCAGCGGTGGGTGAAGAGATTGACCTGTTCTTCACACACAAGCTCCACGAGAATCTCGCTATACAGCTTGGCGGATCGATGTTCTTCCCGAGCGACGACTGGAGGGGGCAAGGCGCGGATCCAGCTCACTGGCTCTATCTTCAGATGACGGCCTCATTCTAATTCGAGTCTGATTTGGTGCGATTATTGACATTCTCAACGGCCGGGTGAAATCCCGGCCGTTGCATATACAGAGATGTGGACATAGACATGGATGTAATCGAATTAGCGACTCAGATTCTCGTTACCGGCGTCAGACATGGAAAAGGCGGGATAGAGAGGTCATTCGGCGATTCGGTTGACGCAGCCGTCGATGAGGCCTTCGCCGAGCTTCACAAGAACAACCTGCCGGAGGAATCGCTCGTATTCCTGCTCAAGCGATTATTCGCCAGGCAGTCTGACGAGTGTCAGGAATTCGGGCGAATTTCCGCCAATTTGCAAATAGACTCACTGCTTGACGAATTGAGATCAATGGACGATTACAAGCGGGATAGCGCTGTCGTGTTGCTGAGTGATTTCCAACATGAGGGCGTGCTGAAAGACCTCGTGATCTGCCTCGCTCAGGCTCTGCGAGGTCGGACGGGCGCAGATGGGTGATTGTTGCGCTGTCAGCATCGCGAATCTTGTGCTTGCGAATGCGAGTAGCGGATTCCCGACGCTGCGCGGAAGGACTGGGTTCCGGCTTCCGGGAGTGTTGAAAAACCCAGATGCCACCAGAAGTTGCGACAGGTCTTGCGTCCCGACAAAGTCGGGGCGTGTGACCTGGCGCTTCCACAACTCCTTGCGGGCAGGTCACAACCTCAACTTCGTCTCGGTCAAGACCTGCCCAAACACTATAAAGCTGTTGTCGGGTTTCTCGTTCCGCTTCGCGTCACTCGGAACTGGTCTTCCCCCGAAGAAGTGGACACAGGGAGAAGGTCGGTATATTTTGACCTGT
>JAGVNY010000119.1 GCA_020053015.1 Candidatus Zixiibacteriota bacterium | reverse complement strand
TGCCCCACTGAAGCTCGTCACTGCTATTATAAACCTCGACAGTCACTCGACTGTACTCAGCGAGCGTGAAGCTGATTGCGCACCGACAAACATCGAATATCTGAAATGTCGTCACCCATACATCCTCAATGCTCGCGCCGGGGATGTATCGCTGGATTCCTGAGCTGTCTTCCCAGCTCTCGGTGACAAGCAGTTCGCCGACACAGAGAGGGCCGCCCACATTGGCTATGCAGTAGGGATCATAGAACTGGTTCGGGCCGAATCCCTCCGAGCCGAATGCCGCAAGGTACTCGAGATCCTTGGTGAACTTGAGGACGCCGCCGGTGGACAACACGACCCACAGATTCCCAAAGTTGTCCGTCTCGAGATCGACGGCTTCAGAGAAGAGTGGATTGCTCGATTCGCGATACCATTCGAGATTGGTGCCGACGATCTTCAACTGCACGATTCTATCATTGCCGGCATCCGCCACGTAGAGGTAATTGGTGTTGGCATACGGCTGGAATCCTGGGTCAGGGCTGGAGCTTGCTCGCCCGCAAACCAGCGATGTCGGATTCTGGAACTCGCCGACGCCTGACCCCTGGCTGCCGTAGGTCATGACGTAGTCCCCTCCGGGAGTGAACAACTTGACAAGACAGTTGTTGTTGAGGACCCAAACGTGGTCGTCGGTCTCGTCCTCGAAATCCCCGCCGTTGTGGTAGTCGAGGTCAATGGGGCGATACAGACCGTTGCCTGTGATCGGCCCCATATCCGTCCAGAGCTTCGTATCCCAGTTGTATTTCAATCGCTTGATCCGATTGTTCCACCAGTCAGCAACAAAGACCCAGAAGTAGGACCAGCTCCCGAAAAGGTGCTGATCCGTATATACGTCAATGCTGGTCGGGCTGAAGAACTCAGGACCGTTTCCGTACCCATGATGACCGTAAGATCGAAAGATCGCATCCCATTCATCTCTATAAAGAATTCCATCGAAAGTGTGATCCACAATGAACGTCACGACGCACTGCGTCTCAGTTTCGCTATTCGGAACGTACGAAATGCAGCCCTTGACAGGATACCTGAGAATCTCCTCGTCGTAACACTCCATCGATGTCATTCTCGACAGTCGCCAGATATCCGGGTTGGCAAATAGCTTCGCTTGTATCATCGCCGTGCTCTCGGCCCTGATCTGGCTGCTTGCCATTGTCATGCCGAGAGTGGCCAACAGAAATGCAATGCATGTTTTCATCTTCTTCCCCTTCCTAATACGTTGGCAGTCTCCGCAGGTAGTTGCGGGTAATCATGCGAAGCCGAAACGGCTTGTCTGCTGCCATCAGGCTCTCGAACTTAGCCGTGCTGTCTGCCTTCGTGCAGGTCCCCAGGTAGTACGGTATCCCTTCCACAGCAAGGCCAGAGTTCGGAAAAGCTGAGAGAATTCGTAGCGAGTATTCCGCGACTGCGGCTGCACCGTTGGCTTTATAGCGCTCGTGCGCGATCAGGGACTTGAGTGCACGGGACATATAAACGCTGGAAGGGTGTTTATTTACCAATTGCCTCAGATAATCAGCGGTGCCATCATCCAGTGGTCCTTCCGTCCCTTTGGACAGGAGCCGAAGGGCCTCCGCTTCGCTTCCCTGAGGTTCCGCGATATTGATATCAAGCTCATTGGATCGGAAGATCTCCCAGTAGACTGCCGAGACTCTAACACGACCCTTGAGTCGGAAGTCCAGCGCCGCCTCGGGAGCCGAGTAACCACAAAGCAGATCGTAAGCATAGTAGAGTGTATCCCCCGGAGCGATCTTGCACGTCGGCAGACTCGACACGTTTATCCACTCAAACTCCACACCCATATATGGGACAGTGTCCGACTCGCCCTGGATGACAACGATGTTGAAATGATCGAAGTAGGGCGATGGGAAGTATGCTTTGACCGTGTCCTTCTCGCGGTTAATCACAAGCACGTCAATCCAGATCGACTCGCCGACAAGGTAAGAAGCCTTGTCGCAAAGTAACTTGAACTCCAAGTTGGGGCGCCCAAAACCGGCAGGCGATTCGCCAAGCAGGGTCGCCCAGAAGCAGACTGCCGACATCAACCAAATAGACATTATCTTATGCATCACTGTCACCTCTTGACCAATTTCGTGTACTTCTTGCACGTGTCGCAGAAATGTATGAAAGTCAGCGGATCGCCAGTCGTGCATTCAGAGTATCGCCCCTTCACCATCAGACAGAGTGAGCTGTTGTGATGACGCGTATCCCAGTCCCATCCCGAAGTCGTCTGTTTACACAAGTGCGGGAGAGCCGCAATCTGGTGGCCGAGTTCATGGGCGCAGGCCATGGAAATCATCGGGTAGCTCATCCCTGGCGCGTCGACACATACGTATGACCAAGTGTCGTATGGCTTCGGGCTGTACGTCGCGATCGGTCTGGATGCGCCCGCCAGCGTGTCGACGGGAGTACCATCCGGTAGTCTGATCCTCGAAATGCCGCACAAATAATAAGGATATTTGGGAGCAGTACTAGTGTCCTGTCCCAGAGATATATTCACAAAGTCTTTTGACCTTTTGCAGGATTGAGTCAGCGGTGGCGGTCCAGGCAAAGGGTTTAGAGCTGGCGT
>JAGVNY010000002.1 GCA_020053015.1 Candidatus Zixiibacteriota bacterium | reverse complement strand
GTTGCAGAAGTTTGCGTTAGAATATGGGAATGCAACAAATTCGTAGACAACAGCTTAAGTCTTGAGAAATATGACACGAACTTTCGCAACTTGGTACTACCTCTCGCGAAATAAGGGAAAAACGGGTAAAAACAGCGTGCCAAAACCACCTAATTTGCGAATTGACAAAAGGCATTGTTGTGGTATCTTTGGGCGTCCTCAAACGATGGAGAAAGGCGCGTGACCTCGTTTCTCGGCAAACAGCTTCCCTTACTGGTGGCGTTCTTCGCCGGAGTCACTATGGTCATCGCGTTCTTCACCAGCGAACAAACGATTTCGAATTTCGCCCAGGATCAGCTCGTCTGGGTGACGATAGTCGGCGGATTCGCGCTTATGCTCGGCGCAGTATCTATCACAACCGTCTCGATCAACCATATCAAGCAGCGCAAAGAGGGCTGGCAATACCGGATACCGCTGCTCGTGTTTCTTGCTCTGACGTTGGGCTCTGCGATACTCGAGGGCACTGAGCAGGGGACGATGTATGACTGGGTGTTCCAGAAGATGTACACGCCGATGGATTCGACGATGTTCTCGCTGCTGGCGTTCTTTATCGCCTCGGCGGCTTACCGCGCGTTTCGCGCGAGGACGATTGAAGCGACGATATTGCTTATTACAGCTACGATAGTAATGCTTGGCAGAGTGCCGATGGGCCGCATCATCTTTTCGTACCTTCCCCAGGTAACGGATTGGATAATGAATTATCCCAACCTCTCAGTGCAACGTGGGATAATTATCGGCGCGGCCCTCGGCGCTGCCAGCATGTCGCTGCGCATCATACTCGGCGTCGAGCGCACATATCTCGGGAGATCATAGAGTTTGGCATCGCGCGTAGCCGAGTTTCTCTCGTCGATTGATCGACGCTACATCTTTCTGCTGATATCGCTTTCGGTCGTTTTTCCCCTGATATTCAAGTTTCCCCTGCCGGTTGCGATCTCACCCGAGACGCAGGCGCTCTATGATCGGGTCGATTCGATTCCCGACGGCTCGACGGTCATGCTGACTTTCGATTACTATCCGTCGACTCTCGCCGAGACCGAGCCGATGTCAATAGCCGCATTGAAACATCTCTGGCGGAAGAACATGAAGATTGTCACGATGTCGACAGTCGGACTTGGTGGCCCGAGCATCGCCGAGCGGGTTATGGCAACGATGGCGAAGGAGTTCAACAGAACTTACGGCATCGACTATGTCAATCTCGGCTACAAGGCCAACTACACTGCGGTCTTGCTCGGATTAGGAACATCATTCAGAGCGATATATCCGACCGACTTTTATGGAACTCCGCTTGATTCCCTTCCGATGATGCAGAATGTCGACAAATACGGTGACCTCAAGTTCATCTATATCGTCTCTGACAACGGTATCGTAGATTACTGGGTTGGACTTGCAAATGCGCAGTTCGGGGCTTCGATGGGCGCCGGTGTGACAGCGGTGATGGCGCCCAAGTTCTACGCCTATGTGCGGGCACAACAGCTCGTCGGGCTTCTCGGCGGGATGAAAGGCGCTTCCGAGTACGAATTTCTGGTCGGGTCGGAAGGAATGGCTACGGCGGGAATGGGCGCTCAGTCGATGGTGCATCTGACGATCATCGGACTAATAATCATCGGCAATTTCGCATACTTTTGGGGGCGCAGAAGAAGATGAGCCCTCAGACGACACAGATGTTTGAGTTCACCCTTGCCGCTCTTCTGACACTCTGCATCTTCTCGTATCTCTACCGCGACAATCCGTTCTACAGGTTTGCCGAGCACATCTTTGCCGGAATCTCGGCGGGTTACTATGCCGGCCTGATCTGGCACGCTGTAATCGTGCAGCAGCTATGGGTTCCGATCACCCATGAGGGGACATTCAGCCTTTTCGTGCCCGGCATCCTCGGCGCATTGATGTTTACACGATTCTTCGACAGGATTTCATTCCTCTCGAGAATCTCAATAGCCTTCGTGGTCGGCAACACTGCCGGCATATCGATAATGCAGCAGTTGCATGGCTACGTGTTGCCACAAGTCAGCGACACGATTACGGGGCTGGAGACAAGCGGCACCTGGTACGCTCTGGTAGGAGGCTGGGTGATCTTCGCCGGTGTAGTCACGACACTTCTCTACTTCTATTTCTCGAAGGAGCACAAGGGTGCGCTCGGGGTCACCGCTCGCATTGGAATCGTGTTCATCATGGTATCGTTTGGCGCACACTTTGGCTACACTGTCATGGGGAGAGTGTCGCTTCTTATCGGCAGGATGCAGTTTCTATTGCGAGACTGGCTCGGCCTCATAAATTAGTTGCATTGACTCTGTGCGGGGGCTAATATCCTTTGTTGACTTGACGACGGAGACCTGTTCGTGAAAGTGATTATTCCAGCAGCTGGAATCGGATCGAGGCTGCGCCCTCATACGCACAGCGCACCCAAAGCGCTGTTGTACGTCGCTGGGAAGCCGATTCTGGGCCATATAATCGACAGTGTGCTCAAGCTGAGTCCGTCCGAAATTACGATCATCACCGGCTTTCTCGGCGATAAGGTGGTGGACTATGTCACCGGCTCCTACGCAGCTAAGGTTCGGTTCGTCGACCAGGAAGAGCTGCTTGGGTTGGGCTACGCAGTCTATCTCGGAATGCGACCGGGAGACACTGAGGATCTTCTGGTGATTCTCGGCGACACGATTATCGACACGGACTGGAACGGGCTCTTTGGCCGCAAACAGAACATTCTCGCGGTGAAAGAGGTCGAGGATCCGACTAGATTCGGCGTCGTCGAGACGATCGGCACGAGAATAGTCAGAATCGAAGAGAAGCCGGAGCGTCCGAAGTCAATGCTTGCCTCGGTCGGCGTGTACTACTTCAAGGACACGGCGCGGTTCTACGAAGCGCTCGATCATGTGTATCGCAGCGGACTGAGAACCCGGGGTGAATTCCAGGTTACGGATGCTTTCAGCAGGCTGATTGAACTGGGTGTCGAGTTGCATGCTTTCACGATCGATGGTTGGTTTGACTGCGGGAAACGTGAGACGATGCTCGAAACCAATAGATACCTTCTGGCGAGGCTTCCGGAAAATGTCAGAAAGGCGGAGATTCCGGGAAGTGTGACCGTGCCGCCGGTTTATATCGATCCGGATGCGACGGTTGAAAAGTCAATAATCGGGCCGAACACGTCGGTCGCTGCCGGCTCGGTGATAATAAACTCGATCGTCAGCGACTCGATAATATCGGCGGGCGCCCGAGTCGAGAACGCGCGCCTCACCTCGTCATTAATTGGAAATAATGCAATCGTGACCGGTGTGTTCAAACTTCTGAATGTGGGTGATTCGTCTGAAATCAGCTACTGACAGACTGTTGGATGAGAAGCTCTCGAACTGTGCCATTGTGACCCACATTTGTCCTCAGTTGGCTTGCGCTTGCGAGAGTATCGCGCCGAAACATCCACGGCGCGTAAAAACTGCCTGGGCCGGATCACTCAATCTTCACCGCAGGAAATTGGCCGCGCAACATGGATTGTGCGAGAGGGCGAAATACAGGAGGTACCATGCCGAGCAAGTCGTTTCTATTCTCTTCTGAGTCGGTTACCGAAGGGCATCCCGACAAGATATGTGACCAGATATCGGACGCCGTCCTCGATGAGGTGCTCGGACATGATCCTCAGGGGCGGGTCGCATGTGAGACATTCGTAACCGTAGGTCTCGTTGTAGTCGGAGGCGAGATCACGACGACCGCATATGTCGATCTCAACGATCTTGTCCGTTCACTCATCCGAGACATAGGCTATACCAACCCAAGTTTCGGATTTCACTACCAGACATGCGCGATACTTAATGCGATTGGAAGCCAGTCGCCGGATATCAGGCAGGGAGTCGACTCGGGCGGAGCAGGTGATCAAGGTCTGATGACCGGGTACGCATGCAGCGAAACCGAGGAACTCATGCCGATGCCAATCATGCTTGCGCACAAACTCTGCAGGCGGTTGACGGAGACCCGCACGAACAAGATCCTCGGATATCTCGGACCTGACGGAAAATCTCAGGTCACCGTCGAATACGTTGACGGCAAACCGATGAAGGTTAGAGCTGTCGTCCTTTCATGTCAACACACCGAGGAGATCCTCGATTATGTCAAGACATGCATCACCGAGGAGTCGCGCGAGGAGATCAAGAGAGCGGTCATTGACCCGGTGATTCCCGCCTCTATGTGTGACAAGAACACGAAATACTACATCAACCCGACCGGCAAGTTCGTGGTCGGCGGGCCGCAGTCTGATACCGGCATGACCGGCAGGAAGATCATTGTCGACACTTACGGGGGCATGGCAACGCATGGCGGCGGTGCGTTCTCCGGTAAAGATCCTACAAAGGTTGACAGGTCAGCAGCTTACATGGCGAGGTACATTGCAAAGAACATAGTCGCCTCGGGTGTGGCTAACAAGTGCACTATTCAGCTTGCGTACGCAATAGGAGTGGCAGAGCCCGTCTCGATAGCGATCTGGACCGACAACACGTCGAAATACTCCGATGAGAAACTGGTCGAGGTCGTCAAGAAGAAGTTTGATCTCACGCCGAGGGGTATTATCAGGACGCTCGATCTGCTCAAACCCAAGTACCGCAAGACCGCAGCATATGGACATTTCGGGCGCACGGAAGATGAATTCACCTGGGAAAAGACTGACAGGGCAAAAGACATAGCAAAGGAATTCTAATATGCCAAAGAGAAGCTACGACATCGCAGATATGAAACTCGCCGATACCGGACGCAAGCGGATCGAATGGGCCGCCAACTACATGCCGGTTCTGAGCCTGATTCGGGACAGATTTCGAAAACAGAAACCGCTCAGGGGGCTGCGGATGGCCGCGTGTCTGCATGTCACCTCCGAGACCGCAAACCTGATGGAAACGCTCAAGGCCGGGGGGGCGACGATTGCCCTTTGCGGCTCGAATCCGCTCTCCACGCAGGACGATGTCACCGCGTCGCTTGTCAAACACCTCGGGATACCCGTGTACGCAGTCTGTGGCGAGAGTCGAAAGCGATACTACGATCATGTCATGTCAGTGATCGATACCAAACCGCATCTTACTATGGATGACGGCTGCGATGTCGTGTCGACTCTCCATGCTAAGCGGAAAGAATCGCTCGGTGGAGTGCTCGGCGGGACAGAAGAGACTACAACCGGCGTAATCAGGCTGCGTGCGATGGAGAATGACGGCGTACTGGGTTATCCGATCATCGCGGTGAATGATTCCAATACAAAGCACCTATTCGATAACCGTTACGGTACCGGCCAGTCGACGATGGACGGCATACTTCGAGCCACAAATAT
>JAGVNY010000014.1 GCA_020053015.1 Candidatus Zixiibacteriota bacterium | reverse complement strand
TGGCGGATGAGTCCAGCAGAATGACCGCCCAGACAAAGTGGGGAGAGATTGCGGGCGTGATCGCCCCTCCCTCTGAGAATCCGGGTGCCCCGCCTCTTGAGGCGGGATCTGATATTCCCCCATCTTTGCAGCGCAGTCCCCAGGCGGTGGAGCTTGTGTACAGCACGTACTTGGGCGGCGGAGGCGACGATTTGGGATGGGACATTGTGGTCGATCGCAGCGGTGATGCCTATGCGATGGGTTGGACGTCCTCCTCCGACTTCCCTACTCAGGGCCCCTATCAGATGGATCAGGGCGGTTCTGACGTCTTTGTAAACAAGCTCTCTGGTTCCGGCAGCAGTCTGGTGTACAGCACTTACATCGGTGGCGGAAGCGAAGACTACGCGTACGGTGTCGCGGTCGACAGTAGCGGCGGCGCATGTTTGATTGGCTGGACTACTTCTTCCGATTTCCCTACTCAGAACCCTTTTCAAGCCAACTACGGCGGCTACCGGGACGTTTTCGTGGCCAAGCTCTCAAGTTCCGGCAACAGCCTAATCTACAGCACCTACCTCGGAGGGGGATACTTCGATTCGGGATATGGTATTGCGGTCGATAGCAGCGGCAATGCATATGTAACAGGACACACTGAGTCCAGCGACTTCCCGACTCAGAATCCCTTCCAGACTTATCAGGGCTGGACGGATGTCTTTGTGACCAAGCTCTCAAGTTCCGGCAACAACTTGATTTACAGCACATATCTCGGCGGTGGAGATGTCGATTATGGAGTTGACATTGTTGTCGACGGCGGCGGTAATGCCTATGTGACGGGATACACTCTATCTGGCGACTTCCCAACTTGTAATCCCTATCAGACGTATCAGGGCGGTTGCGATGTTTTTGTGATCAAGCTTGCCGAGTCGGGCGACAGCTTGATTTACAGCACGTATCTGGGTGGGGAATCTGCAGAATACGGGCGCTCGATTGCTATCGATGATAGCGGCTATGCCTACGTGACGGGTGATACGTATTCTTTCAATTTCCCGACGCAGAATCCATATCAGACGAATCAGACCACTTACGATGCTTTCGTGACCAAGCTCTCGAGTTCCGGCAATAGCTTGGCTTTTAGTACCTACCTCGGCGGAGGCGGAGGCGACTATGGGACCGGCATTGAAGTCGAGCCTAACGGCAATGTCTGGGTAGCAGGATTCACTGACTCCGGCAACTTCCCAACCAAGGATCCCTTTCAGCCCTTGAATTACGGAGGACTTGACGTATTTCTGACCGAACTCCCGAAATCAGGCTCCAGCCTTGTTTACAGCACTTATCTCGGTGGAGAGGAAGACGACCGCGCATACGGCATTGCGGTCAATATGAGCGGCAATGTCTATCTGACCGGCCGGACCACGTCTGCCAGTTTCCCGACTAAGAATCCCTGTCAGACGTATCAGGGTGCTTACGACGTCTTTGTGACCGAGCTTGGCGAACTCGGGTCTTATGCATGCGGCGATGTCAACGTCAGCGGCTTAGTCGACTTTGACGACGTTGTGTACCTGCTCAACTACATCTTCTCCAGCGGCACACCGCCTGAGCCAATCGAATCTGGCGATGCCAACTGCAGCGGAGGCAATCCTGCGATTGATATAGACGACGTGGTCTATCTGATAACATACATCTTCGCCGGTGGCCCTGCGCCGTGCGCGGAGTGTCCGTAGGGGTACGGCACAGTCGCGCTCTCTGGATTCCCGTTTTCGGGAGTGTTGAAGGAGTCTGGTCGCTGTCATTCTGAATATAGCGAAGAATCTGGCCGTGCTGTATGCTATTTAATGTTCGGGCAGGTCTTGAACTCGACGCAGTCGAGGTTGTGACCTGCCCGCGGCAACTTGCGAAGGCGACGGGTCACACGCTCCGCTGCCGAGGGTCGCAAGACCCATCGCAACTCATGACACCCTCTGACGTATTCAACACTACCTTTCGCGGGAATGGCGGGTCGAAGCCCTCGCGGTTTGCGGCTTCGGAGTTCGGACAGCAGGGGTTCGGTGACACTGAGACTTAATCCACACAAATACAACCACCATTGGATATTTACTATCGGGAGCATGTGAAAAAATGCACAAATTGCTTGCGTTCTATTCGGCACTAACTTAGGTTGTCACAGCGTACTCGGTGAATGTGACACACATGTTCTTTCATCCAAGACAAGCTTAAGGAGGTGCCAGGTGGAACGCAAGTCATCGCTGCGGCTGCCTGACCGGAGAGTAACGAAACTCTTTCGGATCGCCGTGGCTCTCTCCCTGATTCTGGTCTGGTCAATGCCCGCTGTTGTGCTTGCGGCAGGCGGGGCAAAGGCGACCAAGATCTATAACGTCGCCGACACCCGCGAGTTGGATTCCGGTGTCTCCAAGTGGATTGCGGACATCTACAACGGCAATCTGTGGCTGTTTGGAGCGGTCGTCGTCATCACCATGGCCGGCATGGGGCTGATCTTAGGTCTCGGTATGGACAGGCTTCTGCAACTGCTCGGAATCAACCTCGGAAAACTGCAGCATCATGAGTAATTGCTGACCATTGGAGAGAAAGACAGAGTATGGACATATTCAACATATACCTGCCCATCGCCGGAATAGAATTCAACGTGCTCTTGCTTCTCCTGATAGGCACAACGGTAGGCGTTTGTGGCGGCTTCTTCGGAATCGGCGGCGCGTGGATTGTGACACCCGCGCTGAACATTTTTGGCTTCCCCATGCCTTACGCAATCGGCACCGACCTTGCGCACATGGGTGGCAAATCAATCGTTTCGACGATCAGGCACAGCAAATTCGGCAACGTCGACGTAGCGCTCGCCGTTTCGATGATAATCGGCACCACGGTCGGAATGGAGCTCGGCGCCAAGCTCGTGATGTACCTTGAGAGAATCGGCCTTGCTGAATCGGTGATTCGCAAGGCATATGTCGTGTTTCTGTTTCTGATCGGCAGCTATGTGCTCTACGATTACATCACCCATGTCGTGAAGAAGCGCAGGAAAGCCCCGACCGGCGCACCGACAGCCGATTATGGCGAGAACATCGCCCAGAAACTACACAGGATCAATATCCCTCCGATGATAAACTTCAAGACGTCCGGGATTCGCTGCTCGATGTGGCTTCCGGTTCTCGTAGGTCTGGTTACGGGAATAGTGGCGAGCGTGCTCGGAGTGGGCGGCGGATTCATCAGGATGCCCGCCTTGATCTACCTCGTGGGTTGCCCGACACTGGTTGCGGTGGGAACCGATCTTTTCGAAGTCATGATCACCGGCGCATATGGAGCCTTTACGTACGGTGTGAAAGGCCGCGTGGATCTCATAGCAGCGATGTGGATGCTCATCGGAGCGGCGATAGGAGCACAACTTGGAACGGTGGCGGTCAAATACGTTCGCGGCTATTCGATCAGACTCCTGTTCGCGGTCACCATATTCATCGCGTGCGCATCAGTGCTTCTCAAGCAACTGGAGCTGCAGACCCCGTCGTCGGTGATGATTCTCACCGCCGGTATCGTGATAAGCCTGGTGATTATCGGGCTGCTGATTAACGGAATCAGACGGGAAAAGGCTTCGGCACGAGCCGCCCAGAAGAGTCTTTCGGGAACGGGAGGCAAGTGATGAAGAAGATCATATCTGTAACATTGCTTCTTGTGCTTGCTGCGGCGTCATGCGGCAATGCCCCACTGGTAGCTCAGGGGAAGGTTATTAGATATGAAGCTGCCGCGAGGTCTGTCGTGCTTGATAACGAGAAAGCGCCCGGTCAGCAGATGCTATTCTCACTAACTGGAGCCGACGTCGGCGCCGAGCCCGAGG
>JAGVNY010000182.1 GCA_020053015.1 Candidatus Zixiibacteriota bacterium | reverse complement strand
GCTGTCGATGTACGACATTATCCGCGTGGTGTCAGTAGTGACCCACTGGTCGACCTCTTTGAGCAGAGCGTCGACCTTGCCCGTTTGCTGGGCGAAAAGTCCTGATGACATAAGGATCAGCACTGCCATTACAAGAGCCGATATCCTTCCGTGCATTCAAACCTCCTGTTTGTAACAATTTCGGGGCAAAATAGCGGCACGGCGTCGGCTAAGCAAGCGAATTCACCGCATGCGGCCGCGCCTGTGTCTCTGTCTCACTCTCGTTAGTACGCTAATCAATCGATGATGTTTCAGAGTCGTGCCGCCGTTGCGATTTGCAGCGGTAGGTCGAAACCTTTGCGGTTTCCAAAATGTGAGAGCTGGATGTAGGGCAGTACCCGACGCCACGCGAAGCGTGGAGGAGTGGTTCTGCCACGCAGTAGGTCGGAACCCCGGCGGTTCCGACTCCGGAGTCCGAACCACAGGGGTTCGGACCTACGGAATGCCTGGTGTGACGTAGGGCAGTACCCGAGGTCTGCCGAAGGCGGACGGAGTGGTTCTGCCGATTGAAATGGGGTGGCAGAACCACATCGCGCTCCCGCTCACAGCGGGATTGCTTGGGTTCTGCCCTACCAAGCTTCTCCCACAGCAGAGCTGTAGGGCACCTGCAGAGTGTTGTCATTCCCGTGAAAACGGGAATCCAGATCATAGTCCGAACCGCAGGGGTTCGGACCTACAAATCTGACTCTGAGATCCGACCTACAGGCCATACGCGCTCACATTTGGTATTGCCGATGCCCCTTCAAACACGAACGCGACGCTATGACGTGCACGCGTCACTGCCACATATAGCCCCGCTCTGCTTCTTGGTTTCAGAGGGGACGGATCACCAGACTGGAGGTAGCTTCGGATAGGGCCATTGGGAAATATCAGCACACGATCAAACGTTTTGCCCTTAACGATCCCGAAGTTCTTCGCAGGGAAATCGGCAGTCGAGGTCTTGATCGTATCCCGAAGGACCACTGGTTCATACGTCGAGTAGTATTTGTGAACGTCTTTCGAGCCAACTAGGAAGATGCCTTCGTGCCCAGTCATAGAATGACTCCGTGACACTGTGGGTTTGAGTTCGCGATACAGCCGGTCGGCGAAATCGCAGATCTGCTGATTGCACCTGTAGCTCTCATTCCTCTCCTCTAGGTCACAAAGGCCTTCTGTCTCCCAATCGGCAAAGAGACGGCATATGTTGTAACCCTTATAGCGGCTGTTCTTCGGTGAGCAATTCGTGAAGTACGTTGATTGTCGGCAATCACCTACTATTCGGATGTGAATTCGTGAACGTAGAAGCAACTCAAGTAGATCAAAGTCGTATCCTGCGAGGTCCTGAGACTCATCAATGAAGATCTGGTCATACATGTCTTCGAGTCGCCGGATCACGAGGCCCCCCGATCTTTCGTTGCATTGGCAGACGAAATCAGCGATCTTGTCCGTAAAGATGCGTTCTCCATCAGAGAGATAGTACTTCGTGACGTTCCCTTTTGCCACGCCTCTGGTTGACCTTCCCTCCACGAAGCAGATGTTGGATATGCGCCTATCCGGATAGACAGAACTCTGGTACGGACGAACGCCGTCGCGGAGGAGGAAAGAGTACCATGTTGAGACTTGCAGACTGCTCGGAACGCAGCCGATCCTCTGCGATACATACTCTACCAATTGTTGCAGGTTCTCGATCGTATATGTCGTGATCAGAGTATGCCGATTCTGGCTTGAAATCGCTTCTTCCACTAAGTGGGTGGTCTTCCTAGACCCTGCGGCCGCCACAAGAACCTTATTGCCCATCAAATGCCCTCATGATGTAGTCTGGGACATTGATATGTCCATCATAGTCAAAAAGCCTGAGGGCGCACATTGTCTTGTTATTATCCATCCAGTCAAGAAGCGCTGGCTCGCCCGAGAATGATTGTGACAGCATCTGGTTCATGTCATCAAGTGTGTTGACTCCTGCGATTTGTGATTCAAGGGTCCTGCGGGAGTCGTTCTTATCGTAGCAGAACCGAACATTCTTCTCGTGAATATAGTCAGCATACTTCTTCTCGACTTTCGTTTCATAATCACCATCGTTGTCAGTGACAACCACCACAAACTTGTTAAGGAGGCCCGCGATCTCAAGAAACCTCTTGAAAGCCAGACTTCCAACCGAAATGACATCAATACCGTCGTGGATGGGGAGCTTTCCGCGGGACTGGAGGTACGCCTTCTGCACTATCAACTCATCCGACGGACCTTCTACGAGAATTGGGTATTTCGCGATCATGAGTCGAAGAGTATCATATCCGGGCAGCTTTCTGAAGTAGTCTTGCGTATCGTGGTTGAGTCCTCTTAGGGAAGCCGCCTCGTGCCCCGTACCCATGAGCATCACCTTGTCAATCCCCAGCTTGTTGAGAACATAGGTGCTGTGGGTTGCTATGAGAACTTGCTTGCTTCCGCACTTTTCCTGGATCTTGCCGATCAGATAGTTCAGGGTTGAATAGGAGAGATGATTCTCCGGTTCCTCAATCAGAATTACGTGCGACTCATCTGCCTTCCTGTCCAGAGCAATTAGGACCTTTAGTATACTCTGATCCCCTCTTCCGATGTGCTCGAAGGGGATGTTGTCGAGATAGGAAGTCAGGCTGCTTTCCCAGCCGGCTTTCTGTGACACGTCTATTGATATCTGTAGCTCCTTGTCAGAAATCCTTCCCTTCTGGAGGCTCAACTGCTTGTTAATCTTGCGGAAGGCCCCTTGTTCGGCAAAGTTCTCTTTCAACATTCTATATGCGATTGCTATCTCAGCCTTCTCTCTGGGTTCGAGAGAGTCATCGATTATCTTCTGCATGTAGTAGTCTGAGCCATACTGAAGTCGAATTGCCGTGGTATCAATGAACGTGACGTTTGTGCCAATACTGCGCTTGGTGACAGCCCCCCATGCGAAAGAATACCATGTCACGTGATAATATTCTGTTGGAATCGTCCTGATCTTGTCTGGTTCCTCTATGTATCTTTGGTACTCGTCACTGTATTCCGGGTTGAACTCTATTGAGAGCCTCAGGCCTGGGACATTCAGTCTTTGCGAGTTGTTCTGCCCCTTCAGGGCAGAAAACACCTTACAATCTTCGAAAAACAACTCGATGACGATGCTTGGAGGATTGGTCTTCCGACCCTCCTGAAGGCCGTCCAAGTACTCGCTGACGATTTGCTTGTTGAACAGATAGGGCGACAGCTCATACGATATGTTGTGTCCATAGAGCTGTTGTGTGAGACACAGGTTCACGGCCTCAAGCAATGTGGATTTTCCAGTTTCGTTATCGCCTACCACAAGCGTCAGGGCGTCCGAGATCTTCATATCCAGGTGCCGAAAACACTTGTAGCTGTCAATGATGACTCTGTTGAATACCATAGCATACTCTCCAACTCAAACCACCATATTGGCCTGAGAGCCTCGTTGTGCAGCACCCGCAGTATCTTGCCCACCCGCCGCTACGCTTGAGTGGGCTACTACATTTCTCGCCGACTCACGTCTTCTCCGCGCCTATTATTCAAGAAAGACTCCAGCTTAGTATAGTTCGGCCCAACTGCGACGTCAAGCGCGATTCAGTGCTCTTGGCAGAACCACGTCGCAATCCCGGTAAACGGGGTTTGCTCGGGTTCAGTCCTACTGCATTCGACCGTAGTCCGAACCGCAGGGGTTCGGACCTACTGGATTGAATTCGAATCGCACGCGTTTGGACCATCGAACTTCAATCCCGAATCACGAACCTGACTTATCCGAGGCTCGATCCTCGAGAGTCGATGTAAGCTGCAGCAGCGACACAAACAGCGAGAGTATGATCGTTCCAAAAAGAAAGCAAAACACTACCTGGCCGTAGACCAGTGTCCAGAGTGCAGGTTCAGCCGGCTGATACGCAGGCTGCAGAGAAAACTGAATTGAAAAGCTCTGCATGACTGCCCGTTGCAGTGACAGTGCGGCCACTGAGTTGCTCGTGATGCTATATGTTCCGATCTTGGTATATGCAAAGGCAAAAAGCAGCGCGGCCACGAAGTAGTTAATCAACGCGAGAACCACAACTCTGCCGGAGCTGGAGACCTTCCTGCCCTCGGTGATCTTGCAGATGCCAAACAGCGCGACGCCGAGTTCTTTGTTCAGAATCCCGACTACGCGCAGCAGGGCGACATAGGCCGCAAGCGCCGGAATGCATTGCCCGAACAGCAGGAGCAAGATTGCAATGACACCCCATCCGACGATGTAGAGTTCGCTGAAAAGGTAACGGCGGCGGCGTATCTTCTCCCGATCCTGAGCGGATCGCCCGGGTATCTCTTCCGAGCGCCGCGCCCACTCATCAAACCACCTGTACGGCGAGAGCCAATACAGTTTGTCCAACACGAATCTTGCTGTCTGAGCCACGAACATGCAAATACCCTCCGATATCAGATCGTTCAGCGCTTGGAACACTCGAATTGCAGTCCTAAGCTGCGCTCCG
>JAGVNY010000122.1 GCA_020053015.1 Candidatus Zixiibacteriota bacterium | reverse complement strand
CCGTTGACGCTGTCGATTCTGGGTGTGTTGATGTTTGCCGAGTCGCTTTCGATGCAGACCATTGTCGCTTCGCAAGACGGCATATTCAAATGGCATATCTGGAAACAGCCGCTGGGTTTCGTGATCTATCTCATCGCGGCCAATGCAGAGATCAACAGGACTCCATTCGATCTTCCCGAGGCGGAGCAAGAGTTGGTAGCGGGATTCAACGTCGAGTATTCGGGAATGAAATTCGCTATGTTCTTCCTCGCTGAGTTTCTCAACATGTTCACGGCGGCCGCCATTGCGACTACGCTGTTTCTCGGAGGCTGGAATGGCCCCTTCTTGCCGTCGTGGGTTTGGTTCATGGGCAAAACGCTGTTCCTGGTATTCATCTTCATGTGGTTCAGGTGGACATATCCACGGCTTCGAGTCGATCATCTGATGGAATTCGCTTGGAAGTGGCTTCTGCCACTCGCGTTCCTGAACCTGGTTTTGACGGCTGTCGGATATTTCGTATGGAAGAGCATCGCAGGTTAGTATAGGTAATGGGCATCTTGAGAGATTTCATAGACGGAGTTTACAATCTGCTGATCGGACTCGGAGTGACGGCTAAGAGGCTGCCGAAGCCAGCGGTTACTCTTCAGTATCCCGACCAGAGATGGCCGATGCCCGAACGTTCGCGCGGAATTGTCGTGCTTCTCTCGGACAAGGAGACGGGCGAGTTGAACTGCACAGCATGCCTTCTCTGCGAAAAGGCATGCCCGACAAGCGCGATTACTATCGAGCGAGAAAAGGACGAGCAGAATCGCTGGCATGCGAAGTCATTCACGGTCGACAATACGATCTGCTGCTTCTGCGGCTTGTGTGAAGAAGCCTGCAATTTCGCGGCGATCAAGATGGCGACCAAGTACGAATTCGCGGTCTACAATCAGAGCGAGCTCGTATTCGATATGAAGAAGCTGCAAGAAATCGGCAGGGATGTTCCGTATGAGCCGATTCCGAAGAAGAAGCCCGTGGCTCCGAAGCCAGCGGAGGCTCCCAAAACGCCGGCGGCAGCTCCCACGGCACCAGCGGCGAATCCTGTAGCTCAACAGGCAACTCCTCAGGCAGATACAGCGGCTGAGAATTCGGGCAAGAGCGCTGGGAAACCAGAATCAGAGGCGGGTAGCTAATCATGCTTTCTGAAACCGCATCATTGGTGTTCTGGGTGATCGCGTTTGTCACGATCATTTCGGCCATTTTTGTAGTGAGTCTGAGGAATATCTTCCATTCGGCGCTTTTCCTGGTGCTATGTCTGTTCTCTGTTGCCGGGGTGTTCGTGCTGCTCGACGCGGAGTTCCTTGCAGGCGTGCAGGTGTTGATCTACGTCGGCGGAGTGGCGATACTGATGATCTTCGCAGTAATGTTGACTTCACGCATGACTAACAGCGAGGTGCGCCAGCAGAATGAGCAGAAGGCGCTCGGAGCGCTTGTAGCGTTCAGCTTCCTACTCATAGTAACTGGCGCGATTCTGAAGACGATGTCCGTCAAGGGCGGATTCGGACTTTCCCCCAGTCCGTCGGTTACGATCAGCACGCCGCACGCAATCGGAAGGCTTCTGCTGACAAACTTCGTTCTCCCGTTTGAGCTTGTGTCAGTCTTGCTGCTCGTAGCTTTGATCGGAGCGGTTGTTCTTGCGAAGAAGGATGGTGATTGATGCAGGTCGGTCTCATACATTTCTTGGCTCTATCGGCTGTTCTGTTCTGCATCGGCATGTACGGCGCGCTCACTCGTCGAAACGCTATTGGAGTTCTGATGTCAATTGAGCTGATGTTCAATGCTGTGAATATCAATTTCATCGCGTTTGCTAAGTTCATCAACCCAGCTGCGATTACAGGTCAGGTTTTCGCAGTGTTCGTGATAACGGTCGCTGCCGCGGAGGCAACCGTCGGCCTGGCTATCGTGCTTCTCATTTACAGAAACTTCCGCGAGATTTTTGTCGATCGCGTGAACCTGATGAAGTGGTAGAAATATGCTCGATTATGCATGGATAATACCGGCGCTCCCTGTGCTCGCATTTGCGGTCATAACGTTCGCGACACGGTGGAACGAGAAGCTCTCTTCCGGCATTTCCATCGCGGCTATCCTGACTGGTCTGGTGTATTCCATCTTGATCCTCATCAGGATGCTCGCCAATCCCGAGCCTTTCGAAACCGCATTCGAGTGGATAATCCTCTCCGGTTTCCACCTACAAATCGGCATGCTCATCGATCCGCTCACGTCGATCATGCTGGTTGTCGTATGTACGGTTAGTTCGCTGGTTCAGATCTACTCTCTCGGTTACATGCACGGTGACCCGAGATTCTCGCGGTATTACTCTTTCTTGTCGCTCTTCACTTTCTCGATGCTTGGGCTGGTGCTCGCCAATAACTTCGCGATGGTCTTCGTCTTCTGGGAGTTGGTGGGGTTGACCTCGTATCTGCTTATCGGATTCTGGTATGAAAAGAAGTCGGCCTCGGACGCTGGTAAGAAAGCGTTCATCACGACCCGGATAGGCGATCTCGGATTCATAGTCGGTTTGTTGATGCTGACTGTTTACGCCGGAACGCTTAACTACGGTGAGGTCTTCCACAAAATAGAAGAGGGACACATCCCGGCGGGTATCCTTGCCATTACCGGGGTCTTCATATTCTGTGGAGCGGTTGGAAAGTCCGCGCAGTTTCCGCTCCATGTCTGGCTGCCGGATGCTATGGAAGGCCCAACGCCGGTTTCGGCATTGATCCATGCCGCTACGATGGTCGCCGCGGGTGTTTATCTGGTGGCGAGGTGCATAACCATTTTTTCGGCGTCTGAGACTGCCGGCATGGTGGTAGCGATAATCGGAGCTATTACGGCAATCATGGCGGCTTCCATCGGGTTGGTACAGAATGACATCAAGCGAGTTCTGGCGTATTCCACCGTCTCCCAGCTCGGCTACATGATTATGGCTCTCGGCCTCGGGTCGATGACCGCTGGCGTATTTCACCTGATGACACACGCGTTTTTCAAGGCTCTATTGTTCCTCGGTGCAGGCAGCGTCATACATGCCGCTCACACGCAGGACATCCGCGAAATGGGCGGACTGAGCAACAAGATGAAGATTACGGCAACGACGTTTATCATCGGGTCGCTGTCTCTCTCGGGCATTTTCCCCCTGTCGGGCTTCTGGTCAAAGGATGAAATCATCGCGGCGACGCACGGGCACCCCATCTTCATGGCGGTGGCGCTGTGTGTAGCATTCATGACCGCTTTCTACATGACGAGGCTCTGCTTCATGACCTTCTTCGGCAAGCCGCGTGTCCATGAGCATTATGAGCATGCTCACGAGTCACCGAGATCGATGACGACTCCGCTGATTGTCCTTGCAGTGCTCGCCATCTTCGCTGGCTGGGTTGGAATGCCGTGGCTGCCCGCCGGTTTCGGCAGCTTCGTGTATCACCATCACCCCCATCACGGCCATGCGGACTATTTGCTGATGCTCATCTCCACGGTCGTCGCGTGCTCGGGGATCTTCCTCGGGTGGCTGATGTACGGCAAGGGTGCGATCTCGCCCGATAGAATGGCTGAGCGTTTCAGGCCGATCCATACTTTGCTCCTGAACAAGTATTACTTCGATGAAATCTATAATGTGCTGGTTATTAGACCCCTGCTCGCATTCTGCAGGTTCCTCTGGTCATTCGACAATGCTGTGATCGATGGCCTGGTGAATCTGGTGGCGAGACTTACACTGCTGGCCTCGTGGCTACACGATCTGTTCGACAAGTACATCGTTGACGGCATCGTCAACGGTTCCGGCTATACAATCTGGGGAATCGGCAGTGTTATCAGACAGGTGCAGACAGGTCGAGTCCAGAATTACGCCATAGTGATATTCGCGGGAGTCGTGGTAGCTTTGGCCATTATGCTGAAAGTTCTTTGAGCAATGATATAGAAGGAGCGCTTCATGGATATACCGCTTCTAAGCTTGATGATATTCACCCCGTTGGCGGGAATGGTCTTTCTGATGTTCCTCAAACAGGAGCAGGTCAAGATCATCAGGTACTCGTCCGCGGCATTCTCTTTCATACCGCTTGTGCTGTCGTTTCTGATGCTCGGTGAGTACGATTGGACGACGTCACAATTGCAGTTCGTTGAGAAGGCCATCTGGATACCATCTCTCAGCGTCAATTACTCCCTCGGAGCGGACGGCCTGTCGGTTCCGATGCTCTTCCTGACGGCGCTTCTCTCTTTCATCTCGATCGTGGCTTCGTTCGGAATCAGCCACCGAGTGAAAGAGTACTTTGCCTTCTTCTTGTTGTTGGAAGTCGGCATGATGGGCGTATTCGCGGCGCTCGACTTCTTCCTGTTCTATGTCTTCTGGGAAGTGATGCTCGTCCCGATGTACTTCCTGATAGGGATCTGGGGCGGACCTCGCAAGATATACGCAGCGATCAAGTTCTTCCTGTATACGCTGTTCGGCTCGATATTCATGCTGGTCGGGATTCTTCTGCTCTATTTCAACACTGAGCCTCACACATTGGATATCATGGAGCTGATCAAGATGGGACCGGCGTTCGGAAAGGACCTCCAGATAATGGTCTGGGCGTTCTTCTTCATCGCCTTCGCAATCAAAGTTCCCGTCTTCCCGTTCCACACATGGTTGCCTGACGCTCACGTGGAGGCCCCAACCGCGGTTTCGGTCATTCTTGCCGGCGTCTTGCTTAAGATGGGAACTTACGGCATCTTGAGGATATCTTTCCCGATGCTTCCTTTCGGCACGAACTACTTCTCCCTGCTGTTGGCGGTGCTCGGCGTGATCGGTATCATCTACGGCGCTCTGGTGTCGATGGCGCAGAAGGATCTGAAGAAGCTTGTTGCATACTCGTCCGTATCGCATATGGGCTATTGCCTGCTGGGGATGTCGGTGTTCTTCGTCGGGGCAGATGGCAAGGCATTCATCACCGGCCTGTCCGGTTGCGTGTTCCAGATGTTCTCACACGGTTTGATCACCGGTGCGCTGTTCCTTCTGGTGGGAGTCCTCTATGATCGCGCCCATACACGCGAAATCGAGGCCTTCGGCGGTTTGTGGACAAAGATACCCGTCTATGGTTCGTTAATGACTTTCTTCGCGATGGCGTCGCTCGGCCTTCCAGGTCTTTCGGGGTTCATCTCGGAGTTCCTCGTCTTCGTGGGTGGCTTCGCAAGGTACCCGGTTCTAACCGGCATCGCGGTAATCGGAGTTGTTTTGACCGCGGGCTACATGCTGCGCATGGTACAGAAGATGTTCCTCGGTCAATTCAACGTCCGCTGGGAAGGATTGACCGAGATAAACGCTCGCGAGATTTTCACGATTGCGCCTCTTGCGATTCTTACTCTCGCAGTGGGGATCTATCCGAAGCCGCTTGCTAACTTGATGGCCGCGACACTTGAGAATATTGTAACGCTGGTGAATAGATAAATGCTGCCTGATATTTCGATGATACTGCCGGAGGTGTTTCTCTTCGTATGGGCT
>JAGVNY010000179.1 GCA_020053015.1 Candidatus Zixiibacteriota bacterium | reverse complement strand
GATGAGTTCGCGATACGCAAGGCCCGTTGTCCTGCCTTCGATTCTCAAGAGCGAGCAAGATGCGGCTGAAGAACTGACGAAGCTCAGTCTCAGATTAGGTGAGAAAGCCGTGCTTTTCCCGACAGGTGATTCAGTGGTTCTGGCCGTGTCCAGGCACAGAACGCAGCTTCAGAGTAAATACAGCTTCTTGATGCCGGATGAGGATCTAACTCAGAAACTGGTTACAAAATCCGGTCTTGCCGAGATCATCTCGAACCAGCGTCTTCCCGGTCCAAAGACGACTTTTCTCAGCTCATTAGAAGAGATGCCGCAGGCGCTCGCCACGGTGGAGTATCCGGCGCTTATGAAGCCTGTCAGGTCATCGTCGTGGTATCGCGATGAGATTGTCCGACTGATAGGCGTCTGTAAGGGTCTTGTCTGCAAGGACCGCGATGACCTTGAAGCAAAGTACAGCATGATAGCGGCGGTCGATCCCGCAGTTGTGTTGCAGGAGATAATTCCGGGTGAGGATGCCTCGCTTTATTACGTTTGTGGATACTACAACGCCGACAGTCAGCTTGAAGCGATCTTCGCAGGAAGAAAACTCCGCGTGACTCCCGCACACTTTGGCAGTGCATCTTTCGTCGAGAGCGTGTATGATCCAAGGCTCTTTGAAGCTGCGACCAATCTGTTGACGCCGCTGAAGTACAAAGGGCTTTTCGGTGTGGAATTCAAGCTCGATCCGCGCGATGGGGTATTCAAGATAATCGAAGTAAACGTCAGGTACGGTCTCTGGGACTACCTTGCCAGCAGATGCGGAATCGACTTGGCCTTTCTTGCGTACGCCAGAGAAACTGGACTGCGCTACGAACCTCGCAAGACGTATCGAACCGGCGTGAGGTGGGTAAGCTCCCGCCGCGATCTTGACGCGTGTCTGGATTACGTCAGAGAAGGGTCTCTGTCCATCCCATCGTGGATCAAGTCGGCCCTCGGAGAGACTCAGCACGCAGTATTCGCTTCTGATGACCTGCTCCCATCATTTCGCGAGGCACAGAGCATATTGAGATGGAAATTGTCTGGCTTGAAATCACGTTTCGGGAAGTCTTAGACAATTGCTATTGCACGCCCAGTCTCTTCACCAATTGACTCCACAACAGGGCGCAAACTGCAGCAGATGTCCAAAACGGTACTCGTTCGTTTGTGAACTCCGGCCCGAGGCCCAGAGCTACTCCTGAATCATGTCTTTGAGAGTAATCTGACGACGAAGCATTCGCAGAAACATCGATTGCCCTCCGCTTCCAGGGGCGAATTTACTCGTAGTAAAGGCTGCATCTGCAAAATCAATCGGAGCAAACAATTTGGAGAACTCCGGAGGAGACGGGATTCTACCGATTTCATTTCCTACGATTCTAAGATAAACATCGTCCTTAAGGAACTTCATTAAGGCCTTGAAAGCGTTGGACCGCGGGAGCAGGTTACCCGTTACGTCAACAGCGGACCAAGACTTTGGCCATTTGGCTCGAACGGCACAGAAGTAGTTGAAGAGAATCTCTGCGATGTCGAGCTCTCTTTCAGCTATGAAGAGGTCCCTAAAAGGACGCTTCTCAAGTTCTATCGGTGTTGGCTTCTTGAGTGACTTCCCTTCTAGCAAATCATTCCTATCCTGTACAGGGTCGCTGGAGATGAACTGCACCAGAGCCTCCACAAAAGACGCCTGAGTGAGCGGCTCGTGCTTTCGTCTCGGAGTCGCGGTTCCGAGTCTTTTGATTCGCTGATGCAATGGGCTGGTTGGTTCTCCGTCCAAGACAACGGCCACATTATGGCAGGTCTTGTACGGACTTGCCGTCTTCGCGAGTTCTGTGAGGTCATAGACGAGACTCCTGCTGACCTTTGTTTGCGCCAGGTTCACCGTAGCAAACATGTTGGCCTGCTCAGAAACGTCTGCGCCAACGAATATAGAGAGGTTCAGCTCGAAATCCCTGCCTTCGAAGGCGAAACTCCATTTCTTATTCTCGTCTATGAACGCCGCAATCCTGTGTTGCCCGTCAATCACTTTGGCAATCCTGTCGTAGGGAATGGACTCCTCTTCCGCGTCATCTTCACGTGTATAAGGGGAGAGAGTCAAAATGCCACTGTCTTTGTCGTATTCCGCGCACCGGAAATCGACTGCCACAATAATCGCGGTGGGAAAGGTTGCATCTCGAGCTTCTATATACTGCTTTAGGTCCTTGATGCGCTTCTTGCTTATTGGTCTTTGTATTCCTAGGTATTTTTCCAGATCGCGCTGTTCTTCAGCGAGGCGTCTGATATCGAAGTATGAGATCTCTACGAGATCTTTGGCCTTGATGGAAGCAATGTAGAATTCCCCGATCGGTTGTTTGACTACTATTACGTGCAGCTTGAGTTCCTGGTTTGTCATTGATTAGTCTTTCTCTTCTTCGTGAACGCGACAATGAGCGCATCCTCGCTGGCCCGATTCACAGAGACAAAGTCCACTGGCTCCGCAACTCCTTCGAGTATTGACATGTACCAGCAAACCAATGAAAAAGCGTACACGTACCAGGCCAGGTTCGGAAGCAGTCCATAAAGGAATGTGTCTTCGAGACCAGCGCTACTCGTTTTTGCCGCGGTGTATGCGGCGGCGGTAAGTACTAATATGACTATAGCACTGAAGAACATCGTCTGGTATCCGTCAAAAACACGCTTGAAGGTCTCAGATATTCTGCTTCCTTTTGAGTGTTCGATTTCAGTAGCTCGGTATTTCTCAAAGATGATGTAAAGCAGGGGAGAAAGAAACGAAGCGGCGTACACAAAGAGTTCCGAAACAGACAAGCACTTCCTAATTCCCTCAACGAACTTCTGTTCTATCGAAGCATCGCCCTCGGGTATAATAGAGAATAGCACCGCGAAAATGACTGGCAGCGAGGAGACCACCCACAGCGTCACGAATTTGGACAGAGCCTTCTTATGACTCTGCAGAGAGAAGCAATAGAACGAATTCGCTAAAGGGATGTGTCTAATCCATCTCAGACGCATCTGATCACCAGTTCCTCATAGCGGCCACGGCTAGATGCCTTCCCGGAGATCACGCTCGTGCGGGACAGCTTGATGTGCTCGCCCACACCCTTATAGAGCTCTCTGATACACTCATGATAGGCATTGGTGACTATCAGTCGTGCCCCACGTCGTCTCGCCGTTAGTACGCAGTTGCGCAACCGCACTTGATCAGCCCATGAAAATAGGCGTTCATTGTACTTGATGAATGCGTTGTCATTATGGTTCACGGTGTACGGCGGATCTACGAAGACGAGGTCTCCGTATCCTGCTTCACTAATCACATCCTCAAAGTCATTCGTTCTCAGTTCTGCGTTTGCCAGAGCCGCTGATATCTGCCGGAAGTTGTCGGTATCGAATACGACCTTCGATTTCGTTCCTTTGGGCACGTTGAACTCGCCCTTCAGGTTAACACGGTAGAGACCATTCCAACACGTTCTATTCAGATATATGAGCTGTGCAGCTTTGCTTGCTGGCGAGCGGGGCTTGCTTCGTCTGACCTTGTAGTAGTATTCTTCGTTGTGGCTGCGTTGATGGATTCTCAGGTGCCTTTCAACCTCTTGCCAGTGATCGCGAACCGCCTGATAGGTTTCCACAAGCCGGTTGTTTGTGTCCGATAGAATGGCACTCTGTGGAGTGAGCCTGAAGAAAACTGCCCCGCTGCCGAGAAAGGGCTCGATGAAGCGACTATGGTTAATGTCAAATATATCAAAATGGTCATCGACCAGCCACCTTTTGCCACCAGCCCATTTCAGAAATGGTGTCAATGTCGTACCCAAGACTTCTCTCATCCCTGTCACTCGTGGTAGGCACTCCGCCCGATAGCGGACGGTCACGATCTACTATGCTTACCCAAAGCCATGCTTTGATAGTGTAGTGTAGCATAAGCGTTTGTTATGGTCAATCAAAAAGAGAGAACATCCGCCATGGATCTAAGCGAGGCTACGCATCCTAATGCCGGTGAAGACTTCTGTCGAGCCTCCACCGGCAGCCGTTATACAGGTGCACTCGTGCAAGAACTGAAGTGGTCAATTTGGCCATCAACTGGCCCTGGGTTTGGGTTTGCGCGTTACCAGGCTTGTGCCAAGAATAATCAAAGCGGCGCCAGCTATCATTGTTGCCGTGACACTCTCTCCGAGTAGAATCTTTCCCCACAGCAT
>JAGVNY010000150.1 GCA_020053015.1 Candidatus Zixiibacteriota bacterium | reverse complement strand
GAAGAACCAACCGTGACTGCCTATTATCTCTTCTTGTTTGCATAACCCTATCTACTTCTCTTCAATACACCCTCAAAACAGACTTTTTCAACAGTCCCTCTCGCGGGTATGACAAGCTCTGCGTCGTGCGTGGCGGACGTCTCGTCTGCCACGAGTGCCAGTTGGCGCACGAGGACGTACGCCAACCACAATGCCAAAGCAGATGTGTCGGGTTTCTCTTCCGCCATTGGCGGAATCGGAACCCGACCTACTCACTTCGCTACAGCTTCACCAACTCCACTCGTCGGTTGTTGGCTTTGCCCTCCGGTGTATCGTTGGTGTCGATAGGCTTGGACTCACCCCAGCCTTTGGTTGATAGCCTCGCATCATCGGTCTTGAACGTGGTCGAAAGGTATGCCTTAACAGAACTGGCGCGCCTCAGAGAGAGATCGGCGTTGGATTCATCCGCTCCGTCGCTGTCAGTGTGACCTTCTATAGACAGCTTGAGAGCAGGATCATCGGTCAGAAGCTGCCCGATATCGGCGAGCGTCTTGTACGACTCGGCTTTGATTTTGTCGGAGCCGGAGTCGAACAGAATCCCGTGCGTGACTATCTTTCCGGCCTCGTCAAGCTGCTCACGCATCGTCTTGCCGCCTTCTGCGTATCGGAACGATCCCATCAGCATCGGATTCGCTGCATCGTCCGTCCATGGATCAAGGTGAATGCGGAAACCGATGGGAGCGAGACCATCGACAGCGGGGACATTGGCTATGCGTTCGTTATCGATGTAACACTTGATCGTACTCTTGGTGGCCATCACTCGCATAGTGTGTTTACCGGCCGAGAGGATGTTCTGAAGGTCTTTGCTGGCAACATCCTTGTCCTTGATCCTGAGGTTAGTATGCTTAGCATCCTGCAATCTCAGTATCCCGATAGCGACATCTTCGGCGTCCATCCACTCAATGTGGAACCAATGTCCCTTTGATTCCCCGCCCTTGTTGTAGAAATCCATCTCCACCGTGTATTTTGGAGGCAGCGCGCCGAGCTCGACGCGGGGACGAATGGACCCCTCGTCCGAGCACATTATCCAATTCTGGCCATACTGCTTGGCGATTTCGAATACGCCGTTGTCAAGATTCCAGCGCGACGGGAACTCGCCCATCTCTTCGCGGCTCAGATCATCGAAGAAGACGATCTTGTCGCCGGGGACGAAGTCGTACTTTGTGTAGAGCGACATGTCCTCAGAGGTTGCGGTTGCACCTGTTGCCGCAGACGCTGCCGGTTTCTCAGCTTCGCTGCCTTCTGCTGCTGGTTCGCCCTCTTCAGCTTCTTTTGCTTCCTTGTTTTCATCATCCGATTTCTCGGTTGCCTCGTCGATCTTCTTGTCGACCGCGTCTTCGGTCTTCTTCTCCACTTTGTTCTTGACCTTGTCTTTCAACCCGCCGAACTGGCCGAGCGCGACGTTTGAGAATCCGAACATCGCGAAGGTCATAACGGCTACAATCAGAATAAACCATGATTTCCGCACAGCATCCTCCTTCGGTATTATCAACAGAATTCAAGCTGCACGCTGACGGCAGACGTGCGCTGATCATGACCTTAAGACGTGTATTGGCGGCTGTCAAGGTTTTTCGGTGGAGTCGGCACGGCATGCCGTGCCGATGCGGTATGGTGATCTCGTAGGGCGGTACCCGGAGTCCCGAGCTTGTCGGGGGACGGAGCGGTCCCGCCTATGGATCAAGGCTTCTCTCCCTGCGGGGGAATTGTGTCTTTCAACTTCCTGATTGCATCTTCAAGAATCCCCACGTCTCGCATCGCTCCCATCTCTCTGAATATGCGGATTGCTTCATAGTAGAACACGAGTCCTCCCTGAATATCGTGCTGATTGAGTCGCACCGAACCAAGCCCCGAGAGTCTTCTGGCTTCGCCCTCGCGATAGCCAATCTCTCTATCTATCTGGAGCGCTTCTTGACAGTACTTTTCGGCCTCAATGTAGCCGCGTCTGGCACGACTGATATTGCCCAAGTTTCCCAGTTGATCAGCTTCTCCTTGTCTGTTTCCGATTCGCTGTTCAATCGTCAGAGATGACTTGTGGTATTCTTCTGCACTGTCTGTTTCCCCTCTAAGTTGAAACACTACGCCCAGATTGCCCAAGTCTGCCGCTTCACCTTCCAGACTCCCGATTTTCCTGTGAAGGGTCAATGCCGCGCTATGATTCTTCTGCGCTTCGGTCAGATCGGCCCTGATGCGACACACCATCCCCAGATTGCCCAATTGGTTCGCTTCGCCAGCAATATCTCCTGTTTCAGTGTACAGCTTAAGTGACGCGCGAATGTGCTTCTCTGCTCTCTCAAGATCGCCAATTGTCTGGCACACGAGGCCAAGGTTGCCCAAGGCAGCGGCTTCACCCAGTGTGTCTTCGAATTCTCGTGCAAGCATTCGGGATTCGTCAAAACTCTGCTCAGCGGAATCGAGCTTTCCGGGAAGTAGGAAGCACAACCCGATCAGATTGTGCAAAGCCACCAGCTGACTTGCTTTGGCTTCCTTCATCGAACTTCGAAACTCCGATATGGCCCCAGACCACCTGTATGCGAGCATCGAATCGAGGCCTCGTGCGAACGGATCAAAGACATCCGAGGGAGCAGAGGGGAGGCCATCCAGATAAATGTTCTGCCCGATTCTCTGTTCTAGCGAACGCGCGATTCTATCGACGTCATCTTCGGACAGAGGCGAACGAATCACTGACCACGTCGTGAGTACTAACCCAACGACGGCAACTAACATTGACCACTTAGATAGCTTGTACGACCTGCGGGAGATCTCCGCAGCAGCCACTTTCTTCCGCCGCTTTTTGCTGCGCGGCCGGACCAGGAAGTAGACTGCGGCTACTACACCTATGATTGTGAGCGCTATGCCCGCGATTGTCCATTCCATAATGGTTCCCGTGCCTATTCTGGGTTCTTGTGTTGGTTTTGTATATAGCCATCGAAGTGAGGGTTCGCAAGCGGATTCTGCTCGGTCCACCGGGATCGCCCACCCGCTGCACGCCACCGATCGGCTGTTGTCCTTTCCCGCCTCAAGAGGCGGGGCAACTGTGAGGAGCTGGGTTCCGGCTTGCGGTCTCGCTGCGGCGAGACCTCGCCGGAATGACACTCCTCAACTGCGTGGGATCATCATGAAGGCAAGCGATCTGCTTGTTGCAGGCTGCCCCATCGCTTGCGGCGGCGTGGCCGGTGTCGCGTTCTGCGCCAGAGCCACTGAAGCAGCGATCATGAAACTCACAAATGCAGCCACAAATGCCAATGGTTTTGATGTGTTCATGTGGTCTCCTTCCGCCAATTGGCACAGCCCTGAGTACGACGGAGCGGTCCCTCCGATAGACCAACGTGCTTTGAGTGAACGGAAAATGTCCAGGGCTATTCTTCCGGCGGAGTGCTTCCACTCTGGATCTCTCCGATCATCTTCTCAACGAACTGAGCATCTCGAACCGCCCCGATTTCTTTGAAGATAAGAAGCGCCTGCTGCAAGAATTCCAGCCCATCTTGTGTGTTACCCCTGCGAGCTTGCACATACCCTAAAGCGCTGAGGGTTCTGGCTTCGCTGTTTCGGTCACCGATCTTCCTGAACATTTCCAACGCAGCCGTATAGCACTCCTCAGCTTTGTCCAGATCGCCTCCGGTCTGCAATACAAGGGCGAGGTTGCATAAACTCTTCGCTTCGTTGTTTGCGTCCCCGATCTCTCGGTCTAACATCAGAGCGGCTCGATGGTACTCCTGAGCAGCGACAAGATCGCCTCTGGTTTGGCACACCAGGCCAAGGTTGCCCAATTGATTAGCTTCACCTTCCCTGTTACCGATCTCACGGTGAATGCTCAAAGCCGCCTGATGGCATGCCTCTGCTGTGTCCATCTCACCGCGCTTCTGATACAGGAGGCCGAGGTTGCCCAACTGATTAGCTACCCCTTCCTCATTTCGGATCTCCTTTAGTATTTCCAAAGATGCAAGATGATACTCCTCCGCCATTGCCAGGTCGCCTCTGGATTGATATACCAAGCCGAGATTGCCCAGAGCGATTGATTCTCTGTACTTGTTACCCATCTCTCTTCGTATCAGCAAAGCGGCCTGCAGGTGCTCCTCTGCTCTCTTTAGATCGCCCCTTGTACCATACACTACACCGAGATTAGTTAATGCGCTGGCTTCGGATGATCTGTCACCGATTTCTTTGAATTCCTTCAATGCGATCTGATAGCATTCCTCTGCCCTTGCCAGATCGCCTCGAATTCGATGCACAAGACCTATGCTGACCAATGTAGCGGCTTCGCCCAGCGTGTCCTCAGATAGTCTCGCAGACTGTAAAGCCTCTTCAAAACTCTGCGTGGCAGAATCGAGTTTCCCGGTAGTGAAATAGCACATGCCGATCAGATTGCATAAGGCTACAAACTGGCTCACAGCAGCCTCTCTTGTCGAGTTACGGAATGCATTGATGGCCTCTTCCCATTCGTGCTGAGCCATTGACTTCAGACCTCTTGCAAACGGGTCAAAGACTTCCGGAGGGGCAGTGGGCAGGCCATCCACGTAAACGTCTTGTCCGATTCCCTGTGATACGCTGTCGGCAATCTCATCAATATCGTCTGGTGACAGTTCAGTCATTTTCGGGTTGCATCCGAAGAGGACTGATAGCAAGAACCCGACTGCTCCAATCAAGAGGCCTATGTCTTTGGAGGATGCAGTCTTCTGCTCGCGCGCACTTCTTGGTTTCCAGGACACTCTAACGATGGCGTTCAGGAGCCATCTGATGGAGCAGATTGCTGATCCGAGAATCCCCATGCTGCAACCTCGCGGAGCTACTGTTCGCTATTGCCAATTGCTCCATACTAACAGTAGCGCGTTCTGCTCGCAAGCACAATTCACAAGCTGACGCCATTCCTTTCCCGCCTCAAGGGTCAGGGAACCAACGCGGGACTGGATACCCGCTTTCTCGGGTATGACAAGCTCTGCGTCGTGCGTGGCGGACGTCTCGTCTGCCACGAGGGTGGTTGATTGGCGCACGAAGACGTACGCCAACCACAGAAAAACTGCGCGGGTATGACTACGCTGGGTGTTTGCAACGGAGGTGTGACGTAGGGCGGTACCCGTAGTCCCACGCAACGCGAGGGGCGGAGCGGTCCCGCCTATTGACTATTCTTCTTCCTCGGAGCTTCCATCCTTCAGTTTACTTGTGTCCGGCCCTTGATTCGTTCGGAAGTTGCGATGGGTCTTGCGATCCCGACAAAGTCGGGAGCGTGTGACCCGTCGCTCTCACAACCTGCCGCGGGCAGGTCACAACCGCGACTTCGTCGCAGTCAAGACCTGTCCGAACATCAGGCACCGAAGCGGTGGGTGGGGGATCGGCAACGATCTACTTGTTGCGCCCGGCCTGTGATTCGTGTATATATGAACCAATATAGGCAGGCCTCAAAGCGAAGGACCAGATATGTCACATTCAGACTTCAAGCCTTTCATTCCAGCGAATGTAATACAAAAGGAATTCACCTTCCGTGCGGTTGCGATCGGCGCGGCGCTCGGAATAGTATTCGCAGCGTCATCGGTATATCTCGCACTCAAAGTCGGCATGACAGTGAGCGCATCGATACCGATCGCGGTGCTGTCGATCACGCTGTTCCGGCTTCTCGGCAGAGCCACGATTCTCGAGAATAACATTGTCCAGACAACAGGCTCCGCAGGTGAGTCGATCGCATTTGGCGTCGCCACCACTATGCCGGTGTTTCTGCTTCTTGGTCAGGATATGGAGCTTGTGAGCATCCTATGGATGGCTCTGCTTGGAGGAATACTCGGCGTGCTGATGATGATTCCGCTTCGGCAAGGTTTGATCGTCAAGGAACACGGCAAGCTGACATATCCCGAGGGCACCGCTTGTGCCGACGTGCTGATCGTCGGTGAACAGGGGGGAACCAACGCAAAGACCGTGTTTCTCGGATTCGGAGTGGGCGCGCTATACAAGTTCCTGAACGTTGGAACAAAGCTCTGGGCCGAGATTCCGACTCGTCTGCTGAAGTTCTTCAAGGGCGCCTCAGTGGCTGCCGAGATTACGCCGGAGCTTCTCGGAGTCGGATATATCATCGGACCAAAAGTATCTGCCAATATGATGGCGGGCGGCATGCTGGCCTATCTAATTCTGATTCCCGCGATCACTATCATCGGTGAACACGTCGGAGATGTCATATTTCCCGCTACAAAACTGATCCGTGACATGTCACCGAATGAAGTTCGAAATGCTTACGTGCTCTATATCGGGGCTGGCGCAGTGGCGACAGGCGGGATAATCAGCCTGATCAAGTCATTCCCGACCATCGTGTCAGCATTCAGGCGAGGGTTCCGCACGTTCCTCGATTCTCGGGCAAAAAGCGCTGATAGAGAGACGGTTCTGCGAACCGATCGCGATCTTCCCATGTCAGTAGTAGTGTTCGGTTCGATCGGACTGGTGCTCGCGATCTGGCTCGCGCCGGTCTTGCACATAAACGCCATTTCGGCAGTGTTGATCGTGCTGTTCGGGTTCTTCTTTGTGACGGTATCGAGTCGAATCACAGGCGAGATCGGATCGTCGTCGAATCCGATTTCGGGTATGACGGTGGCAACGTTGCTCATCACATGTCTTCTGTTTCTCGCGGTCGGATGGACTGGCGTGTCATATCGTGCGATGGCGTTGTCAACCGCGGCGATAGTCTGTATTGCGGCATCCAACGGCGGCACGATCAGCCAGGACCTTAAGACAGGCTTCCTTGTCGGAGCCACGCCCAAATACCAGCAAATCGGTATTATGATTGGAGTGATCTCAAGCGCGCTGATCATAGGGTGGATCGTGATAGCGCTCAATGATGCCTACACGACAGTCGTTCCCGCTCAACACCCGGAATATGTCGCCGCAGCAGACCCGACGGCTGAGACGCAGGTCGGTCCCGACGGCAAGACGTACAGGGTGCATTTCGTAACCGAGCAGACCGGCACCCTGCTTGTGGGCAAGTACCTTGTCGATGAGTCAAATCAGATCAAATACCTCGTCGATCCCGGAATCGCGGGTGTGGTCTCCGAGGTCGACGGCAAGCCGGTCACCAAGCTCGATTCGCCGAAGGCTCGGCTGTTCAGTCTCATCATAGATGGAATTCTCACGCAGAAGCTGCCGTGGGGACTTGTATTGATCGGTGTGTTTCTTGCTCTGGTGATGGAGTTGGTCGGCGTGTCGTCGCTGCCTTTTGCAGTGGGTCTCTATCTCCCGCTGTCAAGCTCCGCACCGATTATGGCGGGCGGGATGGTGCGCGCTATAGTCGACAAGAAGCGCAAGGGCAGCGCATCGGAGGCTGAATTCTCGCCGGGAGTGCTGATGTCATCCGGCTTCATCGCGGGAGCTGCCATCATGGGTGTGATCCTCGCTGCGGTCACCGGCGCTGGATGGGATCAGTCAATCAATTTGTCGGAGTATATCGGGCATCTGTCCGAGGCCGACTGGTTTGCGATGATTCCGTTCGCTGCGATAATGTACCTGCTCTATCGCGTTGGAGTGAAGGACAGAAACAACAAGGCGAAAGCGTAGATATTTGTAGATTTGTAGGTCACCTATGAGAAGGCCGGTGTCAAGGGGCATTTTCCTTCCTTTCGTCGCCTTACGGCGACGGGTGTTGGTCGGATCTCAGAAGTCACCTAT
>JAGVNY010000178.1 GCA_020053015.1 Candidatus Zixiibacteriota bacterium | reverse complement strand
TGAAAATAGGGTTTTTCAACACTCCCGAAGGCGGGAATCCATCCTAATCCCAGCACGGCACCCAACCCACAGTTTCCCCGTCGGAGACGGGCGGACGACGGGTGGGTACATTTTATGAACGTTGCGACAGGTCTTGCGTCCACGCTACGTGGGCGTGTGACCTGTCGCTTTTGCGACCTACTGCGGGCAGGTCACAACCGCGACTAAGTCGCAGTCAAGACCTGCCCGAACATCGGATGGGTACGTTGTTTCATGCGGTGTCAGGAGTCCCTTCCTGACACTAACGGAATTGTATTCCACCCACAATTCCTTTGTCCTATACGGGCGAAAGACGGGTGGGTATGTTGTTTTCAATTGACAAATGCGGGGAGAGGGGTATGTTCCCATCTAATAACGGTCAAGGACTCAATTCATAATGCGCTACTCATGGATGTCATCAAATTCTATAATGAGCTGATCGGTTGGCCTGTTTTGAAACCCTGATCGAGCTTGGGATCACGTAGCAAGACTGATTGTCATGCAAAGAGTCAATCAATCATCTTAATGCTCCTCTGCAGAACATGAGAAAGAACACAGTATTATCTCGGATTCTGGATTTCTACTTGCATTCTCCCGACTTCAATGGAATCCTGCTCTCCACCCTTTCGGACGAACTCAGAATTGCACCAACACAGCTAAAGAGGCGATTAGTGCCCCAGATTACAAGCCAGCGGATTACACTCGTATTTGCGAGTCACTCCGAGAATCCACACATCAAGCGAATTGCAGACCTACCCGTAGAAGACCAGTTAAGAAGACTCAAAGGAGAGTCGCAGGATACATGCTGCGCGTACCCCACGAAGAGTGTTATTCTTGACGCGGTTGATATCTCTGGGTACGATGATTGGCCATTCACCAAACGCATCCTTATGGCAGAACCACAGCTCACGCCGGTTTTCTTCGATTTAGACGTTCTCGAAAAATACTACAGAGACCCTCGGTACCAGTTTGACTTTCGAGACTACGGTGGCTTCATAAGCATAACACCCGACTACAACGAGTCGGATGATGTGAAGGACAGAGACAAAATCCTGTTGGAATCATTCGGGATAGGATACCACAAGAGTCCTCGTTACCGCGTTGTGGCTGCCTATCTGCGATATTTGTCTCGCTTACCACTTGAACACCAGCAGCTATGGAATGCACACATAGTTGACGAACCATGTGTGATGAACAGCGACTATGACCGTGCTACAGTCTGGGGAGTTTGGCCCGAGCACCATTCCGTATACCGGGCCTTTCTAATTGAGCAAGTAGAACTCAATAAACTCGCTACGTTGATCGGGAAGCCCCCTCTATTCAGGCAAACATACGAGGACAATCGGCCAAAAGGCTTCATGCCAATGCTCAGACCAACAAGAGGGGGGGCTACGAGTTTGTTCACGTTCTTGACAGAATGCTCTCTGAGAACATCAACCATGATTTTTTCAAGGGCGACCTATTGTTGGAAGAGGACGTTGCACAATCTGACGGTAGCGCTAAGAGACAGCGGATTGGGACACTCAGAGCATTAGAGATATGGCTGAGCCAACGCTACAAGTCGCAAGACGGAGCTGATGTGGCCCGCGAAATACTTGAACCGCTTCGAAAAATCCGGGATTTGCGGCAAAAGCCAGCACATGATTTCCAAGAGGAAAAGTATGATCGGAAATACCCTATAGAGCAGGATAAGCTACTTGGACTCGCATGTGGTGCACTGACGTCTCTCCGTCTTATCTTCTCATCCCATCCCAGGGCTATGGACTATAAAGCTCCAGAATGGCTGGACAGCGATCTCATCGTCTTCTATTGATCAATTGTGATTGGCATATATCCTCGTGTGCAGACTATCTATCCCCGGGTGGCGGGTGGGACGTACGCACCTCCCCGAAATCCCCTTGACACGCCTCTTTCAACAACGTAAATAACCATTACCATCGGTTCGGTGCGGAGCGCTTAATAGGGAAGGTGGTGAAAATCCACCGCAGCCCCGCTACTGTAATCGGCGACGAAAGCAAGCTCACGAGCTGACAGCCACTGTCCCGTTAGTGGGATGGGAAGGCGCTTGCGAGTAGGACGACCCGAGAGTCAGGAGACCTGCCGAACCCGATCTGAACCTTAACCTTGCGCGGGCGAGGCGGGAGTCAGTTTGACATTCCCCACATAAATTGCCTGCGCTCTATAGAATGCTGAGAAACCCTGTGTGTTGTCATTCTGAGCGCGGCGAGGAATCTTCGCCGACCGTCATCCCAGTGGCCGAACACTGGATTTCCGCTTTCGGGAGGGTTGAAAAATCCGGATATCACCGACTGTTGCGACAGGTCTTGCGCCTCGCAGCAGCGAGGCGTGTGACCTGGCGCCTTCACAACTTTATGCGGGCAGGTCACAACCTCGACTCCGTCTCGGTCAAGACCTTCCCGAACACCATAGGGTCGGGAGAGAAAGCCGGCAAGCTGTTGTCGGGTTTCTCGTTCCGCTTCGCGTCACTCGGAACCCGACCTACGAAGAATGTCTCTCTCTGGGGTTTTTCAACACTCCCTTCCGCGGGAATGACAGTGGGTAGTGGCGCTGCCTTGCCATTCACTGTAGGGCGTCTGCTTGCGGCCTGCGTGATCGTTCTTCTCGCTCAGATGTCGAATGTCCGGGCGCAGTCGACTCTCGACATCGCCGGGCGTGTGATAGACTGCACGACGTCGCAGCCAATCTCAGGCGCTTGGCTTGCCATCGAAGGGCAGCCGGATGTTGTCGTGTCCGATGCCGACGGTGGCTTTCGATGCTACAACATTAAACCCGGCATTCACAAGGCGCACATCGAAGCGCCCGCCTATCATCCTCGAAGCAACATTGAGATCGTCGTCAATTCAGATTTCTCGCCCGATATCGTGCTTTGCCTCGACCCGGTGCTTTATTCTGCACCCGCGCAGAGAATCCATGCGCAGAGCGACCCGATGCCTGCACGAACAGTCGTGATTGACAGATCATCGCCCCAGTTCGATGTGGCAGGCAATGTAGAGGAGCTTATCGAACATATCCCCGGCCTTATTGTCAACTCGACAGGATCGAAAGACGGCGAATCGAGCATCTCGGTCAGGGGAGGACCATCGCGAGAGGTTCTGGTCTTGGTCGACGGCGTGCGGATCAACTCCCCGGTCACAGGCGCAGCCGACCTGAATTCCGTCCCGCTTTCATCGGTTGAGAAGATCGAGTTCACCGATGGGGGCGGGTCATCTCAATACGGGTCGGGCGCTGTCGGCGGTGTGCTCTGCATTGTCACGGGAGCAGCTTCAGATTCCGACGCGCTCGAAACCGACGGCAGCGGTGGAAGCTATGACTCGCGAAAATGGAACGGGGCTGCACGGCTTGGAGCAGGGCGACCAGTCGGTATGTCTGCGGGATGGAGTCAATATACATGCGCCAACAACTTCATGTTCGATGATCCCAAGAGCGGCATTCAGCGTCGAGAGAATGCGGATGTTTGGCGGATGAATGCTTTCGCGACCGCTGATATAGATGTAGGTCGGGTTCCGAGGTACGCGGCGCGTAATGAGAAACCCGACACAGATGAGAAGGCTTCGACACTGCTGCGTTTTCGATACAGCCGGTTCGAGCAAGATAACGGCGTCGCCGGATATCTGTATCAACTCAATCCGACCGCAAGGAAAGAACAGACGAGAGAGCTGCTCTCGGCAGGCATTGAAAGAGATGCGGGCGACCTGTTCTTATCCGCTCGATACTCGCTTAAGCTCGACGATCAGACATTCTTCGACACATCGAGCTATCTGAAGACCGACTCGCGGTATCTCGACCGACTTCATCAGGTCGACACACGCGCTGATTTGAGGGTTTTAGGGCATACGAGAATCGAGTCTTCGGCGTCTGCAGCGTGGGAATCATTCGATGTCGACAATCACCTCGGTCGTCCGACATCCGCTGATGATGCTGTCGAGAGGCGTTCGTCAATTTCTGCCGCCTCGCATTCGAGATTCAGTAGAGCTACAGCGGGCATCATGACAGCTGCAGATGTTCGCACGCAGATCAGAGGCGATTACAGCAGTCTTTACGGACCGACCTATTCTCCGTCTGTGACCGTCGGAACTGATCTTACGCGATGGGCTAAGCTGCGTGTTGAATCCTCATACGGGAGATCCCACAACGCACCGCTCTACACATCGCTTTTCTGGGACGACGGCGTGTTTGCAGTCGGCAACCCGAATCTGCGTCCCGAGAAGCTGCAGGAATCATCGTCATTGGTGAAGCTCTCTATTCCAGCTTGGGGTGAACTGGCTACCGAGTGGAGGTATTCGCATTCGGCCTACGAGGACTTGATCTATTGGATTCGGACGAGCGACAACAAATACTCACCAAGAAATCTCAGCGGTGCGATTGTCTTCACGAAGTCTGTTTCGGTGACCTGGAGCTGCCCCGCCCTCGGATTGTCGCTCGACTACTCAAATATCGATCAGACTTCGAAAGACCGAAGTTGGCAGCGCACGCATCACAACGGCCAGCTTCTGTACCGGCCGCGATTCCTGCAATATCTTTCGCTGCGCCACAGCAACCGGTACTTGGAACTCACTTATCGTTATAGGCATGTATCCAAGCGGTTCATTCGCGAGGCTAACACCAAATGGCTCGACGGATACGATGTCGCCGATGCTACGGTAGCCGTCAAGTATGCGCTTCCGTGGGTGAATCTGCGAGTTCAGTACGAAATCGACAATCTGACCGATGCCGGCTACATGCTGGTCGAGCGATTGCCGCAGCCCGGGAGTACATGGTCAATATCAGTCAGACTCAGTTTTCCACTCTCAATAGACTCAAGGAGGTAAGACGCCGTGCGAATGCTCACCTTGATTATGGTAACAGCGCTCCTGCTAATTCCTTCAATGGCTTTCGGCGACGAGTTGTATGTGGTCAACGGGCTTGCAGAAACACTCAGCAGGATCAACCTCGACTCAGGCGCTGTAGCCAACAACGTTGCCCAGCTTGGGCTGTTTCCCAATGACATTCTGATCGTGAGGGACACTGCATACATCGTGAATTCCGGCTCGGATGACATCTACATGTACGATCTCGCCAAGCGTAAGAAGGTGCGCACGATCGATGTTGGTTCCGGCAGGAACCCATACAAGATGGCTCAGATCGCAAAAGACACATTCCTGGTCACGAACTGGTTGGCGAACACTGTCACCAAGTTCACGTCCTCTGGCTCTGTAATCGGGGAGTATGAAGTCGGAGGGGAGAACCCACAGGGTATTCTTGCGAAAGGGGACAGATCGTACATCACGACAGTCTCATTCGTCTGGCAGGACACCTCGTACTCGACAGGATTCGTCGCCGTCTGGGACAACAAGGGTGATTCTGTCGTGAAGCCTATTGCCGTGGGGGAGAATCCGAACGATCTCGTCTTCGGCGCAGACGGGCTTCTCTATGTCGTCTGCACCGGCGAGTACAACGGCACCGGCAGCGTGTACGTCGTCGATCCGAATCAGATGGTAGCAGTCGATTCGCTCAATACAGGTGGTGATCCGACCGACATCGCGATAGTTTCAGACGGAATTGGCTATCTGGCAGCCGGAGAGGGGTGGTTTCCGCCGGGAAGCCCCGGTCACCTCTTGACATTCAATCCATCACCTCTGAACCTGCTTCACGGGCTGTCTGATCCTATTCTCTCGGACGGTGGCGTCATCTCCGTTCTTCCAGCGTCTGATTCCACGGTCTATTCACTTAACTTCGCATTTGACACGGTGACCGAATTGGACAGCTCAGGGACGATACTCCGACGATTCTTCGTTGGCGATGGCCCGCAGGCTGCCGCAGCCAGACGCTTGAATGCTGTGTGTGACTTCGCACGGGGGGATGTGAACGCGGCCGGAGGCATCGACATTGACGATATCGTCTATTTGATAAATTATGTGTTCGGAGGCGGCCCGATTCCCGTTTGTGATGGAATCTCAGGCAATGTGAATTGTGCGGACGAAAGCGATATTGACGACATCGTCTATTTGATCAATTACGTCTTCAGTGGTGGGCCGGCGCCGTGCGATTACTAACGACGTCATCTGCAAGGACGTCTGCGGTGGCTTGGTTCACAGAGGCGATAGGGATGGTCAGGATGACTTTCGTCCCTTTGCCTGCCTGCGAGTCTATCAGGACTGCACCGCCTTGATCTTTCATGATCTTGTTGCAGGCAAGTAATCCGAGCCCCTCACCAGATGGCTTCGTGGTGACTCGCTCCTTGAATACTCTGGACAGGACATCTTCAGTGAAGCCGCGCCCATTGTCTTCAACTTCTATCTCAATCGACTGATCGTCTGTGCAGACCCTGCTTGACACCTTCACTTTCGGATTCTCGACCTTGCCAAGGCGAAGCTCGTCGGCAGCATTGTGCAGTATGTCGCTGAACGCCTGCTGCAGTCTGCCGAGATCGACGACGGCGGGCAGCATGTTTGGCGTTAGGTTGACTTCGACCGCGATACGGTCAAAGCGGTTCTGAGGAAGCATGAATTCGATTGTCTTCGCAATCATGTTGTTGATTTCGCTTGTTGGCCTCGGGTTTTGCGGCCTGCCATAGTCTGCGAGGCAATCTGACATTGCGGCAATCTTCTCGAGCGTGCTCCGCATCAAAGAGAGTTTCCTTTGAACCGTTTCGCATTCGTTTCTGCTGCAGTAAAGTGGGAGTATCTCTACGTTGCCGAATAGCACTGTGAGATGATTGTTCATTTCGTGTGCGATCTCACCGGCCATCTCGCCCCGAGTTAAGATGCGATCGGTGTCGATTACTCTCGACTCTTCAATGTCCTCGACATTCTGCCTGATTAGAATCAGCGCCGATTCGGCGCGGCATCTGTTTCGATCGGATGTGTCACCGTCGCATAAGCTCAACACTGCGCACGGGAGACCGCCGCTTGTCATCTCGGCCGCGGCTCTACTCAGCTCATCAATGTCCGCCTGGCATGCAAGTAGCGTGGGGAGTCTCTTGCCCTGAGCGTCGCCTGAGCTGAGGTTTAGAAGTCGTTCCGCCCTGAGATTGACTTGCTTGACCACTAACAAGCCGTCAATGACGACAGCTGCGAAGGGGAGTCTCTCGAGGAACTCTGTTGTTGAGCTAGCTGCCATCTCGGTCTCCTGATCCGTTCCCAAGTCCGGCTCACACACGGATGTAACTCGACCCGCATCCGGAGTCGACAACTGGAATAGTCTGGTTGCGCAACAAAGCTCCGCTCTCATGGAGTTCCAGCGGACTCAGGCCGGTCCAACCTCTGTTCTCTTATCGGCAGTCAGGGTGTAACTGCACAGTCCCAAAATCTGACCAACTCCTTGTGGCCACACCTGACTTGAGCCCATTCAAGCAAAACATAATAAAGTAGTTTAGGGGGAGCCGCATAACAGCATGTGCAATAGTCTATTATGAGACATCAGAGAAGACGCCTGATTGACAAATCTGCGGGTTTCCCTTGGTTCCCATCAATCAGGGATCGGAATCTGGATAGAATAGTGCACAAAATGTGAAGGAGTATGCAAATCAATGGCATGCCGGCACAGAATTGATGGGACTCGTCAATCCGAGCGATCAACATCGTGGAACAGTTGCCAACGGGTGTTGTAGAATAAACTGGGACACGACAAAGAGATAGAGAAGCAAATGATATCTTACTTAAAGCGCTGGATTAAGTGGCATGGGTGTTGCTTGATTACCGTAACGGACGACAACAACGACAGAGGTACTTGACTGGTACAGAAGTTTGGGAGAGGTGTGTGTTGGACGTAGTCCAACCACCTGACGTTAGAGTCGGGCATCCCCCCTCCGCCTCTCCCAAGACATCCCCGCGGGACTTAGTCCCGCGGGCTCTTTTTTTTGGGGGGGTCTCCTCAGGTGAGAGACAAGGACGGCGGACGGAGCAATGTCAACATACGACGGATTCGTGGTTTCTCGGGCTGAAATCGTCAATAATGCCGTTTCCACCTAAGACCGTGGACGCTTACCTGGCGCTTCTGTAGATGGCCGAAGGAGGTGGCCCATACCTGCCTTAGCCGCCACCTCCCATTCGTTTGAGCCGGTTCTTGCTGAATCTTCGGCTATCTCGATCCCTGAGCCGCGATGTCCGGCTTCACTATTCCCCAGGATGTGAGCGCAACCATCGTCTGATAAGAAGCCTGTGCTTCTTCTGCTATTCATGATACTTGGAGCACCTGTCAGATTCTGTCAGTGCAAGTTGTTATTTGTCGAGATTTTCAGAAGAAAGTCGTTGGAGAAGGTAGGCTGCGCATTAGAGTGAACCGATCAGGCACGAGTAATGGAATCGGTCATTGGCTGTTAATCCAGATTAATGAGATCGATGGCTCACTCGCGCTTCATATAGACGACTGTGACTCCAGAGCTCCCCTCATTGACATAGCCGAGACGGAAGTCCGCGACGAATGGGTGTTTGGAGAGATGATCCTTGATGGCTCGACGAAGTGCGCCGGTGCCTTTTCCGTGGAGTATGTAGACTGACTCAAGGTTGCTGAGCGACACGCGATCCAGAAATGTGTCGACGACCGATAGAGCTTCTTCGACTGTCATACCGATCACCGAGACCTGGGTCGGAGTGTCATCATAGGGTGCGTAATTCACTCCGGCAGGCAGGGGAGGGGCAGGCTCATTCTCCCCTCTTCTCGATAGGAACCGGCTTTTCACGGTCGATATCACATTGCCGACGCGCACTTTCCAACTGTCGGAGTTTTTGATGTACTCGAGCAATTCACCCTTTGTCTGGAGAGTCTCCACCCATACCGAATCACCACGACTCAGGGGACCGGGCTCCGACTCATGTGGCGGTTCGACCGCCTTCCGCTCCTCGACAATCTCTTTCTCGATTTCACGGAGTCTATCATGCGCAGCCTTCACTACCGTCTTGTCAGCTTTTCGCTCACGGATGGTCCTGACGACCTGTTCCACCTTCTTGCGGGCGTCTTCCACGATCTCGCTCGCTTCGGAGAGCTCCTTGCGTTTCAGATCCTCTTCGCGTAACTTGAGTGTGCGCTCTCTGGTGTCCAGTTTCTCCAGCTTGGAATCGAGCGCGGCATTCTCCTCTTCGAGGGTAGCCCGCGTCTCACGGGACTCGTCGATTTGCTCCTGCAGTTTCTCGAGAAGGTTGCTCAGCGTGCGTTCCTGGGTGCCGGTCAGACTCTCCGCTGCCGTGATGATTTCCTGCGGCATCCCGAGTCGCTTCGCGATCTCTATAGCATAACTTGATCCGGGAAGGCCCGTGCGGAAGCGATACGTGGGCATCAGTGTCGACCGGTCGAATTCCAGCGAAGCGTTTTCGATGCGGGGGTACCGCTCAGGCAAAGTCTTCAATGCAGAATAGTGAGTGGTGACAAACGCAAGCGCGTCGCGCTCGACAATGTGCGCAAGAATCGCTTCGCCAAGGGCTGCGCCTTCTTTCGGATCGGTGCCGGCTCCGATCTCGTCGAGGAGAATCAGCGTGTTAGAATCGCACTTTTTGACAGCGCGAATGATCTTCGACAGATGAGACGAGAATGTCGAGAGCGAAAGCTCTATCGATTGCTCGTCTCCGACGTCGGCGAATATCGTGTGAATCGCGCCGATCTCGGACTTGTCGCTCGCCGGAATGTGCAGCCCCGATCGCGCCATGAGTATCAGCAAGCCGAGAGTCTTCAGCGCAACAGTCTTTCCGCCCGTGTTAGGTCCGGTGACCACGAGCACAGAGTGCTTGCCACCGATAGTGATCTCGAGAGAAACAACGTCGGACTTCTTCTCCGCCTGCTTCAGCAGCAGCGGGTGCTTCGCATCGAGGAGCTTGGCTCGCGCGTCCTGCACGATAGTCGGTCTGTGAGCGTCCAGATCGATCGCCAGAGTTCCACGCGCATGAATCAGATCGATCTCAGTGATCTTCTCGTAGTTGATATTCAGCGACGGAAGCTCCTGCCGCGCGAGATCGGCAATTGCTATCAGGATTCTCTCTATTTCTTCGCGCTCGTCGGCGTCAAGTTGCCTCAGCCGGTTGTTCAGCTCGACAGACTCCAGCGGCTCTACATACAACGTTGCACCCGACTTGGATCTGTCGTGCACGACGCCTGCCTGATGTGTGAAGTCGTGCTCTGCTATCGGTATCACATATCTGCCGTCCCTGATCGTGACCAAATCATCCTGTCGCGTTTCGTGCGGTTCTCTCTGGCGAAGTACGTTCTCCAGCTTCGACAGCAGCTTGCTTCTTGTTGAGCCTTTCTCGATCCGTATTCTGCGCAGCGCAGGCGACGCGGAGTCTTTCACTTCACCGCTCTTGTCGATCGCGGAGTCGATTGCTTCGATCACGCCGTCCGCGGGTTTTATCGCGGTCAGATATTCCACCAGCAGAGGATACTTGCCGGTCTTGTTGGCGACGTACCTGCGGAGTCTTCCGCAGACAGAGAGGAAATCTCTGAACTTGAGAAGCTCGGATGGATCGAGGAATGTGCCAGCGGTCGCGAGACGGGGGAGAATCCACTCGATGTCGTCGATTCGCTCGAGAGGGAAGGGCTCCTCGAACCGCAGAAGCTCGGTCATCTCGGTTGTCTCATCGAGCAGCCGATTGATTTCGCGTTCGTTGGGAACAGGAGTAATCGCAAGAGAAAGTTCCCTGCCACGCTTGGTGAGCGTCTTGCCCGCAAGCAGATTCCGAATCTTGTCGAATTCGAGTGTGGTTAGCGTTTCGTTATCGACCATCGGTCTTCTCCAGTCCGTAGGAAGATACACTTGGCGAGGAGCGGATCAAGATAATTGCGAAGAAGCAGGATCAGCTCATTGCTCGTGGGGCACAACCCGAAGTCCCCGTGCTCGAGGACGGAGCGGTTCTGCCGATATTCCTGATGATTTCAATCAATTGGCACAACCGCATCGCACTCCGCCCGTGCGAAATGCTTGGATTCTGCCTCGCGGCTGCAGCGGCGAGAAAGTAGTACGTCTCGAAGAACAACGAACTTGCAGACGAGGTCTTCTGCAGATCAAGAGGCGTGTCCGGTTTCTCGTCGTGCTTCGCGCACCGACCTACTTGTTCCGAGATACTATAATAAATGGGAATTCTGCGTCCATCGAATCTTCTAACGTAGACTTGCGCAGCTATATTGAGCTATCATTTAACTTCAAATAATACTTGACATTCGGATGGAGGACGATTACCCTTTTTGACGGCAAGGAGCCAGTAAGGCAGGTCCGGTATTGTGAAGATGTTCACATTGCTCGGCACAGATGAATGGAGTAACACAGGTCTTCATTGTCTGTTAATATCTTCAGACAAGAATCAGCTTATGACGGCCGCGGGTTTGCGGCCTGAGATTCGAAAGGAGTAATGGATGTCCGTTCTGCATGACAAGTTCGCCTCACAGATTCCGGCGATACGCGAAGAGATTAAGAAAATCAACACAGATCACGGAGAGAAGAAGCTATCCGACGTTACAGTGGGCCAGGCCTATGGTGGCATGCGCGGAGTGATCGCGATGATTTGCGACACGTCGCTTGTGGAGCCGAGCAAGGGCCTGATTATTCGAGGCGTCCCGATTCTCGAACTCACGGACAAGCTGCCTGAGGAGATTTTCTACCTGCTTCTCACCGGCTCGCTTCCCAGTGCGTCTGAATTGAAGGATCTTCAAAACGAATACAATAAGCGGGCGGTAGTCCCCGATTACATCTGGAAAGTCCTGGAAGCAATGCCGAAGGAATCTCATCCGATGGCGATGCTCGACACGGCGATTCTGGTGCTGGAACACGAATCCAAGTTCCGTAAGCAGTACACCGACGGAATGCCTAAGACCGATTATTGGAAGCCGGCGCTCGAGGATTCACTCGACATGCTTGCCAAGCTTCCGGGTATTGCTGCCGGCGTATACAGACTTCGCTACAACAAGGGTCCGAGGATTCCGTGGGATCCGAAGCTTGACTGGGGAGCGAACTACGCGCACATGCTCGGCAATGACGACAATGACTTCTACAATGCGATGCGGCTCTATCTGACTCTTCATTGCGACCACGAGGGCGGGAACGTTTCGGCGTTCACGTGCCACACAGTCGGCTCGGCGCTCTCTGATCCCTATTACGCAGTCTCCGCAGGTTTGAATGGACTTGCTGGCCCACTCCACGGTCTTGCAAATCAGGAGTGTCTCGGCTGGATTCTCGATGTTGTGGCCAAATTCAAAGGCACGCCGAGTGACGAGGAGCTCAAGAAGCACGCATGGGATACGCTCAACTCTGGCAAGGTGATTCCGGGATACGGACACGCCGTTCTTCGCTGCCCCGATCCGCGGTTTGTCGCATTTGTCGATTTCGGCGCCAAGTACTGCGCGAACGACGATGTCTACAAGACCGTGAAGAAGGTCTTTGAGTTGATTCCCGGGGTGCTCATAGAGCACGGCAAGGCGAAGAATCCTCAGCCGAACGTTGATGCCGGATCGGGTGCGATTCTGTATCACTTCGGTTTGAGAGAATTTCCGTACTACACGGTGCTCTTCGCAGTCTCACGTGCGATGGGTATGTGCTCGCAGCTCATCATCAACAGAGCCGTCGGCACGCCGATCACACGTCCGAAATCCGTGCATACCGGCTGGATCAAACAGCAGGTTGGGATGTAAAACTATGTAGATGAAAGAAAAACGGATTGATTGCGATATCAATCCGCTTCGTAATACCCTACTACGTATCCTCGATACAGTACCCTGAGGGGGTGTCATCCCCGACACCTCCTCTTTTGTTTGTGCAGTCGAAATGCCGATACCGATGAAGAAGAAAGGTGTGCAGGAGTAGCTGACATGTCGTGCACTGCGCGCAGGAAGTTGGCAATAACAGGCGAAACGAGTTGCCTTTTATGCCGGATACTGTAACTTGGGCGAAATCGTGTAGTGTTGTTCCAAACTCACGGGTCAGTTGTATACACTCAGAAGGACGGAAATAGAACATGAAGAGAAAGATTCTGTTGGCGGTCTTGGCGGTCTGTCTTCTCAATTCTGGACCGCTTTTCGGAACAACTGAGGAGAATATCACGGCAAGAATAGGGCAGTACATTGACGCTCTTGTGAAAAGTGACTATGTGGCCGCCGCTGGACTCTGGCATCCGCAATACGTCGAAACGTGCGGCCGTCTTGGCATCAAGTATCGAGGTGTTGAGAACAAGTACGACTGCGTTTCTCCGCTGGTGGAGAACATACCTGCCATCCGAAGCGGGACGGCGTCGTGGACTATAGCCGTCTCAATGATCGACCCCGCGCATTACAGGGCAATCGTCAAAGTCGCAACTCCCGACACAGCCATTTCGTCCGAGTACTATGCGCAGAGTGATTCCTCTGGCATCTTTCTGATTCCGAGATTCTGGCTGTACCTCAACAATCTCAGCGTATTGAAGACAAAGTACTTTGACCTGTTCTACCATAATCCCGACCAGTTGAACGAATTCGCTGTTTATGATGTCGACAGATTCGTGGAAGTAGCTGCGGCGATGCTGGGAACTCCTGCAGAGAAGCTCGCCCAGCTTGAGCGGACGAGAATGGAGTACTTCCTGGCAGAATCTGAGCACGAGGTAGCCGAGCTGCTTGGTTTCCCGAGCCGCGGAACGTTTCTGATGACATCTGACATCATCATCAGCCGCTATCTCCCCGACTACCATGAAATCGCGCGATTCATGCTTGCATATTCTCATCCGGATCCGGGGCTGTACGTCGAGCCGTTCGTGGATCGAGGCATCGCATGCATTCTTGGCGGCAGGTTTGGTCAGGCGGTCGAAGTTATGCCGCAGATAGCCAATTTCACTCTGAAAAGCGAGCTCTATTCGATGAACGACATTCTCACGTTTCAGAGTTTTCACAATACCGTCGGTAACATTGATTTCTCGTTTCCGCTTTCCTGTTTCCTGATGCAGGCTGTTATCGACACCAGCAACGTTGCCGCTGCCATGAGATCGTACGCCGATCTATCCGGCAGTGTGAGCGAGATCAACGGGCGTACCAGCGACGTCACCAAAGCGGTGCTTGAAAAGAACACGGGCAAGACATGGGGACAGATTGATTCACTGGCGTGCGCATTTGCCTCCGTGGATCCATTTCCCAATCTCAAGCCGGGAACAATCGCAGACTCGGGGCAGGTTGTCTTCCAGTCGGGAACGGCCGAGTATCTTCTCCGAGTGATCTACTCCGACGGATGGTACAATTTCCTGATTGATCGAACCTCTCTTGAGAAGCCGATCGAAGGATTGATAACGCTGCAAGGATCGATTGGCACTCGATTCCGGGCTTACAAGTCGTTTCTGTGGCACGAGCAGTTCCCGACGCACGTATACGGCTCGCATATCTACGGCATCAGATTCAGCGATAGCGAGGTAGGAGTCTATGATTACTTCACCAACCGGCTTATCGCGAAGTACGTGTCGGGTTTCGATACGTCCAACAAGCTCGTGTCCGGAAAGCAGGTTTCGTTCAGGATAAAGGAGAACGTGTTCCGAGATCGACTTGACGGATATGTACTTCAGCTCCACTCGTCGGGAACTCCAAACTGACATGTTGAGTTAAGTGGCTTGAACGCTATGATCTCGGAGGAGTGATGGAGCTTCTTGACCCGCGTATCGATGAATACATTTCGGCTGTGACTCCCCGGAGTCCGAGTACGTTGCTGGAAATGGAGGAGCGGGCGCAGGGACTGGATTTCCCGATCATCGGCCCGCTTGTAGGGCGTTTCCTGCAACAGCTGGTTATGATGACCGGCGCTCGCAATGTGTTCGAACTTGGTTCCGGTTACGGTTACTCCGCCCTCTGGATGGCCGCTGCGCTTCCGCCGGAAGGGATTGTTACTTGCACGGATCGGAGCAGCGCGAACAAGAAGCTTGCTGAGGACTACTTTGCGCAGGCGGGGGAGGGATCCAAGCTGCGATTTCACGTCGGCGATGCTTTGGACATATTCGCAAAGGAACGGGGCCCATTTGATTTGGTTCTTAACGACATCGATAAGGCCAGGTATCCGGATA
>JAGVNY010000049.1 GCA_020053015.1 Candidatus Zixiibacteriota bacterium | reverse complement strand
CTGTCCCTCCTGTGCGCATGACGGCGCCTGTCAGGGAGGCAAGTCCCCGTTTCTCAGTTGGTTCGTAGATGGAGCCGGTTCGCACGAGAGTATTCACGCTCAGAGTCGGCAACCGATGGTCTTCCAGCATGAACAGCAATATGCCATTCTTCAGGGTGTCGACTTTCACATCTTTCCCGAGTTGAGGAATGTCCCATGTGATGTCCTTGAACTTCAGGCTCTCCACCGTCTTCGAGCCTACAGACTCCGTGGACTGGCCGTAAGTCGTGGAGCAGAGGAGAAAGCCGACGATAACGGTGAGTACCGACCTATGCATTGCGCTGAATCTTGATTTCATGATAGACAACTCCTCAATGGTGTAGCCGTGTTGCCGGACCGGAGGGAGCCGGGGCGGTTTGGGCGACCTCGGTCTTAACGAGCGTAAGAACGGTCCGGTTCGCCGGAGTGAAGTACTTGTTCGCGACCCGCATGATATCCTCGGCGGTCACCGTCTTCAACTCCTCGTACGAAGTAATGAGATATCTCCAATCGCCAGCCACAGCGTAGGTATGTGCCAGTCGAAACGCGAGCCCGCCATTCGAGCTCAGCCCACGGATAAAGTCGGCGTCAAGCTGATTGCGGATCTTCTCGAGTTCCCATGTTGTGACGGTATCGGTCTTGAGCTTCTCTATCTCCTCGTAGATGGCCTGCTCCACTTCTGCGCAGGTATGCGGCTGTAGCGGGGTTGCGGAAGCAACGATTAGATCAGGATAGCGGGAGGAGGAACTCCAGATGTTTGCGTTGGCAGCGAGCTTCTTGCTCTCCACGATCGATCTGTTGAATCTGCTGGTACGGCCTGCAGATAGAACTGATGTCAGGACATCCAACACTGCGTTGTCCGGGTGGCCGAACTGAGGACCGTGCCAAGCGATCTGAACGGCAGGGTTGGCGTTGAATTCCAATGTGAGTTTCTTCTCGCCAGTTTGTTCGGGCTCCTGCGTTGTGACGACCGGAGGCTCAGGACCCCGAGGCAGCGACCCGAAGTATTGCTCGCACACCCTGAAGACTTCGTGCGGATCCACGTCGCCGACCACGGCTGCGACAAGATTGTTGGGTGAGTAAAAGGTAACGAAATAGTCTTTCAGAAGATCATGATCCCACGTTTCAATGTCCGATGCCCATCCGATCACCGGATGTCTGTACCCAGACGCCGTGAATGAGTTTGCACGCAACGTTTCGCGCATCTTTCCCCAAGGGTTGTTGTCCAATCTCTGGCGCCGCTCTTCATAGACAACGTCTCGCTCAGAATAGAATTCGCGGAAAATCGTATTGCCGAATCTGTCAGACTCAAGGAGCGCCCACAGCTCAAGCCGGTTGGCGGGCAAGGACACACAGAACTGAGTGCCATCTTCAAATGTGCTGGCGTTCAGACCACTGCCGCCGTTTCTGAGGTAGGTATCCCAGAGTTCGTCTTTGATGACATACTTCGCTTCTTCCTTCTGCAGATCGGCTATTTCCTGCCGAAAGCGCTTGAAAAGCGTGGAATCGAGCGGCTTCAAGGGATCATGTATATTCGTCCACTCGGCCTTCAGCAGGGCCCCGATCGAATCGATTTTGTCGATGAGTGGTTTCTCTGCCTCATAGTTCGAAGTCCCGAACATCTTTGTTCCCTTGAACAGCATGTGCTCGAGGAAATGCGAGAGCCCCGTTTGTCCCGCCTTCTCGTCAACGGATCCGACGCGAGCTCTGATCACGGTCGAGAACACCGGAGCGTCGTCGTTTACCAGTACCAGCACTTTCATGCCATTTGACAAGGTCGTCTCTTTGACGTCCAGGTTCAGTTCTGAACCGAGCGCCGGAGATACAGTGAATAGAAACAGCAAGTTGAGCGTTAGGAAGCAAACAGCGCGCATCATTTGTCCTCCGATTCGCTGTGTATGTTGTGTGCAGATCATCCTGCCACAATTCCAGACAGGCTAAGTATAACTAAAGATAGTGCCATCGGCAACCCGCTCGAACCGGGTCTCTGCAATGCCAGAAATGCCGGCATACAACGCCTTAGCATCTCTTTTTGTGTTACGTGGACGAGAACTGCGAGTTTCAAGCGTGTCTGCGAAGCATCGAGCAAGTTCGGCGTCCGTCAGCAACAGCAGTTGACATCTTCCGCTGCATGACTACATTTTCGCAGTGGCGCAAACGACCTGTCCTCGGCAGTTCATCCCGCTGCCAGAACACGGCAACTGAAGGGTTTGGTTCCATGAAAGAAGTCAAAGTGAAATGGGTCGGCAGACAACAATACGTTGCGACAGGGCAGTCCGGACACTCGATAGTCCTCGACGTATCCACGCAGGGCGGGGGCGACAACACAGGCCCCAGTGCGACAGAGCTGCTCCTGATGGCGGTCGGCAAGTGCTCCGCTGTTGACGTCGTCAACATCCTACGGAAGCAGCGACTCGTGCTGGCGAGCCTTGAAGTAACGGTGAGAGGCGAGATATCTGAGGACTATCCGAAGAGATTCACGAGCATTCACGTTCTGTACACCGCGTCCGGTGATGGAATTACTGTGGAAAAGGTCGAGAAAGCAGTGCACCTGTCGCACGAGAAGTACTGCACTGTGTCCAACACGCTCTCCAAAGATTGCATCCTGACGACTTCGGTTGAGGTTCTCTAACATTGTCATATGTGATCTCGTCGCAGTCCGTATGGTAATACCCAAAGTCACGCGGAGCGGGACGAAGCGGTCTTGCCTATTTTTCTGCCGAATTTTCTGTGGTTGGTGTACGTTTTCGTGTGCCAACTGGCCAATCGTGGCGGACGTCCCATCTGCCACGCACGCTACTCAGGCTGTATTCGATTATCGTCGCAGCTTGCAGACGAGATCAGAGCGAATAGCCCCCGCCAGCTTGGACGGGGGCTTAATTGTCTGATTCAATCAGCCACAGATGAGAGTCGAGCCTACTTCTTCCCCTCCATCTTGCCGTGCTCCATCTGAGCCATTTTCTCCAGCTCCATATTGGTCTTCTTGGCCCATTCCTGGATCTCAGCAACGATCTTCGGATCGGTCGATGTCAGGAGCGAAACTGCCCCGTGGTTCGTGTAGATGTTCTCGGACTTGGCTCCCTTTGCGAAGAATCCTGAGTAGGCGCTGCACATGCTGCACATGGAGACCTTTTCGCCTTTTTGCATCTTTGCAGCACAGTCTCCCATCTTCGCCATTGCCTTCTTGAAGGACGGCATTCCGTCATCCTTCACGGTTGTCACGCTCATGATACCGTCACTGATTATGTGATGCTCCCAATCCATCTGGCTCATGAGGTTGGGATCTTCCATCAGGGGCTTGCAGAACTCGCAGTTGGCCATGTCAAACCACGGAGTTTCTGCGATTGTGATCGGGGCGGCCAACGCCGAGATGATTACGGCCGTGAAAACTGCCATCATTGCTTTACGCACTTGCTGTCCTCCTGTTTGAATCGAGTGCTGTTAATGGTCACGATTGACCAGATTTCCTTATGGGATATCGTAGACCATATGGGTACAAGTATCTATTGTTACAATCTTGGTCACAGATTGTTCCCACCTGCAACGGAGCTTGTTCGTTTGAGTGGATTGGCTTCTCTGGAACTTGAAAACAGTGGAACAAGCAGATGCGGATTTCGTAGAATGACAATGGATGATGAGCACATGTATGGAGGATAGGCAATGACCCGGAAAGTGAACTTCAGATCGGCGGCTTTGTTGATCGCTGTGGCCGTTGTGTTTTCGGCTATTCCTGTGGCACAGCTTTCCGCTTCGGAAGGTGAAGAGATTTCCAAAGATAGCAAAGCTTGGCTTGGCGTTTACATGCAAGACGTGACTGATGACATCAAAGAAGCGTTTGACCTTGAGACCGATAGAGGCGTCTTCGTGGACGATGTCGTTGACAATTCACCTGCCGACGAGGCCGGGATAGAAGCGAAGGACGTGATCATCCGGATCGATTCTGATCCGATTGCAGATTCAAAGGACCTCATTCTTGCGGTCGCCAAGAGGAATCCGGGCGATAGTGTTCAGATCGTTGTAATCAGGGACGGCAAGGAATCGGCCATCGCGGCAGAGCTTGGCCGTGAACGCTCCTCAAAGATGCAGCAATGGTATGGCGACGAATCGAATGCTTGGCATAACCTACCCGGCATTGAGCCGTTTTCGCTCATGTGGAGCGCCGAAGGCGGATACCTGGGAGTTTCGACGGTCGAGCTCAGCGATCAGCTTGCGGAGTATTTCGATGTTGAAGATGGTGTGCTTGTCAGCGAAGTTGAAAAAGATACGCCTGCTGAGAAGGCTGGAGTGAAGGCGGGCGACGTTATCACCAAGATTGATGGCGAGATCGT
>JAGVNY010000095.1 GCA_020053015.1 Candidatus Zixiibacteriota bacterium | reverse complement strand
GGTTGGGGGTTCGATTCCTCCTGGGCGTATTGAACAAGTATCGTGGTGGCAAGCTCTGTGGAATTGGTTCCCCTGTACTCGCTTCTTTCACTACAGTAGGCTCTGCAACAGCAGAATCTGCGACGCTCTTGGCGTCCCCAGCATTGCTGAACAAGGGCTTCCTTTTCCTAAAGCGAAGGTCAGTTTGCGCCGACGCTTTACATCAAGGGAGCCAATGAGATGAGAACGCGGCTCAGACGCTTCAATCGTCCCTTGACAGACTTGGTTTACGGCTTATATTATATCTGAAGGATACTATTCATCAGACGACTCTTGCTGTCTTACCGTTCGAATCAGGAGGAAGTGAGATGCATTTATCGACGAGGAGTTTGTTTTGCCGCATGAGAGGGTCGCACGTTGTACTTATAGCACTAATAGCAGTCTTCGGTCTGCTGTCGGCCGCTTACGGCACGGTTGCCACTCAAGGTGAAGCAGAAACGGTCTGTAAAAACTGGCTTTCACTGATGGTTTACGAATCCGGCGGGTGGGCTGGAGATCCCGCTCCATACATCGTGGATGTGAAGGAGATCACGGATGGCGACATGCTCCTCGCTTGGTGCTTCTACATTCACCCGAGCGGCCATGTAATAGTACCTGCTCTCAAAGAACTTCCTCCCGTGCGCCTCTATTCGGAGACATCGGGCTTTGATGTCGCACAGACGAAGGGTGTCCCTTTGATGATCCGTGAGGTTATCTCAGGTTTGAACCAAATGTACATCGATCACTACGGCAGCTTGAATGCGTCGCAAGAATCCAAGTCATACAAGATATTCAACGACAATTGGGACAAGTTTCTCAAGGCTCCTGCGGTGTTTGACAGAGACGTGGCGAAGGGGACATTCGGTCCGATGACGACAGTCGGCCCGTTGATGCCAGACAACCTGTGGCATCAGGACGATCCGTTCAACTTGCTTTGCCCAGAGGGAGAGGGCGGGCAATGTCCCGTCGGCTGCGTAGCAACGTCCGCGTCTCAGATAATGTTCTACTGGCAGTGCCCTCCTGCTGGCGCCGGGAATCACACCTACTATTGGAATGGTGACGGATCAGTCCCCGGAGCATGGCTCTCTGCGGATTTCTCCGACTCATACGATTGGGACAACATGGTCGATGACTTCGCGTGGCCATACACGACCGAAATGGAAGATGCGGTTTCCGAGCTTTGTTACGAGGTCGGCGTAGCTTTCGAGATGGATTACGGCTTCGAAGGTTCGGGAGTCTACGAATCGGCATGGACGACCGTTGTGATGCCCGCCATGAAGAACAACTTCCGGTTTGACAACACACTTGCGAAGGTATCCAGATCGGGTTACACTGCGGCAAACTGGTTCAACCTGAGGATCAAACCCGATCTCGATGCTGGCATGCCGATGCAGTACAACATTACCGGGCACTCGTTTGTGTGCGACGGTTGGCGGGACACCGGCGGGATCAATCAGTATCATATGAATTACGGCTGGGGCAACTCTGGCTACAACGGTTGGTACACGGTCGATGACTACTTCTGCCCTGAAGAACCCTGTTACCAGAGCAGTGAGTTCATCATGAGAGGTATCAAACCAAAGCCTGATTTCGACGCCGATGGTATCCTGAATGAAGAGGACAATTGCTCTGTCGTGTCGAATCCGCTTCAGCAGGATTCCGACTTCGATGGCGTTGGAGACGTATGCGACAACTGCCTCTCAGTGGCCAATCCCGACCAGGGCGATGCTGATGGTGATGGTATCGGCGACTACTGTGAAACTGACGCGGATGATGACGGAATTCTGAATGAGCTTGATAATTGCTGGCTGGTCTCGAACGTTTCCCAGACGAACAGCGACACTGACTCGTTTGGGGACGAATGCGACAATTGCACGGTGACGGACAACCCGCAGCAGTATAACGAGGATGATTGGGGAATGGGCGACGCGTGTGACGGCGACCTGCACATCGAAGCCTATCCGGAAGACATTCCGCCCGCTTACATGGGTGAGCCGTTCTATTACAAGTTCTGGGCCGTGGGCGGCACTCCTCCATACGTTAATTGGACAAAAACCACTGGACAGCCGCCTTATGGCTGCACGATCACGCAGGGAGATAGCTGCGTTATCAAAGGGACGCCCGGATATGCCGCGACTTACATCCTGAATATCCGCGTGATCGACTCTGCCGTCCCACCCGATACTGACCAGATTGCAGTGACTATCCAGGTGACTACCCGTCCGCATCCTCCAGTTCTTGCCTCAATCGGACCGAAGGGTGTAACCGTCGGCGGGGTTATGAATCTCGCTGTATCCGCAACAGACATAGATCTGACCACCCCCTCACTTGAGGTTGTCAACAGACCCGATCATTCTACATTCGTCGATAACGGAAATGGCACCGGCTCATTCAGCTTCACCCCTGACTCCGCGCAGGTGGGCGTGCACGAGGTCTGCTTCGTTGCCTGGGATGGAGCGCTCGGCGACAGCGAGGTGGTTCCGATAACGGTTGGCTTGAGCATTTGTGGCGACGCTAACGGCGCTGGAGGCGACCCCGCGGTTGATATCGACGATATCGTGTACTTGATCAACTATGTCTTTGGCGGCGGACCCGCTCCTGATCCGATCCAGTCCGGAGACGCCAACTGCAGCGGAGGTGACCCGTCTGTCGACATCGATGACATAGTCTATCTGATCAACTACGTGTTCGGCGGAGGTCCAAGCCCGTGCGATCCTGACGGCAACGGCAGCAGTGATTGTTGACTTCTGACACGTAGAGATTCATCACGACCCCGGCATGCAATTGCTGCCGGGGTCTTCGTTTCTCGTCAATTGTAGAATCAAGATATCTCTCCAATACAAAAGATTCGACTTGATTTGCCCAAACCGTCCGATTATCAATCGCGCATGGGATTGCTGTCAGAGAACCCTTCAGAGCTGCAGGAGCTGTTCATGCGAGAAGCTCTTCGGGAGGCGGGGAAGGCTCTGGAAAGGAACGAAGTACCGGTCGGCTGCGTCATCGTGAAGCAGGGGCGAATTATAGGCCGAGGTCATAATCAGCGAGAAATGCTGCAAGACTCGACCGCTCACGCGGAGATGATCGCGATTTCGGCAGCTTGTCAGAACGTGGGAAGTTGGAGGCTTGAAGAGTGTGAGATATTCGTGACGCTCGAACCCTGCCTCATGTGCGCGGGAGCCATAGTCCTCGCCAGGATCCCTCGTCTCGTCTACGGCGCTGCGGATCCCAAAGCGGGAGCGTGCGGTTCCATCTACGATGTCGTCAGGGACCCAAGTCTGAACCACACGGTAAGTGTCACTGCTGGAGTTATGTCCGAGGCTTCCGGGTCGCTATTGCAGGAGTTCTTCAGGACGCTCAGAGATCGAAACCAGTCGGCGGAGGTATAGTGTGAAACTAACGAAGCAGGAAATACTCAAGCTGTCGGTTGCGATCATGTATCTGGGACTGCTCATCAATCTGGCAGGCGGAGCAGTGTTCTACACACTCGGGCGCATTGTGAAACGCGCCGAGATTGTCACACCAGTCGAAGCAGGACCGTTGCAGACACTCGGTTACGCTCTTATGGCGGTCAGCGTGATGGAAGTGGCGATCGCGGTAGTCCTCAAAAGAAAGTGGATTTCAAGCAAGTCCCCGCAGCTTTCGCCGATAAGAAAACGGGTCGCGTTCCACAGACAGGTGAAGATCCTGTTTGCTATACTGTTCGTCCTGGCGCTAAGTCCATCGCTCTACGGCTTCCTGTTCTACATACTCGGCGGTGATGAGCGTCTCTTCGTGTTGATGATCGTGTGCACGCTCATCGGCTACATGCTTATCAGAGTACGACCCGATTCACTTGAGAAGGCCGTCGGCGACCTGGAGCTTGAGGACGTCGACTGAACCGAGGAATTTCTCGTGGGTGAGCTTAAACGCCGTCCTTAGTTGTACACAGCCTGAGATTCGTTGGAGCGATACCGACTCAAAGCTGCACTGGAATCTCAGATCACAGGACAATGAGATGGTCGCGAGCGGCATCTATGTCTTCGTCGTGATATCTGAGCAAGGTAACCAGATAGGCAAACTCGTTATAGCGCTGTAGGTAACCAGCAGATTAATCTCAAGAACATTCGCTGACCCGATCCCGTGGAATTGTCCCGACTGGTTACCACTGCGGGAAGAACAACCGCAGCGGTAACCAGTCGCTTGCAAGCATCGGTCACGGCAATCTGTTAATTCTATTGCTTGCCACCATTCGAACGATTTCTGAGTTTGGGAGCAATCACGTAATATATGATCAAGGCCAAGCCAGCCAATATGAACATCAGGCTGATGGTCATCTCCTCTTCCCACCTGTATGGCACGAGTCGTCCGATCAGAACGGCGATGCCGATTCCCGTCAGGACCATCCCCCACTTCAAAGAGGATGCTGCGGGAGCAGCATAATTGAATAGATGCCTCACGTTTTCATCGACCAGTCCCTTATCGATGAGCTTCTTGCGGGTGCCATACTCGAGAGCGATCTTGACTATGAAAGCGATCGTGGCAAACACGACCAGCATCTGCAGGGCTTCGAACAGCTTATCCATATTGCTCATCCTTTCGCTAAGTGTTCTGCAACATCAGACAGGCAGACCCATGGACATGTTGCGGCAATTGCCGGGAAAAGCTCACATTTGCGCGCAACATTTCTCAGTCCCCGACTGTCTCACAAATATGAGCGACGAGAAGGCCGACTCGAGGAGACTGATAGAACGTATTGTTGCCGGCGACGAGCAGGCGTTTCGAGAGCTGGTAGAAAACAACCAGAGACTGGTGACACACATCGTGTTTCGCATGATCGACAGAGTCGCTGACAGAGAGGATCTGTGCCAGGAGGTCTTCATGCGCGTCTACCGCGCTCTTCCGCGTTTCGAGCACGGATCCAAGCTCTCTACCTGGATAGCAAGCATCACATTCAACACCTGCGTCAATCATATGGAGAAGTCCCGACCTGCGCTGTGGGGCGATCTGTCAGACAGCGACGAGCAGATGGACGAATTCCAAGCCAGCGGCCCGATGCCGGACGAAGCAGCCGAGCTCGATGACATATCCCAAAGATTGAAGTTGGAGATCAGCGCATTGCCGCCGAGGTACAGAGCGATCATTACTATGTTCCATCTCGATGATATGACCTATCTTGAGATTGCCGATGCGACGGGGCTCCCGGAAGGGACGGTGAAGAGTCATTTGTTCAGGGCAAGAAAGCTCTTGAAGGACCGGCTTCTCAAGAAATACAGACCGGAGGATCTATGGCCAATCGTCACCTGACAGACTTCGAGATTCAGGAGTACCTCGATGGCCACGGCGAGCGGTCGGACTCGCTCGCCGGACGGCATTTGTCATCCTGCAGTTCCTGCGCTCACCGGCTTGAGCAGTACAGTAAGCTCTTCTCCTCGCTCAAGGTAGAGCCCGACTTCCGGCTTTCCAGCGATTTTGCAGCGAGAGTGGTAGCGTCGGCAGTCGGGACACCTCGTAGAAGGGCCGCAATGCTATCCGTGCGGAAGTTGATCCCTGTGGCGAGCGTATTTACGGCGATTTTCGTCGCCATGTGGTATCTCGATTCGTCCGACGTGCTCAGAGCTGTGGCGAATGTGGCGCAAACAAGGCTGACGTTGGACTGGAGCTTCCTGAACACGTTGCTCGTCCGTATCCAGGATTCCGGCGGGAGCTTTATGTTGCTATTGGCCGGGGCTCTGGCAATTGTGGCTATATGGATCATCGATGGGCAGGTAAAGAAGACAAGACGAAACACGCTGACAGTGTCAATCTAACTTGAGCGCCCCGGCACCTTCGCCCGGGCAATTGCATCACAGAACCGCCTAACGCGTCGCGCGCGTGACACGATCAATGAGATCAGCGATATTCTTGTTACCCGGAAGCCCCCTCTGAGCAAAACGGAGATAGACCAGCGCCGAATCGAGATAGGAAGGGTTGTGCGGGTCTGAGGCGGCGTTGAGAAATGCCCCGGCAAGCCAGTAGGCCGAATATGGATCATTGCAGGAGTATTGCACGGCGCTCCGGGCGTGGTCGATGGCTTTGGAGAATTCCTTGCGTTCCGAGTACAAACTTGCGAGAAACGTCTCAGCGCTGAAGCTCTTCTGCCCGCTTCCCGCGAAACGCTCGGCATACACCACCGCAGAGTCAGTTGCACCCTGGGTGGCATGCTCCATAGCCATCTCGAAGTTAGTGGGCGCGTATGAGCGAGCGTCCGTGTTGGGGCTGACCGCCGATATGCGGAACAACTTGACAGGGAAACCTCGTATCACGTAGTCGGTAACAACTTTGGCGTTGGACATCAATTCCGGGTAGTCCTTCCGGGCGCGTTCTTCATTCCCCTGATCTATCACAAGATGCGTAATGGGAAACTTCGAGAAGAAGTTCGGATCAGGGTTGACGACACCGAATTGGTGGTGAACGCACTTGAGCTTGTTCTCCTGAGTGAGCGCCGTCGCATACGATCCTGACAACACGGCGTCCTCTGCGACAATTGCTCCGATGTCATGGTCGGCTGCTACAAGTGAGTATTGCCTCGCGCCGAACCAGGACATGAACCCAATTGCTTCTACGACTACTATCGCAAATATGAGAGATAGCGAAGCGAATTGAGCAACCCTTCGAAATGCGAACGCATCCCGGAAGATCCACTGCGCTCCCACGGCAAGCACGATGCCAGCAGCAACGAAGGCGAACGTGTAAACGTAAATATCGCCCATAACAGCTTGCACAGTCTGTCTCGATCCCGCAACCGTGAGGTACAACGCACACAAGAACGGTGCAAGCCAGAGCGACGAAGGGATTGCCCAAAGAAGCCGAGACTGCCGCTTCCCCTTCTTTTCAGGCTTGGTCTTGCGTCTGCCGGCAAAATCGAACGGCAGTGCAAGCAGCATCCCGGCCATCGCCATCATCGGGAACATTAACGTTGTCTGATACCTAAGCGGTCGATAGTTGAATGGGAAAAGCACGGAGTACGCGAGGACGTACCAGATTAGAACCAGCGTCCAGCAGATCTGCGAAGGCGCTTCGAACCTTCGAGATCGGAGCGACCTAAACAGATAGAGCACGAGAATGGCGCCTGCGACAGCCGCAAGAATGGAGATCACCGGCAGTCTGTAGAAGTACTTGGAGTCCCAAAGCAGGCTCTCTGCTTGCCATAGAAACGAGCTCAAGTCCTCAAGGGCTTTGGGTGCGCCGTAAAGCCCTCTCCCCTGCTCGTGGAAATATGCTGATACCTGATCTGACGACGGGAGATAGGTGAAGAACAGCCAGAAGACAGCGATGATGGCATAAGCTCCATAGAAGTAGATCGCGTTCTTAATGATCGATTTGCGATTGACTTCGGTGGGCGGCTCGGTTGAACTCGCCGCAGTCAGGTACTTGAATATCCAGACGGCAAGGTAGAGGCCAATCGCATAGAGCGCGACCATCTTTCCGAAGAACGCTGCCATCGCTGTGGCCGCTCCTGCCGGTGCATACCAAATTCTGCGCTGCTCGCCCATTGAGAAGAGGAAGAACGATGCAGACAGCCAAAGGTTCTGGGAGGCTTCCAGAAATGGTATTCGAGCGAAAACGGTCAGGGTGAAGTTCACCGACGCCAGGAGTGCGAACAACAATGCACCCAGTCTCGATCCGAAGTTCTTCAGCCCGAGCGCAACAAGCAAGATAGCGCAGAGATTCATGAGAACGGCAGCCAGATTACCCTCGGCCCGACCCGTCCCAAGAATCGAATAGACAATGTAAGCTACAACCGTCTGTGTCGATTTCTCATAGACTACCCAGCGATTGTCCTTAAGCGGATTCGCATCGCCATAGTCAACTTTGTTTTCCGCGAAGTAGGTGTACGCGAACGGATCGGTCGAAACATCCTGAGAGCTGGTGAAGCCGATGGGCGCATCGGCAGTAATGAACAGCGTTCGAAGGATGAGACCGATCAGAAGGATCGCGACGAGGATCAAATAGAACCATCGCCCCTGAGCGAACTGCGGAACTGTATCGAGAAACTTCATTTCAATCCGTGCTTGCTGCTTCGGAACTCTACGCCGCAACGGCTCCAAACATAGCAAAATCGGCCGTCACTTGCTACAATAATTGTCGGTGCAGTTCTCGGCGTATTGCGGTTCAAAGCAGCGGCTGAGATTGACGAGGTTGTCTCACAAGTAGCGAAGTGCTTGATTGGAGTAGGTCGGGTTCCGGATTGCGCGGAGCGCAAGAAGAAACCCGACACCGACTTGTCGGCCTTCTGCGTCACGCGGAACGTGACTCCGGAGGCCGACCTGCTCACTTATCGGACAACCTCTTGACCGTGGGCCGGCCCAAACCCCTCGGACAACGATCTCTCGGGAGCCTCATTAGGTAGGTCTCAGCGGAAGCCGATGACACCCTTCTCATTACAGCTATTAACCCCATGTACTTTCCGTTTCTCCCCTCGCCGCGAGAATAGAAGTCGGAATATTCTTATGAATCGCATCCAGGCTTCCGACTCACTATATAGAGAAGTACACACTGAGAGGAGTACCGGAGATGAACGAAGATGACGTACTCAAAAGATGCCCTTACTGCTCCAAGTGTTTCGCGATGACGGACGTATTGCATGACAACAATGTGAAACCAATCGGGATGGCCTTTGGAAAGAGAAATACGGAGAAGGCATACTACTTCTTTCAGCACGAAGCCCCGGGCTGTGGCACGAGCCTTCTGATAGACGTCCAAGAATTCTCAGATCTCATTCAAGAGAAGATTCCAACTCAGAAGCTGACTCTGGGGGAATGCTGCGAAGAACACTGCGTCAATATCAAAGACCTATCGGAGTGTAATCAGGAATGTTATTTCGCCCCGTTCAGGAGATTCCTGCTCAGAATGTTGCGGTCCAAGTCCGCCACAGAGAGCGCGACCGTGAAACAGAGATAGACAAACCCAACACCGAAAACCGGCGACAAGTCTCTGCTGTATGGTCAAGCACAACCCAAGCATAGCTCAAAGTGAATTCCAGCGGAATGAGTAGTCGGACTGTGGGCTGCAGTGCGATTGTCTAAGCCCTTGGTATTCGCCCGATCCGTCTGGCGTGCACTATGGCCAGTGTGCGGTAGATCATGTGAGAGAATTTCGAATAGGGCATATACCAGAGTAGGAAATAGACAAACACCAGATGTAGGAAGTAACTGGTATAAGCAGGTACCGCAACACCGCCCCAACGCAACAGCCAAGATGTCATCCCTGTCAGGCCTGTTAGGAACATCATGTACAGAAACAGATTATCAGAATAACCGCTTGCACCGACTCTCTCGGAGTCCTTCAGACGCCGGAAGATCAGCAGGGAACTCCCGACAAGAATCAATACACCGCTCACCGCTCCGACGATCTTGACGGGGTGCGGTAGATCAAGTGGAAGATCAAAGAAAGGCTTTAGCTGCTCAAGGCCGAGTTTCTCAAGGTAGTGCGGCACAAAGATAAATATGAAGACCAGGCCGGTCGTCACCATAGCCCCCGCGAAGCCAGAGAAGAGCATAATATGCCCCCAGCTCCGGGACCTGTTGGTCTCACAGCTGAAGAATCGCTGATGGCTTATCACCTCACGCGCTGCAATGCCCAGCCCTGCAAGGAACGATACCTGCCTTGTGTCCCCATTGCGTTGAAGCGCATCCCAAAAGCGCTTGAAACCGACGGAAGCGAAAAAGAATATGATGATGTTACCCAAAACGAAGAGAGCGTCCACGGAGCTGTGAGGCATGAAGAGGTTGAAGTCCACGACACTGCTGTTAGCGAACACGAACGTTCCATCCGGCAACCTATCCGCCGTCAAGAAGATGAGAGCGATAATGACGACCACCGGGACCAGCAGCAGAGCGGGCAGGGCTTTCGGGCTGGCCAGAGCTCGCCCCATGAACCTTGGAAAGGAGTAGTACTGATAAAGGTAGTTTCGGGCAGCAGCAAGTACATCACCAGGCCTTGCACCCCTCGGGCAGTGGGTCGAGCAATCGTTGCATTGGTGACATAGGAAGATATCGGGGTCAGCCATCAGTCCATCGGCTCGGCCCCACTGGGCAAGTATCATCTCCTTGCGCGGAAACGGCCGATCGTTCGGTGAAAGGCTGCATACCACTGAGCATGTCGCACACTGATAGCACTTCTTGAGGTCTCCCCCACCGGCTTTCTTGACCTCGCGGATCAATCCTGCGTCAGGAGCGGCAACGACTGAAGTGGCCATAATCCTCATCTCCCTGCTAACACGGCCAAACATTTTGACTGCCGGAAGGTGCAATTCATTCTCCCTCCGATAGTCGTCAAGATGATAGGAACAGAACAGAGAACTGTCAACAATTTTGTTACTTTTTTCACGAACTCGGTCCTTCGGAGCAAGCCTTTCCGGCACGCGACTGCGACAAGAAGCAGACGAGTTTTCACAAGCGCCTGCGACGACTCAAATCCTCAAACCTGATGCCATTGTCGACGTTATACGGTCAACAGCCAAAGTAGCACCATTCTTTGCCTATCAGTGCCAACTTGAAACAACAGAATGTGGACATACTTAGTACAGTCCTGCAGGAAAGGCCTGTTGTCGTAACCTGCTATACTTTTGTCAGTTCTGACTGAAGGTGCTGCAAGAGGCCGAGCGATAAGCTCGAAAATTGTTAAGAAATCTCTTGACAGACCTTGTGAAAAAAATTACATTCTCATCGCTTGTAACCGATATGGTCTAAGGATAGAATGCGTAATGATTATGGTAGTGGCGTAAGTTCATCATGGGATTTGTGAAAAAAGTGACATTCTCGCCATTGCCGCAGATAGATCAATAGTATGTAAGTGTAGAGTAAAACACGAGGACAGGCACAATGGCAAAATCGAATCTGATCAGGCCGCATGGAAGCGACAACCTGAAGATCTTGCTGCTTGAGGGCAATGCGAGACAAGATGAACTCAAGCGGGCGGAGAAGCTGCCTAAGGTGGAGATGACCACACGCGAGACCGGTGACCTGATCATGCTGGGCATCGGCGGTTTCACGCCGCTCGAAGGTTTCATGGGCCACGATGACTGGAAGGGCGTCTGCGCTGACATGAAGATGAAGAGCGGGCTATTCTGGCCCATTCCGGTCACGCTTTCGCACAGCGAGAAGATCAACCCGGGAAGCGAGATTTGTCTGACGTCGGGTGAGACTGGCGAAATCATGGGTACCATGAAGGTGTCCGAGTCTTACCAGATCGATAAGGAATTCGAGTGCAAGAGTGTCTTCAAGACGGCCGACGCACAGCATCCGGGCGTTCAGATGGTGATGGCGCAGAAGGAATGGAATGTCGCAGGGTCGGTGAAAGTTCTGTCGGAGAGCTACTTCCCGAAGGAATTCTCCATGGTGTATCAGCGCCCCGCGGAAAGCCGGAAGATATTCGAGCAAAAGGGCTGGAAGACAATTGCGGCGCTGCAACTTCGCAACCCCATGCACCGCAGCCATGAATACCTCGCCAAGATCGCTGTGGAGGTTTCCGACGGTATTTATATCCATCAGCTCGTCGGCAAACTGAAACCGGGCGACATACCAGGAGACGTTCGTGTCAAGTGCATCAATGTTCTCGTCGAGAATTATTTCGTCAAGGATCGCGTGGTAACCGGCGGCTATCCGCTCGACATGCGTTATGCCGGTCCTCGTGAGGGCCTGCTCCACGCGCTGTTCCGTCAAAACTTCGGCTGCACTCACATGATCATCGGCCGCGACCATGCCGGTGTTGGTGACTACTACGGCCCGTTCGATGCACAGCAGATATTCTTCCAACTCTGGGATGGCGCTCTCGAGTGCAAGATGCTCCCGATCGATTGGACATTCTGGTGCTTCAAGTGCGGAGGCATGGCCTCGATGAAGACCTGTCCACACGGAAAGGACGACCGGTTGATGCTCTCCGGTACTGCCCTCAGAAAAGCGCTCTCCGAAGGCGGCAATGTGCCCGAGGAGTTCTCGCGCCGTGAGGTCCTTGAAATCCTTCGTGAGTACTATGCCGGTCTGAAGGAAGACGAGAAAGTCGAAGTGAAATTGCACGGTCATGCGACCGGCGATGCTGAGAAGAAGATTAAAAAGTAGAGATATAAGCTCACTCATCAGAAGCTATGCAAGGAGGATTTTTCAGATGCCAAGCTTCGTAATCACCGATAAGTGCGATGGGTGCAAGGCGCTGGACAAGACGGCTTGTCAGTACATCTGTCCAAACGACCTGATGGTGCTTAACAAAGAGAAGATGAAAGCATACAATCAGGAACCGGAGATGTGCTGGGAGTGCTACAGCTGCGTCAAGATCTGCCCGGTTCAGGCGATCGAAATCCGCGGCTATGCCGACTTCGTTCCGATGAACGCCGCAGTCACCCCGATGCGAAGCACCGACTCAATCATGTGGACGGTGAAATTCCGCAACGGAATGCTCAAACGCTTCAAATTCCCGATCCGGACAACTGAAGAGGGCAAGGCGAAGCCATCGGGCGGTTATGCGACAGCTCATGGCGACCTGAAGAGCCAAGTGCTCGCTCAGGAGCCGGAAGCGCTCAACATGTCCGAGGTTTACACCATCAAGTAGAGTATCGGGAGGAAATCTATATGGCGAATTTTCAAAACGTCGAAGTAACCACTGACCTTCTGATTCTTGGTGGTGGTATGGCCGCCTGCGGCGCAGCCGTGGAAGCCGCCTACTGGGCCAAGAAGAACGGTCTGAAGGTTACTCTGGTGGACAAGGCCGCGATGGATCGCTCAGGCGCCGTCGCAATGGGCCTGTCGGCTCTCAATCAATATGTCGGCCTTCACGAGGGCAAGAATACAGTGAAGGATTACGTCGACTACGTTCGCATGGACCTGATGGGCATCATCCGCGAGGATCTCGTCGCGAATATAGCCCGTCACGTCGACTCGACAATCCACTTGTTCGAGAAATGGGGTCTGCCGATTTGGAAAGACGAAAACGGCCGCTATGTGCACGAAGGCCGCTGGCAGCTCATGATCAACGGTGAATCGTACAAAGTCGTCGTCGCCGAAGCCGCGAAGAACGCTCTCGCGGAAGCTGGCGGCGAGTACTTCGAGAGAATTTTCATCGTCGAGCCGCTGCTTGACGGCGACCGCATCTCCGGCGCAGTCGGTTTCAGCGTTCGCGAGAATAAGTTCTACATTTTCCGCGCAAAGGCAGTTATCGTCGCTATGGGCGGCGCAGTACACGTGTTCAAGCCGAGAAGCACCGGCGAGGGTCTCGGTCGTGCGTGGTACCCGCCGTGGAACTCCGGATCGAGCGCATACTTCACTCTCCGCGCAGGCGCAGAGATGACAAGCCAGGAAGTCCGCTTCATTCCGGTTCGTTTCAAAGACGCTTACGGTCCCGTCGGCGCATGGTTCCTGCTGTTCAAGGCCGCAGCAACAAATTCGATGGGCGGCAACTACATGATCGAGCGCAAGGCAGAGCTGGAGAGCTGGAAGCCGTACGGGCTCGTGAAGCCGATTCCAGCCAACCTCCGCAACTGGCTCGGCATGCTTGACACGATGGAAGGCAAGGGCCCCATCTACATGAGAACCGACGAGGCTATTCAACGCATTGCCGCTGAAGCAGGCGACGAGAAGGCCGCGAAGAAGAAACTGAAAGAACTCGAAACAGAAGCATGGGAAGACTTCCTCGACATGACGATTTCGCAGGCGATTCTCTGGGCTGCCTCCAACGTGGAGCCGGAGAAGAGATCCTCCGAAATCGCCGCTGCCGAGCCGTACTTCATTGGTTCGCATTCCGGCGCCTCCGGCGCATGGGTCAGCGGTCCGGAAGACCTCCAGAGCGGCGACACCAAGAAGGATTACTTCTGGGGATACAGCCACATGGCAACAGTGAAGGGAATGTTCTGTGCGGGTGACGCCTCCGGAGCCTCGTCGCACAAGTTCTCCTCCGGCTCGCACGCTGAAGGCCGTATCGTCGGCAAGTCAGCCGTGAAGTACGTAGTCGATAACAATACTCTTCCAAAGGTCGACATGGCAAAGGTCGAAGAGCTGAAGAAGATGATTCTGAAGCCTCTCGACGTATACGAAGAACACTCCAAGCTCTCGACCGATCCGGAAGTCAACCCGAACTATATCAAGCCGAAGATGTTCATGTTCCGCCTCCAGAAGCTCATGGACGAGTATGTGGGCGGCGTCTCGGCTCAGTTCTCGACTAACAAGTCGTGTCTCGAGAGAGCTCTCGAGCTCCTCACCTTCCTTAAGGAAGACTCCGACAAGCTCGCGGCCAAGGATCATCACGAACTCCTGCGCTGCTGGGAAAACATCCAGCGCATGTGGCAGGCAGAAGCTCACGCTCGCACCATTCTCTTCCGCGAAGAGACACGTTGGCCGGGTTACTACCGCCGCGCCGACTTCCCGAAGATGGACGAACAGAGCTGGCACTGCTTTGCCAACTGCAAGTGGAATCCAGCTTCTGGTCAGTGGGAAATGATGAAGCGGCCTATGCTTCACGTTTATCCGAAGGCTCAGGAGCACGAACTGCTCGGCGGTTAGCGCCTATTCAAAGGTGAAGGCCTCTTCTCACCGTTTCGGTTAATGACCCTCCGGGCGTCCCGTAAGGAATCTGGGGCGCTCGGAGGTTTTGATTTTCCGACATGTAATCAACGAGGACAGGAACCACGCATCGCTATTGACTTATCGCGCCGAACCAATAGATTGTAGCGCAGGCTCGTATGACTGATATGCAAAACGACCAAACGAATTGCCCTCACTGTGGCGTCAAGATGTTGAGATGGGCTCCGCCCGCTGACTCAAGTTGGGGGGAACAATCGCAATACGTCTGTTTCAATGACGAATGCCCATATTACGTGGGCGGATGGAAGTGGATGATGAACCAATACGAGCAGAAGGCTTCGTATCGCCACAGGTATGATCCTGCTACCGGAGAATCAGGCCCTCTTCCCTGCTGGTCTGCGAATGCGCACAGGGACAGTATTGTCGAAGATTAGCCCAGATAAGCGAGTTTGACCATGCGAGAGATTGAGAATCTGAAGAAAGTCATTCTTGAGGAATACCCGAGGCTCGATCTCGAGAGCAAATTCACCTTTCAGTGCCACAAGAGTGTTGCCTGTTTCAACGACTGCTGCGGCGATGTAAACATCTTCCTGACGCCCTACGATATACTGAGACTGAAGAATCGACTGAAGATCAGCTCCGGAGAGTTTCTCTCGAAGTACACTATCTCGCCTTTCGACAAGAATCTCAGATATCCGGTTGTCCTTCTCAAGATGGAAGAGAACGAAAGAAAGAGCTGCCCGTTCGTCTCACCGGACGGCTGCCTCGTTTATACCGATCGTCCCTGGTCGTGTCGAATGTACCCACTCGGTCTTGCTTCGCCCAAGTCTGACGGCGAATCGCTCGACAAGGAGTTCTACTTCTTGCTCCAAGAAGGTGTCTGCAAAGGTTTTCACGAGAAGAAGCAATACACCGTTGCCGAATGGATCAAAGATCAAGGAGTCGACCAGTACACCGAGATGGGTGAGCTTTTCAAAGACATCGCTCTCCACGAAATCCTTCAAAAGGGCGAGATGCTGTCCCCTGAGAAGATTGAGATGTTCTTCATGGCAGCATACGACTTCGACAGATTCCGCGATTTCGTCTTCAACAGCAGCTTTCTGAAGAAATTCGACGTCGACGAGAGGACTCAAGAGCAGATACGAGAAGACGACGCTGCACTTCTGAAGTTTTCCTTCAAGTGGCTTCGTTTTGCTTTGTTCGGCGAGAAGACCATGACGATCCGCCGGGAAGTTCTCGAAGCAGAAAAACGCAAGCACGAGTAGAAGTAACAGATCTATCATGATGGGTGCCCCGCCTTTCAGGCGTGCTTGACGCCGCGCCGTCGCCTGGTTCCCCTCCCGCTCTACGATCCTTTCAATGTCATTCCGGCAAGGACTTGCCCAGCAAGGCCGCAAGCCGGAATCCAGAATTCTACTTCTTGTCTCCCTCACCCCGGTCACCGACCACCCCTCTCCCCAAATGGGAGAGGGGCAGGGGTACAAACCGGTTACATAGCTGACAGAACAGACCGGATAGATGGTTGACACTTCTTGCCGGGGGCCCCGCCTTTCAGGCGGTATTTTCAATCACAAACCAAATGGAGGTGGGGAAATCGAAAATGGATGAATGTGTGACTTTGTGTGTGTCACTCCCTTGCGATGCAAACTGCTGAATCGAAGCGAATTTCAGTTTTTGTTTGATTTTGTTTGGTCGGGCTGTCGAAGAGTGTCTTTCATTTGAGTTGGCACAGGTATGGTACAAGCACACGTGACATCACCGGCAAGTTCTTCTTCACTCATTTCGACACGTTTCAATACTTCATCGACATCCTTCTTATTATTGAGATGCATCATATCGAATGGTCGCAACTTTGCAATGTTGCTCGTTTTCAATCTGCAACGGGCTATTACTCTCCACTTGCAGTGCAGTATGAACTTTCGGTCTTTCTGCTTCCCTAACTTGAATCCAATGAACAGGCTCTCATACTGCGCCATGACTGCCATTATGTATGCGGCCGGGATTATCGCCAATGACAGCAAGATTGGCAACATGAAGCTCCGCAATGTGTCAAAGGAGCCAAGATTCTTATAGTCCAGCGCCGCGCTGTATAGTGCATGGGCGATAAGAACAGAGCCGAATATTGCCTGTACCCATGTCATGAAGGTAGCCACAATCTGCGGCTCCTTCTTCACCTCTAGGTATGCGTTCATCATGACGACAAGGGCAAGAATCGGAAATATCACCATCTCGGCCCAGAGTGCGAAGGTGTAGGTGTTCATTAAGTACTCGAGCACCACCACAAGTTTGAGGTTGTCAATGAGCATCTCCTTAACTGGCACTTTCCCTTTCTTCGCTGTCACATACTTAAAGACAGTCAAGACGCCTGCAGTAACAAACCAGTATAGTGTGTCTCTTAGCAGAGAGACATTCCAGAGATTCTTCCGCCATAGAAGATAAACACATCCGCCGATATATGCCGCGAGCAATACCTGTGGTATCAGCAACTTTGGTGAAGCAATTTGCCTGAGAATGCCAAACAACGATTGCCTCACCGCCTTCGACCTTAAGCTGAAGATCAGCAAGCCGAGCAGCCAAACTCCGGCTGCTATCTCTCTGTTGTTGAGAATTCCCGACACATTGTCCATTAGTAATGAGAACCCTCCTTATTGGTCATTCAAGTATACCATATTGCCCGGGGTGCCCCGCCTTTTAGGCGGAGTTTTTCTGAGTGATGTGGTCATTCCGATAGAGTCCCGGACTACGCTTCAACAACATCCATTTCCAGTGGCACGTCTGACATCCCCGCATACCAGTTGTAACTCGACCAGCGCCATTGGGCCGGTTCAGCCACCAGCCCCCGCTTGACAGGGTTCGTATGGCAGTAGTTGATCTTCTCGATTGCTGTGTCAGGTGTCCTGCAGTTGTGGTCATAACGTCGCGGTTGCCAGAAAGCCCGTCTCTCATGCCCACTTTTCATTATCCTGCAGTCGCAAGGCAACTCAATCAGACTTTCCGCAATTATCCTGCTGGCGGACTTGGATTTCAACTCGGCAATGACTGAGCCGAGTTTGAGCGAGTCCGGCGGATGTAGTATGAGGTGCACCTGTTCGGGCATTACGACATACCCAAAGATCCTCAGCGCTCGCTCACGACGAATCGCTTTCAATGTGTCAAGAAACAGCTCGATGACAGTCGGCGAAATGAAGAGCTTGTGGCGATGGCAGCAGGAGAAGGTCACGAAACAGGCCGTGTTCAAGTGATCGTAGTGTCTCAGTTTCGGCATACAGCCACGATAGTCATCGAGGCACATGGGCACAAACACAAATGTTGAAGGATCCCCGCCTGAAAGGCGGGGCACCCGGTAAGAAGTGTCAACCTTCTATCCGGTCTATTCTGTCAACTATGTATCCGGTTTGTACCCCAGCAAGCAGGGACAGAAGTGGCCGCCATTTCCCACCTTCCAGTTGACTTGTCCTATGCCTGCTGTTAGATTGCCTGAACTTGAACGGATACCTCACGGAAGGAGGCCACATTGAAAGACAAACTCCTCGAGACTATCGACTACCTCAAATCGAAAGGTGTAGACTACGCCGACATACGATTCGTCAGGACCGAAACAGAGCGAGTCCAGGTCAAGAACGAAAACGTCGATTCCATCACTCGAGACATCAACCAGGGTTTTGGCGTTCGTGTGATCGCCGACGGAGCCTGGGGCTTTGCCGCAAGTTCGGGCTTGAAATCCGGCAACTTGATCAAGACGGCTAATCGGGCGCTGCAGGTTGC
>JAGVNY010000250.1 GCA_020053015.1 Candidatus Zixiibacteriota bacterium | reverse complement strand
CTCTATGCTGAGGCTACTGCCCGCCATTGTCTGCATACTCCTCTCATTCGCAGGCGCTGCCGCGCAGGACTGGCGAGCCCAGTTCGATACTCTCATCAGCACTCAGTCGGAGGCGGAGAGGGATTTGCTTATTGCCCGAGTCGTTTCTGCTGGGCTCGATTGGCGCGAGGTCATAGCTGAAATCAAATCGTTGGCTTTCCCCGATACGACCAAGTACCAAGCGTTAATGGGCACGACAACCTGCATCGATGGCATCACCCGACCCTATGCGATATATGTGCCGTCAGGTTACGATCCAGAAACACCGACGCCGATGCTGGTCCATCTGCATGGAGTCGTGATGCGCCCGAATGTCGATTCGAATCCGAATGAGTACGTTGGGAATACCGCCATAATGGCCGAAGCGGAAAGACGCGGCTGGATCGTGCTCTTTCCATTCGGGCAGAAGGGTGCGTCTTGGTTCGATGAGGTTGGAATGACCAACATATTGACCCAGGTACGCACTATCAAATCCAATTTCAACATCGATGATGACCGTGTATATCTCAGTGGCATCTCCGATGGCGCCTCGGCGGCGTTCCTATTTGCCATGAACAAGCCCACCGACTTCGGGGCCTTCGTGGCTCTGAATGGAACTATGGGTGGAGGCAGCGAGGATGGCGGCTTCTCGACCTACGCCCCAAACATGGCCAATACGTATGTCTACGTTAGTACTGCTGACCGTGACCGGTACTATCCCACGTCCCAAATGGAGCTGGCTATCAGAATGGCTGAGACTGCCGGAGCCAAGATCCTTTACCACAAGCTAATCGGAGAGCACATCGCCAGCTTAGCCGAGATCGACTATCGGGACATATTCGATTATCTCGAACAACATCCCCGGAATTCACCTCCAGATAGCATCGTATGGGAAACGGCAACGCAAGAATTCGGTGTTTGCAACTGGTTAGCGATTGACGAAATCACCATCGACGAGCCAGCGGCGTGGCACGTCGATCACAATGTCGCCTTGGTAGATAGCACAATATCCATTGGCTTCCAGCCTTACGATACCTTTCCAGGCCCGGGAGTAATGGTGGCGTCGCTGTCCAGCGGCGACCACCTCTCAAAACGGATCGGTCTGAGACCGGGCGATGTCATCATCAAAGGAAACGGCATCTCGATCGACAGTCTCGCGGATATCAACAGATTCAAGAGTACGCTTCAACGAGGATCCGATGTTGCCTTAGTGGTCAGGCGCGGAGGAAGCGAAATCGTTCTGCGCGGCCGGATGCCCGCCCCAAGAGACTACTATATCTTTGAGCGCAGCCCGCCGTCAGCGCTGGTCAAAGCCACCTATGTAAGGAATCAATTCAACATCCAAGGATCTCGCGTCGGAGCATTCCGTTTACGGATTCGTCCCGATATGATCGACTTGAACAAGAATGTGGTTGTGCGGTTCAACGGCAAGAAGATCTTCGACAACCGGGTTGCGCCTGACATCGCATATATGCTCCGGGACTACCTGACCAACCGAGACAGGCGTCTGGTGTTCGTGAATGAAGTGGCTCTCCGTCCGGCAAATTAGACGTTAACGCCAGTGGTCTTAGGAAAAAGTATCTGGTACCGAAGTAACCGGGCGAAAGAGTAGACCAGACCACCTTCCGGACTGCGCAGCTATAGGACTCGTCTCGAAGTGTGCACCGTAGACGCATGAAAGCCCCCGGAAATGCGGGGGCTTCTTTCAGTCAGCTCAATATTGTCATTAGGCAGATGCGAGTCTACTCCCGACATGATCATAGACTTCCTTCAGCGCCTTCTTCGGACTAAACTCTACGAAGGAAGTATCTTCCTCTACCCAGACTGTATGTCCAGCGGGCCAGTAGAACACATCGCCAGTTCGACATACTTCAACTTTGCCACTCGCATAACGAACGTGAATGGCCCCTTCGAGCATGTAGCCCCAGTGCGGACACTGGCATTTGTCACCTGGCAGTCCTTGAAGGAGCGGCGCAGCATCCGTACCGGCTTTCAGTTTGACATATGCAACCGCGATATCACCCCATTCAGCAACACGAAATGTTGCCACTGGCAGCTCCAGGGCAATCGGCACTTCTTCTTTACGCAATTTCATATCATCCTCTCCATTGCAATTCGTTTGTTGGTTCTTGATCGAGAATCAGCTACTCCTGCGGGCCAGTGATTCCCAGCCAACTGACAAGGATCAGGGACTCTCCGGAGAAAGCCATAGCCATGATGGATTCAACACGTCGATGCTCTGATTCGTTCCGATCAGACAAAAGAGGAGCGGACGGAAGAGATCGAGAGGGCAATTGTCTGTTTAACTGATAGGCTTAGTGGCTTGCCAGTTCCAGCACCTGCTGAGTTTCAACTATGCACAAACTCAGATCAGATGTTCGAAACAGCCGGTCAATACTGCTCTATGCCAGGAATAGGTTCATCACTTCATCTGCTTCTCTCAGAGCCGCCTCGATGATTGGGTCCAATCTACTCAAGTCCAGCTGGAGAGCTGACACCGCTGCAGGATCAAAAGCCGTTACGAATCGGCAAGGGCTCCCGCCTATGCCTATCGCATGGCACATTATGTCGGCGACGTGGATGGTGGACACCAATCTCGAGTGCTCGGCGGCTGCCTGAGATGGTGTGTGATGAGCCGCGATCGCCTGAGATATGTTCTCGGGGAAATTCCATTTTTCTGCAAGAATTCGCCCGATCTGCTGGTGGTTGATTCCGAAAGCAGACTCCTCCGCCTGAAGGTCAACGGCTCTGTCATCGTTTCCGTACAGCGCAGCGAACAACTGACGGTCCGTCCGCGCCAAGACAAGATACCCAATATCGTGCAGCAGCCCGCAGAGCAGGGCGAGTGAACGATTCTCGCTTTGGCTCTGACCGAGCAGTCGTTTGGCTATTATGCCTACGCCGAAGCTATGAGCCCAGAACTCGTGCATGTTCACAGCTTCGTTTCGGGGATCCAACGTATCTATGACTGCGGTGCTCAGCATAAGCTGTCTGAGGAAGTTGAATCCGAGAAAGGAAACTGACTCGTCTATTGAAGATATCCTTCTGGGAAAACCGTAGAATGACGAGTTGACGATTCTCAAGACTTTGGTAACCAGCGCGGTATCCAACTCGACCAGACGCGCAATCTCCGCGGCGCTGGTAGAATCATCGTTTATGAGTTGGTTGAGCTGCATCACCACAACAGGCATCGACGGCAGATCTTTGAGCCCGTCTATCGCCACGAAGGCTCTCTGACTGTCACTCATTGTCGGCCTCCTCCGCGACAATCCTCAACGAGCGTTTGTCGAGAACGCGTCTGGCGGCATCGGCGATCTGCTGGATCTCTTCGTGGTCCATCACTATGGACAGGACCTTTTCGAGATCATGACCTTTTCTGATGATGTCCGTCTTGCGAGTGATCACTTCTGCCACTTCTCCCCTCCAAGTCCCCACAAGTCAATCGAACCGTCAACAGGGCACGTTGCGCAACCACAATCTCAGCCCAATGTGCCGGAGTCTCCAATCCTGCCGAGGAAGACCTCCGCAGACTCCTTCCTCTCATTATAAAGCCGACTAAGCGCATTCTTCACAGCCCTTCGGAGTTCTGCGTCGTCCCACGGCTTTGTGAAGAACCGCTCGACCTCTCCGCGGTTTATTGCATCCTTCGCCACATCGATATCCGTAGCTCCCGTGAGCATGAATCGAATCGTCTCCGGAAACCGCTCCTTAACGAGGCGCAGGAGATCCGTACCACTGAGCCCCGGCATGTGTTCATCTGCGATGATCAGATCGACGGTTTGTTTCTCGAGGATGCCAAGCGCAGCTGTGGCCGAATCCGCATCGAGCAACTCGATACGGTCATCTCTCAGGCTGCGGCTTAGAGCTTTGCGGATGCCTCGCGAATCATCGACCAACAAGATTTTGAACAATGTCATTTTTCGCCACCTCAGCTTCCTTAGAGTTTTGCTTAAAAACATGTATCCCGCGAGGAATCGGATCTACCGCATGCATCTTGCCGATGCGTCTGATCATACCTCTGGACAGACGCGCACCCTTCGGCAGCAGGAACATGCCCGACCGAGTTCGAATATCTTCCGCCACAATCATTCCATCCTGCAGCTCATTGGGGGCATAAACGTCGTGAGCCGGCGATTCATCGAACGCGAAGTCGTTGGCTATATTGCGGTCGATGAAAAGCCTTACAAGACCCTGATTATAAAGCGTACCGGAGTACCTCACCAAATGCGCCGACGCCTCGTTGATTACCATCATATTCGGGTAGCCTCGATCGAAGGCTTCGTGATCAAAGGCATCCGCGATTCGGATGATCTTGGCGCCGAGGGGAATCTGATTGTCCACAAGTCCGTCCGGATATCCCGATCCGTCGATGTTCTCGTGGTGGTTGCGGACAATGAATGCCACTTCTTCAAACCCGCTGACGTGATAGAGACAGCTCTGGCCAAGAAGAGGGTGTCTTGCCATCGCATCCAGGTCTTCCTGAGTCAACGCCTCTCGTTTTTTCTGCAAGATCGAATCAGCGAGGCCGATTTTGCCGATATCATGCAGGAATGCTGCCACTACGACGTTTTGAGCGTCCTGCTCAGGCAGATTCAAACTCAGGGCCATTTTGCGTGAAATTTTGGCGACTCTTTGCGAGTGGCTTCCCACTTCCTGGAAGCGCAGCTCGACCAGTGTCGAGAATGCCTTAATAGTCTCCATGAAACTGCGCTGAAGCTCTTTGTGTTGTTGCTTGATCCTATCTGTCTGAGCTTCGACCCTCCTGTCGAGATCTGCATTCAGCAGACTGAGTTCCTTGTTCCGGTCGCGCAGAAGTTCCGTCAGGCGTTTGTTCTCTGACTGGGCCACATGCAAGGCAAGCGACTCTCGTATTCGACTGAGCAGGACATCGTCATCCCATGGTTTCGAGAAGTAATAAGAAATCGCCCCGTCGTTGATGGCAGAGACAATTGCCTGCCAATCTGCATGGCCGGT
>JAGVNY010000159.1 GCA_020053015.1 Candidatus Zixiibacteriota bacterium | reverse complement strand
TGTCGACAACGCTGACACAAAATGCTGTGCTGAGCGCATGACTGAGCGTAACTGTCTAAAGAGCAATCGCTTACGGCACATATCGGGCTGTTCGGCAATCCGACACTAATGCGTCGAGCATCCGAAGCTGCTGAATCAGGCGAGCGACCCGAGGAATGTTTGAGTCCTGTCAAGGACGCTATCGAAGCAAGCCGTACTACTCGTGAATGGATGCGTGATGCCGAATGTATGACCGGTGCGCGGGACTATCCGAAGATGCGTAGCACGCGAGTCGCTCCACGAATGCAGATTGATCGCCTCTCTGACTGGCACTGTCATATCTTGATCGCCGTGGATGATCAAATAAGGCACTTCCAACCTGCCGACACTCTTTTCGAGGTCGAGCAGATCATGCTTGTTCAGATCGACATCGTCGAGCAGATCAGTGTGCAGGCGCATCAGTTGACCGGTGCGTTGGTTAAGCGCCTCGAAGTAGCCATCCTCCCGCCATTTCGCTTTCTGGCGTTCGGTGTACCTGTCGAAGAACGAGATCGATGACCATGTCACAACCGCAGAGACTTCCCTGCGGAGACTTGCCACCGTCAGAGCTATACCTCCACCTCTGCTGTGTCCAACAAGTGCGATCGGCAGGCCGCGATGGTCGCCGAAATGGCCTGACCTTACGGCCTGAACGATTTCCGACAGCTCCCGAATCTCTCGAGAAAACGTATTGCGAGCGAATCGATCCGGCTGATCTATATCGAAGAGCTTCTCTCCGACTCCGTTGTGGGAGAAGTTGAAAGCGAGCGATGTATGACCCTGCGAGGCCAAGTACTCCCCCGCATAGGGCCAGAATCCCCAGTCTTTGAAACCCTTGAAACCGTGCACAAAGACGATGAAAGCTCCGCGGCCGAGATTCTGCTCTCCGTAAAGTGTCGAGCGCAATATCTCACCGTCGCTCACGATGAAATCGATATTTCTGCGCATCCGGTCTCAGTATTCGCGGATAGGAGAGGCATGTCAAGCGAATCTCTTCAAGTGATCGACACTCAAAGGGCGGGATAACCCCGCCCCTTGCAGTTAGAGTAGATACAATCCTCTCCCTTAGACAGTCGTAATACCAGCTCGCCGTTTTCGCACAACCCAGATAGCGGTAACTAACAACGCCACCGCAAGAACGATCATGCCGTAGCCGGTGAGAGAGGGTACATCGTTGGTAACAGGCGCTTCGTTGATGTAGTAGCCGAGCGTGTCACCCGAGCCATTCACGACCGAGTATTTTACGACAACCGCTCCCAGCGGCGGCGCAATGGCGTCAGTCCAGAGCGTATCAGGGAGGGTGTTCAACACATCCTGCTCCGGAACGCTCCAATCGAGAGAATCCAGATACGGGTTTGACCGATCCAAATCGTCAAGCGGGATGATTCGACTCGAAAACGCCCAGCTTCGCGAGATTATCCATGGAGGTCCATTCGGGCTGGGCACTGGATCTATGGGCGGCCAGATGATGTCTCCGACCGGACAATCCGCAGTTCCAACCCAAGTCTGCCAGATCATTGCAAGTGTGCCGGTAGGCACTCCGTTGTTAGTCCAAGTGGCTTGCTGCACTCGAATGCTTGGTGCGATCGTACGTAGTCGAACGCCGAAATGTCTGTACTGACAATGCGGAATAGAACCTGGATCCGACCAAGTGATCTTAATTATTCCGGGGGCAACCTGTTGGCAGCCACCTCGAGGTTGTCCGGCAGAGGTTCCCCATCCGTCATAGTAGTCGACTATGTCGGCGCACGTAAGATTATTCCCTTGCAGAATCAACTCCATGTCGTTCACCGGTCCCCCGGTGAAGTTATGGAGGTCGAAATTGGACAAGTTGCCGTAAACCAGCCTCGCTTCGACACTCTTAGTCCCAATGCCCATCATAGCAGCAAATGCCAACATTATCGCCAGCGCTGGCCTCAAGATCTTACCATGCATAGAATTCCGTCCTTCCTTCCATCACATTCTTCCGATCAATGTCATCTCTCGCCACTCACACAAACGCCCGTGCACTTCCCGCTGGCGGTCCGCGCGATCCATGTGCTGCTATTCCGATTGAATCGAACCACTCGCACCAACCTGCAACTGCGCGTTGCTCGCTGTCGACGGTGACGTCGTGCGATGATCCCCCGAACAGCTCCGTAAAGCGTACCGCAGCATACAGCGCGAGCGAATTGACCAAGACTATCAGGAAGGACACAGCGGTCGTGCCAAGGAGCATACAGACTCCCTGCGACGACGGTGACTCGGTCGGCAAGACGTGATCTGCAATTCCCAGCCGGGCGAATAGCATATCAAGCGCGACCCAGAACAGAGGAATCAACGTGGGAACCAATCCGATTCTCTCGCGAGCAAGCGTAACGAACAGCGAGAACGAAACGAAGAGAGAGGCCAAACCTAAGAACCGCACTGCCGACAAGATCGGCTGAGCAAGGACCTGGTTGCTTGCGGTGGCTACGCCGTAAGCAAACGCGAGCATCAGGCCAAGCCGTATGGCGGAGCGGGCAGTCGCAGCCGATGCCCTCGCGAGATAAGGAGTCAGCGCAACAACCGCCAGTAGTCTCAGTCCATCGCTCAAACCGGCGAACGCCAGCATCAGCGCTGATAGCCCCGCACTGACGAAATCCTCAGCCCACTTAAGCGGCGCGTCAGAACGACGCTGCGTGTTACAGCCCCTGCTCAGCTTCCCAGGAGAAGCGACTCCGCGTCCACAGCGGCGTGACAGACTCATCCGAGTCAGCCTTTCTGCTTTCGGGACAACCCTTTCCGAGATGCAGTTGCTAAGATGCAGATGGGCGATTCCGCTTAGTAAGTCACACAACTGCGCAGCAATGCGCAGAGGCGGTGAGGGGACACGCTAATGATGCAAATAAGTCGATGGAATCTATGGTAATGCTAACGCATCACCCGAAGTAAGTCAACAGATTTTTCGGTAGTGGGTCAGTTTGACATAAAAACTATGTTGCATCAGAATGAGCGTTGCTGTAGTTTCACTGTGAATGACGGAGACTGATGTGAGCAAAGCTACGATACAAATCGCTTATGACGGCGAAGATGTGGTAAATGGAACCATGAATGCTCGCGAGTTAGCACCCGCTTTGCTTGGCATATCTAATCTACTTGAAGATGCGAATAGAGTAATGAACGGTGACGAGACAACTGCAAACGTATTGATCCGCTCAGATTTTCGTTCAGGTTCTTTTGAGATCACTCTTGATTTGATCCAGACGCTCGCCAAGGCAACCAAGGCAATGATTGGCATCATAGAAACACATAGTGCTAAAGAGATTGCCGAGTTGATTGGCGTATCGGCTGGTTGCGGGATAAGTTTGCTCAAGCTTGTAAAGTGGCTTAAGGGAAGAAAGATCACAAAGGCAACGACTATTGATAATGGCCGGATTCGAATTGAAACTGAGCAGGACTTTGATAGTCTCGAAGTAAGCGACCAAGTTATACGTCTCTATAGGGACAGGAAAGTTCGAGAATCGCTGAATGCGGTTCTCCATCCTTTGCAGCGCCAAGGAATCGATAAGTTCATTGTACGTGAGGGAAACAACGAGGTTGAAACTATCAACAAGAGTGAGAAGGAGTATTTTGAGGTTCCACTTATACCTGACGAGGAAATTACCGAATCGACCCGGAAAGCAGCATTCAACGTAGTCGGCGTGTTTTTCGAAGAGAATCTGAAATGGAAACTCTTCGATGGAGATAATCGAATCAATGCAAGTATATTGGATAAGGGATTCCTTGAACAGATAGAGAAAGGAAATGTTTCCTTCACCAAGGGTGATATTCTCGAAGTAGAGCTTCGCACAAGACAATGGAAGACCACGAGTGGCTTGAGAACTGAGCACGAGATCACAAAAGTCATCAAGCAACACAAAGCATTCGATCAGTTGCCACTGCCCTTTAGTGAATCCTGATTACTGCTTCTTCTCTTCCAAAAGCTTTACGATATCCTCAAGATTCCAAAGCCTATCTATCAAGCCTGCTTCCATGGCCGGAGTGACCTTTAGTGCTTGGTGAATCCGCACGAAGTTGTAATACATGAAGTGCAGGGCAACCGCGTGCATCAGGTCTTCAATCTTCTTGCTGAATGCGTTTGTCAGGCGAGTGAAGCGGCGCATCGACATTCTCATGGTCAAGTTCTGCCGTTCGATATGGGATAAGCGGATGCCGGAAATTCAAACTGACCCACTACCGATTTTTCGAGCCTTCAGCAGACTATTCCCGAGGATCAGATACGGGTGCGGCGTGAAAGGGTGCAGCCAACTCAGCGGTGTTTGTGCAACGTAATAACCCCGCGGCAGTTGTACAAACAGCCCAAATCGGAGCGGCAATTACTTCCCGAGCTTCTCTTCAAGTCTTTTCATCGTTGCAATGAGTTCGTCTACTTTGGTCTCAAGAGCGTCGAGGTCTTTCTTCTTCGCGACCTTCATCTTCTCCACAACCTCTTCCACCTCTGCAACGACTTTGTCCTTCATCGCAACCGTCGACTTCTCAGCCTTCTCAAGAAGCTCAACGATGGCCTCGGAGCGCTTCGACTTGGCAACCTCTCCTCGTCTTATGAGCTCGTCGATTACCTCTTCCGCTTTTTGACGAGTTATCTCCATAGCTCCGAGCGACGCCAACACGGTCTTCTTCAAAATGTCCACGCTCTCATCTCCTCCTTTAGATATCAACATCCAGAGAATCTCCTTCGACTTCTCCCTGTCCGACCAGTTGCCCACAGAGCCGAGAAACGCCTGACCGAGAACTCGAAGCGTGACATCTCGACCGCTGACGTTGTCCACTATTTTGGGTCTCTTGCCGGATCGTACCAGTTCTGCAACCTCTTCAATAGTGACATTCCTCCCCTGCTGGGGATCGTACAGGCGACGATTGGTGTAGCGTTTAAGGAGATATTCCATAGTGTTACAATGGTGCATTGCACCAAACAAGTCAAGAAAAAAAAGAGCCCTCTATCTTGACATTGAAGCAAGCACGATCGTTATGATTTCGAGGAGTCTCTCGCAGGAGAAGGGCTTCTTGACGAACATATCCCCTCCGACCTGGAACGACCTCCCCTTGTCGTCGCGCGAGTCCTTGCCGGTCAGAAAGATCACCGGGACCGTCGCCGTTTCTTTCGATTTCTTCAGCTCGTCGCAGATCTCGTAGCCGTCCATATTCGGCATCATGATATCGAGAAGAATGAGATCAGGCCGGAATTGCTTGGCCAGCTCGATACCCATCACGGACGAATTCTCTGTTGCCACCTCGTAGCCGGCATTCGAAAGAAACGCCTCCACGATCTGCGTGATTTCCGATTCATCGTCAATCACTAATATCTTGGCTGCCTTTGTCCGCGTCTTTGCAGCGCTTGGGATATTCATACAGTACCTATATCGGCTGGAAAGAAAGAATCTGTATCGGAAAAATCACTGCTTACGTTGTTCGGGCAAGAGAAACCGCAATTCGCAAGGAATCAGCAAGTTCTTCCGCCAGAAACGGCTTCTTGAGATAGAGTATCCCTCCCGACATGAAGCTGCGGCAGAGGTCGTTCTTGATCCCTTTCGCGGTCAGATAGACTATTGGAATCGCCGATGTCGAGGGGTCGTCAGACATTTGTCTCGCAATCTCGTAGCCGTCAACCAACGGCATCATGATGTCGAGGATTACCACATCGGGCATTAGCCTTTTGATCAAGGCAAACGCCTTTCTTGGATCGCTCTCACCCACTATCTCGAAGCCGAAGTCGGTCATCAGATCGACGATTGCGAGCGTCACGCCCGGTTCGTCATCAATGGCCACAACCCGGAGTTCCTCCCTTTCGAGCTCCTCCGCGACTGCTCCTACAGGCTGGGTATCCCACGAACTGTCGAACATGAATTCCTCTATCAACCTACTTCCGGAATGCGACTGCTATGCGCCCAGCAGTCCGTTGAGCGTTTCTACCAGAGCTTCCCCGCTGATGGGTTTGTGGATGTACACCGAACCACCAGCCGCGAATGAGCGGGCTGCATCCACACCAACGTCATATCCACTCAGGAACACAATAGGCACATTCGCGAACTTCGGCTTAGCGGTAATCGCTCTGGCCAGATCATACCCATCTATTCCCGGCATGCCGATATCAAGCAGCATCACGTCCGGCGTGAACGAATCGAGCTTACCAAGCGCCGAAACAGAGTTGGCCGCAACTTGAACCTCAAAGCCCTTCAGTTTCAGGTACTTCTCCACGAAATCCAGCACAATCGGCTCATCGTCGACGACGAGGACCTTCGACTTTGCTCCCATACTAAGTCCCCTCCTAACATGATTCTCTTCGCAGGGCTCTTCCGTTAATTTTATCGACAATTCTGATGAGCGATTCAGTCTGGTTTCAGCCATTCTGCCGTGGTGAGGCGATTGCAGCAAACTGAGAAGAAAGCGATCGGCTCAGTAAGGAAAGATCAATCCCGGTCGGCGCCGATAGCGAAGCTCATTGTCAAACCGGCGGTCATCCATTCCGCCTTCGTGCGCACGGGAATGCCGACGTATGTCACGGTCTTGCTGGTTTCTGTGTCGGGCATCGTCTGTTTCTGGGTGCCGGAAGTATTAATGAAATCATACGAGACGTTCCCCGAAAACCCTATGACACTGCTAATTCTGCAAGTCGCTGAGAATTTGATATGTCCCGCGGTACCGTTCGTAGACGCCCACGACTCCTTATCTCTGAGCAGATGCTCATCGAAATCACTTGCCCAGCAAGCAGGCGTGAAAAGCGCGGTAAATTCAGCTCCGAGGCCGTGGGGACCTGAATAACCGACCGTGCCGCCCGCATAGACTATTTTGTAGTCGATCCTGTAACGTAACACGGCGCCCGGGATGTCAGTGTCTATTGGCTCATCGTAGTACCGGAGAACGACGACATCCTCCACCACGTCGAAACCGGCGTAGTCTGTCTGCTCTAACGATTCCTCATCGAACTTCATGCTCATGAAGGTAAACTGCAGTTGCGGTCTGAAACTGAATCGTCCTGCGCGGGCGCAATAGCTCACATTAGCATCTATCTGGGTCAGCGCATCATCATTGGTTGCTGAGCCAAAGATGAACGACGACTGGGCTCCGTCCAACTCGTACCAATCGTAATCCTTGAACACGTCACGCGCGTTGGTATGCGACAACCAAAGCGTCGAGGCCAAGCGAAATCCCCTGATTTCAGCTGCTGCAGTCAGCCCGAATAGCCATGGATTCGTCGGGAACCTCAGACGACTACCTGCGCTGACGATTTTGCGGGAAGGCCACAGCATCACCCGGCCTACATCGATCTCGTACTCCGTGAATCCCCATCGACGGGCTGTCGTTCCACTCAGAGAAAATGCGAAGCCGGCCTTGTCCACCGTGATAACAGTGTCCGCAGAAGGCACGTACAGAGAATCCGGCGGATCCTGACCAAAAAGGGGAACCGCAAATACGATTACGGCCAGCTGCAGAGCAACGAAAATGAAGCCGGAAAAGACCTTTGACGACACTTATTCCTCCTCGAGCTCGATCAGCACACCGCCGGTCGACATCGGATGCACGAATGCTACACGTTTCCCTTCCGCGCCAGTACGAGCCTCGTGGTCAATCAGACCCGCTCCGGACTCTGACAGCATGGCAAGCGATTCTGCTACATCTTCCACCTCGAAGGAGATGTGATGCAGACCTTCTCCTCGCTTCGCAAGGAATTTCTGGACTGTTGCGGTCTCGCTGGTCGGTTCGATCAATTCGATTCGTATGTTTGGAGTATCAATGAACGCAACGCGTACCCCTTGAGACGGGACATCCGTAATCTCGCCGTGCGGCAGCCCGAACAGCCTCTCGAAGATTTCGAGATGTGACTCAAGCCGCTTCACTGCGATCGATATGTGACTTACCCTCTTGATCTTCATACTAAAGGGCCACGACCTCCCTGTACTCCCCCCAGACGGAACGCAGCACATCAGATATTTCGCCGACACTGCAATACGCCTCAACGCAATCCAGAATATATGGAATCAAGTTGCCTTGTGAGCTGGCCTCGCTACGCAAACGCGCAAGGCAGGCTTGAGCGTTAGCGGCGTCGCGGTTCGCCTTAACGGTCAGGAGACGGCCCACCTGCTCATCTCTAAGCCTTCGGTCTACTTTCAGAATCTGCTGGGGAACTTGCGTTCCGGTCTGAAATCGATTCACTCCCACCACGACTCTCTCACCGGATTCCACCCGTTTCTGGTAGAGATATGCGGATTTCTGAATCTCCGTCTGATAAAATCCACGCTCGATTGCCCTCAACGCTCCGCTAAGATCGTCGACGCGGCCCATAAGCGCAACCACTTCTTTCTCAATCCGGTCTGTCATCGCTTCGATACAATAGCTCCCTGCGAGCGGATCTGCGGACTCGGATACTCCTGACTCAAACCCTATTATCTGCTGAACTCTGAGCGCTGTCTGCGCGGCTCTCTCGGTGGGCAATCCGAGAGCCTCGTCCTCCGAATTGGTATGCAGTGATTGTGTCCCCCCAAGTATCGCGGAAAGAGCTTCGAGGGTAGTACGGATCACATTGTTCTCTGGCTGCTGCGCGGTGAGCGACGATCCGGCTGTCTGCGTGTGAAAGCGAAGCATCATCGATTTCGGATCCCGCGCTCTGAAACGCTCCCTCATTATCTTCGCCCAAAGCCGTCTTGCGGCGCGGAACTTCGCGATCTCCTCAAGCAAATCCTGGTGGCTGTTGAAGAAGAACGACAGCCGAGGAGCAAACTCATCGACCTTGAGTCCTCGCGACAAAGCGGCTTCCACATAGGCAATAGCATTTGACAGCGTGAAGGCGATTTCCTGCACTGCGGTTGAACCCGCTTCGCGAATGTGATAGCCCGAGATAGAGATAGTATTGTATTTGGGAAGGTGCTCTTGTGCGTACTCGAAAATATCGCACACGAGTCTCATCGACGGCCCGGGTGGATAGATATACGTCCCGCGTGCAACATACTCCTTCAAGATGTCATTCTGGACCGTGCCCGTGATTTCTTCAGGCGACACAGACTGCTTCTTCGCGACGGCCATGTACATGCAGAGCAGAATCGCAGCCGTCGCATTAATAGTCATTGAAGTCGAAACTCGATTCAGCGGAATGCCCTCGAACAGAATCTCGAAGTCTGCGAGAGTATCGACCGCCACTCCCGTCTTGCCGACTTCGCCGGTTGCCATTTCGTGATCGGAATCATATCCAATCTGAGTCGGAAGATCGAACGCTACCGACAGCCCGGTCTGGCCCTGATCGAGAAGATAGCGATATCGTCGATTGGACTCGACCGCCGTGCCGTAGCCCGCGTATTGACGCATCGTCCAGAGGCGCTTGGTATACATCTCCGGGTAGATACCGCGAGTGAACGGGAACTTGCCCGGCAACTCAGGATCGGACGCGTGCAGTCCCTCCGGCAGGTCGCTCACAGTGTAGAGTGTCTTCTTTTTGCTGTCCATAATCTGTAGTCGTCGTGGTATGCCGTTCAACATTCGTAGGTCGAAAGCCTCGCGCTTTCGACATGTCGAAACCATAAAGGTTTCGACCTACTGGACTGTCGGTGAATCGGGTGCATCCGGGCTACTTCAGCCTGACTAAACACTCACCCTTTTCGACCGATTGCCGGGTCGTGACAAGCACCTCTCCGACCTCTCCATCGCGGGGTGATTTCAACTCGTTTTCCATTTTCATCGCTTCCATGATGACCAGCCCCTCCCCTTTTGACACTCTCTCGCCAGTCTGCTTAAGCACCCTGACAACGAGCCCGGGCATCGGCGCTCTTACATCACTCTGCTGATCAGTCGCATATCCGAGGCCGGCAACCTTGCGAATCGTATCAAGACGCTGATCCTCCGCGAAGACTTCGAACTCGCGACCGTGCGCAGTCACGAGGAAGCGACCGTTCTGACGACTGACTTCCACATCATACGAATTGGAGTCGAGCAGCATTAGGCAACGGTGCCTATTCCGTCCCTGAGTATGCTTGAATTCGATAGGTCTGCCGTTGATTTCAAGTCCTATCCGCTCACCGATATAGTCAACGGTAATCACATATTCTCTTCCGAGAAGTCTCGCTACATAGGTCATGCTTACTTCCCCGAACCGCGCTTCAGTGCCTCTGACCTTCCAACGGTCTTCCAGCGAGACCCAGCAGCGCCCATTGCGACGGTAGCCAGTCGCTTCGAGTCAAGAAAGTCGAAGATGCATGCGGCAACAGCAGCCGCTTCCACAATATCGTCGTCGTCCTCTGCCGGTATGCTGCTCCCGCCAAAATGTTCTTCTATGAAGTGCGTTGACAGGTCGCCCCTTCTGAACGCGGGGTGATCCATAACAGTCTCGTGGAAACCGAGCGTGGTCGAAACACCGCAGATACAATACTCCGACAATGCCCTCTTCATTCGCTCAATCGCTTCGAGGCGCGTGCCGCCCCATGTGCAGAGCTTTGCTATCAGCGGATCATAGTAGATCGGCACTCTCGATCCTTCAATCACTCCGGAATCGACCCTCACACCCGGTCCCGACGGCTCCCTGTAAGACCTGATCTGCCCGGTTGACGGCATGAAGCTGTTCGATGGATCCTCCGCGCAGACTCTGCACTCAATGGCATGCCCGCGAATCTGAATGTCGTTCTGTCGGAGCGAAAGCTCAGCGCCTTCGGCTATGCGAATCTGCTCCTTAACGAGATCGATGCCTGTGACCAATTCGGTGACAGGGTGTTCAACCTGCAATCTGGTGTTCATCTCCAGAAAGTAGAAGTTCCTGTCATTATCGGCAAGAAATTCGACTGTGCCTGCGTTGACATATCCACACGACCGAGCAGCATCGACCGCTGCCTTACCCATCTTCTCGCGCATTGTCTCATCAGCGAGAGGAGACGGAGCCTCTTCTATCAGTTTCTGATGCCGTCTTTGAATCGAACACTCGCGCTCGCCAAGAGATATGCAGTTCCCGTGGCTGTCGGACAGAATTTGTATCTCAATGTGTCGAGGACTGGGAATGTACTTTTCGATATACACACGACCATCGGCGAAAGCGCTCTTTGCCTCCGAGGACGCCGCCTTGACCGCAGATTCGAGTTCATCGGGCGACTTGACAATCCTCATGCCCTTGCCCCCACCACCCGCTGCGGCTTTGATCAAAATCGGGTATCCTATTTTGTCGATCTCATCTCGAACGCGATTGACATCGTCAATCTCTTTCTGGAACCCCGGCACGACCGGCACATTCAGCTTCTGCACCGAACGTCGAGCCGCCAGCTTGTCCCCCATCAGTTCGATAGCTTCCGGAGGCGGGCCGATCCAAACGAGACCAGCGTCCATAACCATCCTCGCAAATCCTGCATTCTCCGCAAGAAATCCATAGCCCGGGTGTATCGCATCGGCGCCACTCTTCTTTGCGGCCTCGATTATCCTATCACCCCGGAGGTAGCTCTCCGATGACGAGGAGGGGCCAATGCCGATTGCCTGGTCAGTCATTCGGACGTGGAATGCATTTGAATCGACATCCGAGAATACGGCCGCAGTGCGGAGCCCGAGCTCATGGCAAGCTCTGATGATTCGAATGGCTATCTCACCTCGATTCGCTATCAGGACTTTCTTGATCATATTCGTGGATAATAAGCCTCGAACCTGCATTAGGCAAGCCAATTAAGCCGTGGGCAGGATGGCTGCGCCTTTCAGGTGAGTTTCCCACAGAGTGTGACCAAAACTGCTTGACCTTGAGTCAAGAATTATTTTTCGTTTTCGGTGGATAGGCAGAAACCTGAGATTAGTCCGAAACGCCAGTCACTTCGTTTCTGTCATCGCTTCTGTGCTCGACACCAGACGCAGGTTGCACGGGATTTTCGAAAGGATGGGAGTCGACCATGAACTGTCCTAAGTGTAATGCAGCTACCTACGAGTCAATGGGAGGGGCAAGCATTTGTCCAAACTGCGGCTGGAAGACTCCACGGCTTCTTAAGAACGTTCCCATGCCCGCATCGTGGAGTCATAGTCTCTTCAGCCTGTTCAAAGGGCTTCGCAAACGCGGTTTGGGCCGCAAAACAGAGGCACGACCACGCAAATTCGTTATTGGGGAAAAAAACCCATCGACGAGAGAGGCAACTATCTCAGACCAGAATCTATTATTTAAGTGTCCGTCTTGCACCGCAGTGCTGCGAACCGCCTGGACGCACATAGACCAATTGGTGGGCCTTAATCTGTTGTGCTATGCTTGCGGAAATATCTCCCATGTTCCAGCCTCCTTTAGATCAGCCGAGTTCCCTGGTTCTCGGGAAATCGTGGCTGGAGTCAGAGTGCCAATTGGATTGTTTTCGGATTGGTTGTATCACCATCCCATAATGATGGAACTCGTATCGTCTCGTCGTTCAGCGTATCTCTCAGATTATGGGCTTTACGGCTTTTGTGACAGGTGTTACCACTCGTTCCGGGGTCACAATTTGCTTGTTCTGGCAAGTACTGATGACCCTAATAAGGTCATCTTTTTGGCTCATTCAGATCGCTCGGCCGAAGATATGGAGGCTTTGTTCCGCAAGGAGTGTCCAGACTGTCGGCACAACAGTCTCATTGCCATTCTGAGTGACATTCCGAGCTTTGTTCAAGAGTATGTCGACAGAGCTACCAACAAAGAGCACGTAGAAGCAAGCAGTGACCACGCAGAGAAAGTGGAAGAGCAAGTAGTTCCTGCCCCAGAGCCCAAGAAGAAGTACTGCCCTCGATGCAGCAAATCACATCGCTACCCTGTGTATTACTATGATGCGAATAGCACATCATTTCCGGAATCAGTCCAAGCCAAGAGGTTGAAGGCAGGTCTTTGCCCTGAATGCGAGACTCAGCTGATTGACAACGACGAATATCTTAAGCGTCTGTCCAGCAAACGCGAATGAATGGTTTCAAGTCTCGTAGGTCATACGGCCTGTCTGCTTGGCGACATAGTCACGCGCACAGGGCACATGATCTACCGTAGCATAGTAGGTCAATCCCTCTTGGGGATTGACGCATCTAACTCGATCATCAAACCCCAAGAGAGCTTGCCCGCCATTCTGATCACCCATGTCTTCAGTGGCGCCCCGAACCACCCGATTGCTTCGCCTACTGATACACGAGAGTGATCTCGCCTCTTGGCGACAGGCATCGGCCATGGCTGACGCCTGCATTTTAGATTGCGGTAGTTTGCTGTGTCGAATCTCTTGTGGCTTCGACCACTCCCCTCCTCCCCACCATGTTGACACTCCTCCGATTCGAAGCTATATTCTGCTATGTTTCGAAGCAGCATCTCCCCTTTCCCGAAGGAGCCAACATGCGGAAGTCTCTCATCACTTGGTTAGCATCTGTGTTGGGTCTGCTGATTCTGGCAGGTCGTTTGTACTGCGGCGATGGAGGAATCACTCCGGAGTTGATCTCGCAAATGAGATCGACCGCCAGAATGGACGATCACTCGAAGGCAATGTACAATGCAATCACCAACACCGACATCAATCAGCTCGCGCTCAATCGCGATCTGATTCGCCAGCACAATGAGATTTTCAGCCACAAGATCAAGGCGAAGGGAATAACCAATCAGAAATCCAGCGGCCGATGCTGGCTCTTCGCCGGACTAAACGTGATGCGACCCGCAGTGATCGAGAAATACAAGCTCGGTTCTTTCGAGTTCTCTCAAAATTATCTTGCGTTCTGGGACAAGTTCGAAAAGGCAAACTGCTTCCTCGAGTACATGATCGAATTCCGTGACCGCGATCCTCTCGAGCGGGAAATGGAGATTCTGCTTCGGAGTCCATTCGGCGACGGTGGCTGGTGGCAGTATGTGGTCGACCTGATCGAGAAGTACGGCGTCGTGCCGAGCGAAATCATGCCAGAAACCGCAAGTTCCGGCAATACCGGCATGATGAACTCACTTATCAGCCGTAAGCTGCGTGCCGATGCTGCACAAATCCGCAAAATGAGCGCCGAAGGGAGAGACGTTACAGCGCTGCGCGCCGAGAAAGAGAAGATGCTGGCGGACGTGTACAAGATGCTCGCGATCAATCTCGGTGAACCGCCGACCGAGTTTCCTTATCGATTCGAAGACAGGGATTCGAACGTCAGCGAAATGAAGACTTATACTCCGCAAATGTTCTTCAAGGAATTTGTGGGAGTTGATCTGCATGAATACGTCGATGTTTTCAACGACCCCACCAAAGAGAACGGCAAACACTACAAGATCACGCTCACGCGCAATATGTACGACTCCGACGACGTCGATTATGTCAATGCTGATATCGACGTACTCAAGCAGCTCGCTATGAAGTCTGTGCTCGATGACGATCCCGTGTGGTTCGCATGCGACGTGGGCAAAGACCAGAGCCGCAAAGATGGCATCATGGCGATGGACATTTACGATTACGGCGTAATCTACGACACCGATTTGTCCCTGCCAAAAGCCGAGCGCGCCCTTTATCGCGAAGGAGCACCGAATCATGCAATGGTGTTTGTCGGGGTCGATGTGAAAGACGAGAAGCCTTTGAAATGGCTCGTCGAAAACAGCTGGGGTACAGAGAGCGGCAGCTCAGGATACTGGACTCTCTATGACACCTGGTTCGACAATCACGTTTACGAAGTGATAGTGAAAAAGAAATACGTTCCAAGAGAACTGCTCAAGGCTTTTGATGAAGATGCCATCGCGCTTCCGCCATGGGACCCGATGTATTCGTTCTTTAAGTAGTAGATCGCACGTCGGCGTCATCCGTTGCTGACATCGCCACGCCGGAGCATCCCGAATTCGGGTCGCAAGGATTTGGTGTGCCAAATCCCTGCTGTATCAATCAAGTGCGGGCAATCAAACAGTCCCACCGTTAGATGGATTGACTCATAAGTGGACGTCGTTAAGGATGGCGTGACCTCGGCCTGAGTTTCGAGTCCCGAGCATCACGTGACAAACATTCTTCTTGACTTTCCGGGGTGGTGCGCAGTTTCTTGAGTCTAAAGGCAACCGAATCGTCCTTGAGAATCCGAAAGCGTGTGGCAACTTGACCGAGTAAGCGCGCATAGGTCATGCAGTCGGTGACTTCGCCTTCAGCATGAGCTGAAGAAGGGGTCGGTGGTCTCCGCAGGGGTCGTGAGCGGCCGCCTCGGACTCGGTAGAATCCAAATACACACGGAGGGAGGAAGCGAAGATGTCAACGAAGATCAACGCGGTGATGATCTGCGCCGGACTGCTGCTGATGTTATCGGCGCAGCCAGCGGCTGCAATCAAAGGACTCGGCGGACGAGCAGGCGGCAGATCGATCTCTTCAGATGCCTTGCGCGAATTGCCCTCGTCCGGTAGCGGCGAAGGGATGATTTTCTCTTTGCCGTCTATTGGCGAGTCTCGGTCGCGCGGTCCCAACCCAATGCCGCCTGGCGACACAGTCGGTTGTACTTACTGGGATTATTTCCAGAACGGTTCGATGGGCCGTATGATCTCTTGGGACGGCCAGGCTGGCTCGCAGGTCCATTTCCTGTGGACGGACAGAGCGACCGCCGGCGGTCCCCACTACATCCACAAGAATGACCGCGCTAACGCCGGCACCGGCGTATGGGCTAACGGCAGCGGTCTCTACGGCGGTCTCGCCCAGTCGGCATCCAATGGCGGTTACAGCGAGCTTAGTGTCAATCTGGGCAACGGCTACGGCGTTGCGTCGTGGCACAGGGGACCAACCTCCGCCCTCTTTCAATCCTATGCGGGTCAGCAGGTGGGTAGTCAAATTGGCTCATACGCGGTGTATGTATGCCCTGGTCCGCCAGCGCCGTATTACTGGATCGACTGCGAGGAGATACAGACAGGCAACTATGAGGGCGAGAGCTCTTATATCTGGCCAAAGGTCGCATGGCAATCTGTTGCAGGCCCCAGTGAAGTCATTCACGTGGTCTCGCAGGAATCACCGCCTGGCGGCGCGCCAGTCGGTGAGGTCCAGACGATCGTCTACTACCGCTGGCAAGACGGAAGACTCGATCTCGATGGTGACGGGATTGCGGAAGTCACTGACAGCTGCGGTCGATTCATCGACACCACCTACACGGACAATGTGATCGTAGTTGCTGACCCGAACTCGGACAAAGTCGCGATCGTCTACCTCAAGCCGATGTACTATGACACGCTCGATACCAGATTGGACGGCTGCACGAACACGCAGATGGAGAACGACGTGGTTTGCATCGAATCCTCGAACGGCGGTATCACGTGGGGTCCGATGGTCAACGTAACTGACTACTCATCCGGTGGCTACTTGCACCACAACCAGATGGAGTACATGGCGTGGGCAGACGTGACTGCGTTGTATGACAACGACGGCATCCTGCACATCGTGTGGCCGACTCCACGGTTCGACATAGACAACCCGGAGCCATGCTTCGTGACCTTTCAGTCGATGCTTTGGCACTGGAGTTCGCAATGGGCGCCCGAGCAGAACATCTCGGCCGTATTCGACGGCACGAACCCGCAATTTGTCTGCACGAACCAGTTTGGAGCGTTTGAATGGTCGCTCGCCAAGCCGATTCTCTCTCTGTGTCCGGTTGGAGGGAATGATGTACTCTATGTCTCGTTCACCCGATTCGGCGCTCATGTTGATCACAATGATCCCGAAGTGGTCGGCGAATGCTCTGATGACGGTCTCGGCCTCGGCGACGTCTTCGTCACAGCATCGAGCGACGGCGGAATGACCTGGGGACCCGACGGCAGCTTGCCGCTCTATGATCCGCTCACAAACGCCGGTATGGGACGCTATGTAGGCCCGGTGAAAGAGGGTACGGCAGTGAACGTCACAAACACTTGGACTGATAGCGTAACCGCCTGTGCTGCTCCGAACTGCCATAACGAGCACTGGGCATCGATGCCACAGTATTGCGTAGACAACCTGCACATCTTCTACGAAGACGACAATGACGCCGGGGCCGCCGTCAGAGGCGACGAAGGCGAAGAAACCAACAACGCCATGATGTACTACAAACTCGCCTGCTTTGCTCCGGAACCTGTGTTCGACTACAGCTACACTCCGGATTCCGGATTCGTGGCAATTGCCCCGGGCAATTCGGTTCCAAGTGATCAATGCAACATTGGCAAAATTGATACATTCTACGTCATCATCAGAAACAAGGGTAATGTCCCGATCAACTACAATGCCGCGGACAACTTGCCTATGGTCATGCCATTTCAATCGAGTGGACAGATCACTCCGGGGGTCGGCTTCGTCGACACCCTCACGTATCTCGTCGGGCCGTATTACACACCGGGGCAGTATGTCGGCACGATCTCACTGAGCCTGACCAGCATGGCGGGCAGCGGCAACTTCACTATTCCGGTGGTCGTGGACGTCACCTGCAAGTATTTCCCGCCGGAGTGCAAGCTTCTGTCGACATTCTGCTGGTCCGCAGGCATCTGGAACGTCCCAAGAACAGGCACACAACTGAATCATAATGGCAACATGCAATGGTATGAGCCATACGACGACGATACGATTTCACCAATGTACGACGCCGGCCTGGTCATCTCCCGGGATAACGACACGACTCAGACCTGGTTCTCCATCTTCGACGGCTCGTTTTCTAACGCCGGCTTCGCAGGCCTCGATTCGGTTACGACTTACTTCGCAAGCACGTATGAATACGCTCACGGCGAGTGGGCTGATCCTGTTGACTCATGTATCGTGGGTGAGATTGACTACTACGTGCCGCTTCACCCCGACACATGTGTATTGGTCGAACGCGTTCGAATCTGCAACGAGTGTACCGGCACGATAGTCCTCAACATCGGTGAAGGCGCCGACTGGGACATTGAGGATGGAGATACCAACGGCCTCACGTGGAGGAATCGTTCTGGTAGAGACTCTGAGCGCAACATTGTTTACCAGTACGGTACCTACGAGTCCTGGCCCAGCTACGAAGATTGCGCGGCAGGCGTTTCGTATTGCCACAGCAACCCGGGCGCAATGGTCCTCGAGAACGACCAGTGGGTTTATCCGAACGCTGGCTACAATCCTGCGAAGATCGGCGGCTTGATCGCACGACACCAGGGTCTTTCTGTGTCAGATCCTGATTCGATCGAAGATCTTAGCACCATGTCAATCGTAGCTCAGAACCTGACCCTCACTCCGGGTGCGTGCTATACTTTCTGCGGCGTCAAAGCCTCGACTATCTACGGTGTGTCTGATCTCTTAAGCTTGATCGACAAAGGCAAGCACTGGATAGTCGCCAACGGCCTCGACTGTCCGGGCTGCGAATTCGAATTATGCTGCGATGACCCCGGCAATGTCAACGGAAGCTCTGCCGAACCGGTTGTCGACATCGACGACATCGTGTATCTCATCAATTTCCTCTGCGCTGGAGGTCCGCCACCACCGTATGAAGCAGCTTGCTGCGGGAATGTCGACGGCGACTGCGACACGGACTATTGGGATGTAATCTACATCACCAGATATATCTTTCTCGGAGGACCTGCTCCAACTCTATCTCCATGCTCCGATCCGCCGACGTATCAAGACCCCGGAGAGCCCGATGTCCTTAAGATAGGAGACGGAAACACCATTGTGAACATTGGCAGTCGGTTTCATATCCCCGTGACTATCACCAACGATCAGCGTATCTCAGCCATAAATCTGAAGAGAATGTACCTTGAGTACGAGGGTGGAGCCGGACTTCTGACATGCGACTCTGTCACATATTGGGGCACGGATCTTGAGGATGAGTTAATCCTGCCGAACCGCGTTTTTGGTGCAACCGACTTCGGGTCGATCTCTGGGGGATATGTCACATTGTCCATGAGCACCTATTATTGGACTGACACTCTCGGCTCGTTCGCAGGCACGGTCGCTAACATCTGGTTTACCGCTGTAGCGGAAGGTTCGGCCAGCATTGCACTTACCCACGAAGAACCTTTGGTTTTCTTGCCTATCGAGGCTATTGGCGGGCTGAACTACTGGATAGAGCCGCTGCTTGACCTGGGGGCTATCACCATTCTCGGAGAGTACAGTGTCAGTCCTGACGAATCGACCACTGATCCTGTCTTCGTCGCCACCCCATCTGGCAGCCATCCATTTGTTGTAACTCTGCGAAACTCATTCGGTGATCCTATCGAAGGATCGTCTGACGTGTCGGTTCAGATCATCAACTACTCGAAAGCGCTGGTTCTCTGCCCGACTCAAACTCAATTCCCGGTGCTCACACCAATCGCGCCGAGCGATGCGAACGGCAAGGTGGCGTTCTACTTGGCCGCCGGAAATTGCGACGCGAATTGCGAGGCAGTAGTATCGTGTTCGGCTGGAGAGATTGCGAGGGTACCGGTGCGATCTGTCGACAAGACCGGCGATCTCTATGTTGATCCTGTTGCTGACAAGCCGACGGATGCGACGTGCGGCGATTTCGATGGCGACGGATATCTCGATTCACATGATCAGGACATCTTCCATCTCTACGACTGGCAGCTGTGCGGCGATCCGTGCAGCGCTTACAGGATGCGCTTGTCCTACATACCTGAGGACAGTCTCACACCAGGTGTACAACTGGACACGATACTGCTTGTATTCGAGAATACCACAGCCTCGGCATGCACCGTGACAACGGCAACAGTGTCCACTACGGAGTTCGGTTTCGGAGGAGGGATAACTGACAGCTGGTCATTCCAGGATGACCGAATAGTACAACCTGGACGGAGCACTACATACAGAATCGTCAACTGGACTATCCCAGTTGGCGGGCTTGGCTGTCTTCTGGCTGACATCACCGTTGCAGGCTGCCAAAGCACTCTGCACACAGAGATCTGCCCGCAGATATTCTACGAGTGCAATCCGAACAGACCGGGCCTCTGCTATAACTTCGGCATATACTTCACTCAGTCGGGTTACCTCTTCACTGAACCCCCGATAGACCTGCCTCCAGGGTTCATCATTACACAGGAACCCCCTCAGGGATTCTACAGCATGGGCTCCCAGCTACTGCTGCAGATTTGTCACACAGAAGTGGCGGTGACACAAGATTCGGTTGTTTACAGGTACTACCTCTCGACCGACGGTCAGTTGTCATCTGATGACGACAGGTACGTCTGCAAGGTGGCGATTCGCGCTAACAACGGAGATGTTACGGAGGATTGCTTCGTGGATATCGACGACATAGTGTTTCTCATAAATTACGTTTTTGCCGGAGGACCTACGCCGATTCCGGTGCAACTGGGTGATGTAGATTGCAGCATAGACATACCCATCGACATTGACGACATCGTGTATCTCATAAACTACATCTTCGCAGGAGGACCACAACCAGTGCTGTGCCCTGAATAGCAGCATGAAGATTCTTTCGCAATGGCAAGGGTAGGCCGAGGCCACAACGGCCTCGGCCTACTTCAGTGCGCCCTCAGCGATTGTCGTCCGCCGCTGCTGCGCCTACGGATTCAGCAGCAGTTCGTACGACACAATCTGCCAGCGACCTGACTTCATCAGTCTGACATCGCTCTTGCGCATACCGATAAGGTATTGAGCCCCTGCCCGTAGGATCGCGAAGTCAACGTGCGCTGAGTCACCCATCACTTGGATTGTGCGAGCAGTGAATGCCGGCTTGGCAACGTCACCATAGCTGCACTCCATCAGGAACCGGTTCGCCTCGAATCCACCGGCTTTGGCCTGCGACGACAAGTGCCTGTCGATTCGCATCAAATCCCCACTCTGCGCACCCGCTTCGAGATCGGTAATGATTGCCTCTATAGCCTCGCGCTCTGAGCCGGAAGGAGAAGGGCAGCCCGCACAGACTAACGCGATAATCACACTGAATATGGCCTTACGCATGTTCATGCTCTTTCCTTTTGCGATGAAGGCAGATTAATCACAAACCGCGCACCCCCACCCGGACTGCTCTCATAATCAAGGGCACCGTCGTGATCCGCAACAATGCGATAGGACAGCGCCAATCCAAGGCCGGTTCCCGATTGCTTGGTTGTGAAATAGGGACGAAATATCTTCTCCCGCAAGTCGCTCGGTATACCGGGCCCCGAGTCTTCCACCGCGACAACTATCCGGTTGCCGCTGCTCTGTGCCGAGACATCTATCCTGTCGCCCTGTTTGCATGCCTCTATGCTGTTCTTGACTAAGTTCACGATCGTCTTCTTCAGATCTTCCCTGCTTCCTTCGACCTTCAAATTTGGCTGCGTGCGGACCGACATACCGATCCCGTGTGCTTCCGCCTCCTGCCGCATCAGCCCTGCAACCTCGTCGACCAGCGCCGACATCTGGACGATGTCACGAGCCGGAACATTGGATCGGGCTAAGGCGAGAAACTGCGTGATGATGTCATTGAGTCGGTCTATCTCGGACTTGATGTTTCGCACCAGACTGTCGTACTCACTTTTCTCGGAACGCGGCTCGAATTCCGATCTGAGCCTTTGCGCGGCAATCGAGATTGCGTTGAGAGGATTGCGAATTTCATGCGCCACGCCTGCCGCCAAATTGCCGAGTTCCGACAGCCTTTCCGAGCGTTTTGCAGAGCGCTCAAGGCTCCTGCTCTCGGTTAGGTCATAGGAAACGCTGACAGCGCCCAACACGCGGTTGTCATCGCTCATAACCCTCGACGCGGCCACCAGAAGAATCTGTGAACCGCCTTCCTTTGCGGACAAGATTTGCTCCCGTCTGATGCTCGTGCTCGGCTGACGGCTGATCTCACTGAGCAGCAACGGATCACTGCTGAAAATAGCTGCGTAAGGCTGACCAATCACCTTCGACGCTTTCATCCCAAACATTTGCTCCGCTCTGGGGTTGAAGAGCGAAATCAAGCCTTTGCTGTCCGTTGCCACAACCGCGCTCTGCATCGCGTCGAGGATGTTGCCGGTCATCGTTCTCATTCGCAGGAAGGAATCCTCGAGAGCACGGTAATTCAGATTGGCGAGAAACAGCGTAGTTACCAGGAACGACACGACGAACAGGATCAGTCCGATGGCAATGAGTTGCGCCTCGAAGTTCCCTGTGATCTGCTGATAGCCAGCCATGGAGAGACCGATCCGCAGCACACCCGGAGGCACACCGGTCGCCTCGAAGTGTCGCGCAACTTCGAGAACCTCGCGACCCTCGAAATCGAGGACTCTGGATCCGTATCCGCCCTGATCTATGATCTCCGAAAGAAAATCGTCCGAGCCGACTTTCAGAACCTGTCCAATGTCCCTCGACGCGAAGATCACACCCTCTTCGGCCTGCACGAATACGTACTCTACCCCGCTTACCGAACCTATCTTCCTGACGAGCGATCCGATCCCTATCCGCTCTCCGAACTGATCGAGAATGCTGTAGTCGGCAAACAAGACGACTGCTCCAGGCTCCTCGAACCCCGAAGTCGCAAGCACTATCTGAGCCGGTATCACCGGGTTGTCGCCCCCCAACACGAAACTTGCAGACCGGACACGCCCCATCACGATATCGTCGAATGGAAACATCTGCGCAAAGGACGAATCGTACGTCCGCCCGACCATGTCAACAACGCTGGACACGGCCACCTTGCCGGTAGAATCGATCACATCCATTCGATTAATGCCTGTAGATTGGCATATGCGTGCAACGTCCTCTGATTCAAGCCCTCCTTCCTCGAATCGCCGCGACACAAGCGCGCTGATATCTGCGAGATTGTCCAGCACGAGATTATCGACCATGTCGTTGGCTTCGATCGCATTCTGACCTGCTGAGATAATCGACTCGGCAAGTGCGCGAGCCTCATCCTTCATCAAGCGGAGAACGTTTTGCCTGTTTTCCCGGATTCCGATGAAGACGATTGTGAGGAACAGGATGGCAAGGCTCAGTCCTATCAGGAGAAACAAACGGGGTTTGATGCTCAGAATGAATCTAAGCGTGCTTCTTCTGGGCAATATGTCATGCACATCAGCGAATTAAGCCGTCCCCGGAAACTCCGTCAATGTAAAACAGGGTAATGAGTTGGCCGCCTGTGCTAAGTCGCGGCAATTGCCGACAATTAACTTGCGAGATGACACGACATGGCTTATGATTGCGCCAATGTTTAGATGCAGGACAGACAGACAGGAGTTGCCTGAGTGAACTCATCCAACTTGGTGAAAACAATCGCGACTGCGAGTATAGCCTCGATTGTCGCAACGATATGTTGCCGCATCTTCGACATCCCACTGTGGGGTCTGGCTGTTGGCCGCGTTCTCCCAGCTCTCATCTTCTACCCTATGGCAATCGCAGCAATCGGCTTGATTGCTGCAGTCATGTTCCGCGCGAAGGAGAGTAGCTCGGATGCGGAAGATTCGGGCGCGCGGATATGGACCTACGGCCTTGCCGTAAGCATTGTCGTCGCCGTTGCAGTCTGGTTCGCGAGCGGCGGGGCATTCTTCTGGCGGAATATATCCTCGGGGCCATTGGCACTTTTCGGACGGCTCGACAGAGTGATCCTCGCCTATTCCGATCTTCCATTAGACAAGAGCGTCACAGATCTTTGGGCGAAACCAGCTTGGATCAGATTGCTGTCGTGCGTTATGGCAGCCGCCTACGTACTGGTCCTTGTGCCAATAGCCAAGCGGCTCGCGGGGCAATACAGACAACTCCCGTTTGTGTATCTGTACATAGCGCTGTCAGGCACGCTAATCGGGTTCGCATCGACCGGCGATTTCGCAATCATGCTCATTCTGTTTGCAGTTCTCTCGGCGTTGATTCTCGCTCACATTGATGGGAAAGTGCCGATATGGCAGCCGGCAGTTGCAGTCGCAGTTTGCGCCGCATTCCACACGGTCTTTGTATCAATACTGCTGGTCTTTCTGGTCACCGTGCTGATGAGTGGATCGTCACGGGCGTCAGGCAGGCTTAGATGGCTCGTTCCAATGGCGGGAGTTGCGGCTGGTGCAGCCGCTTCACTTATTTCGCAGTCCCCATTTGTGTCGATTCTCTTAGGCAAGCGGCTGGCGGATCTGTCGCTGCTGGGGACTCAACTCCCAGGATTCGCAAATCAACTTCTCATGGTCTCAGGCGTGCTATGGCTAATAGCCTTCTCATCAATGCTCTATGCGTTCTCCAAATGGAGCCAGTTCGACCGCAAGGTCGTCTTCATCAGCGGGTGGTTCTGCTCCGGAACGGCATTCTCACTGCTGAGCTACTCTCAGTATGGCTGGATCGTGGGCGCTCCTGCATCCGTGATAGTCGTTTTCCCAACCCTTCTCTGGCTTGCACTGTTTTTCAGTCGCATCGAAAGAGCAACGGCTGTCAAGTGCTTCAGCATTTTGATCGTGTCAAACCTCTTCGTTGCGATCTCACTGCTATGGGCAGCAGGTTCATCAGTCGGCTCGGCGCGCGTCCTTGCGCAATACGCATCGAGCGAGCCAGCATTCGATGTTAGATTTAGAGTCGGACGAATGGGCCTTCTCCTGGGAACCGGTCTGACCGAGCGCATCGGCGCCATTGAAGAGGCTCTGCCTGCGCTGCGGGAGTTCAATTCGCGATTTCCTGCGGATCCTGTCGGAAGATACGAATGCGGTTGGGCCTTGGCCAATGATACTAAGACGCTGCTCAAAGGACTGGAGTTGCTTGAGAAACTCGAGACGAGCCTCGCTGAACGCGACCGGTTCTTCTGGGAATTCAATTACAGGCTCGGGATCAAGTTCCTTCATGCCCACAACGGCATCCGTGGTATAATCGCCCTCGAGCGGGCAGCCGCGGAAAGCACAACACTGGAGATTTCGCAGTATCTCGCGTATGCGTATGACGGTCTGAAGGTCTGGGATTCCGTGGGCTCGAAGTTCGAGCAGGTTGCGGCGCTGGGAGATACCACTCCCGAAGTGTTCTTCAAGATCGCCGACGCCGCGGCAAAGGTGGAGGACTCCGCGAGAGCTCTGTATTACTTCAAGTACGGCATCGAGCGCTTTCCAGCTCATGTGCCCAACTACGAATACGTTGCCCGCTATTACTTCCTGAATGGCAAGTACGACAGTCTTGAAACGCTCGCCAATTATGGTCTGAGCCATACAGCAAGGTCGATCGAATTGGAATCATGCTTACTGCTTGTCTACCAATACACCGGGAGGTACTCAGAGCGAGATAGTCTCTACGAACGGTATCTCGACTACTATCAGACGCGTCCCTTTGCGCTCCACGATTGGGGTATCTTCCTGGAGGAGAACGGGCTAACGTACCTTGGACGCAAAGCACAGGCTGCTGATGTCACGGCGAACTGGCCTAATCTCAAAGCGCTTCTTGACTTCTACTGGTATTACTTAGACAACAAGCTCCCCGACTCTGCGAAATCAATGGTCGACAGACTCGCCGAGGGAGATACGACCACCGAAGTACTCAGGGTTTTGGACGCAGTCAAACGGTACAACCCTGGACTTTGGCCTGACTACAAGAGGGACAGCGCCGGCAGCGACTAAGTCGACCGCAACGCAGTCTGCAGCTCACGCCGACAAGTGATCGATCAATCTGTCGAAGGCTTGTTTCCAGAATCCTGCATAAGCATAGTACGGGTCATCGTATCGCTGATCCATCGGAAGACTGGTGTGATAGAGATCAATTCGCACTTTGTCCAGTTTCTCCCCGAGAACGATCGTCACGAGCGAGTTCACGGCGAACCGCTCATCGATCCAGACATACTGAACGGTCTTGTGGGGTACAAGATTCACGAACTGGCCGTAGATATCGGGCTTACCTTCGCCATCCGACTCTGTCCAAAGCTGGTACTGCCCGCCCTTGACCGGATCAGCTTCGGCCTTCCGGCATAGCCAGTGAGTCATTAGAGAGGCTCTGGTAAGATAGCTGAATATCTCCTCCACAGTGGAGTTGACATGGGCCGTCACTTCCAGGGCTCTTGATACCGCAGTCGTCTCGTTCATATACTCTGCCGGTTAAACATCAAATGATCGGCGGCTCGACGTACTCGCCGAACACAACCTTCATCGCATCAACCATCTCGCCCTCGGTGGCATAACATCTCACGCACTCGATCAGGTGTGGCATCGTATTCTCGGAGCCGCGCGCGGCACGCGTCAGATCGTCGAGAACGCGCTTCACCTTATCATTATCGCGCATCTCCTTCGCCTTCTTTATTGACTTGCTCTGGATTTCGCACGACCGCTCGTCATCGATGTGAAGTACAGGTATTTCGATCTGCTCGTTTTCCAGAATGAAACCATTCATCCCGACCACTATTCGTTCGCGGGAATCCAACTCTCTCTGATAGACATAAGCCGACTTCGCAATCTCCCGCTGGAAATAACCCTCATCGATACACTTGAGCACCCCACCTCGGGCATCGATCTCGTCGAAAATCTTGAGACACTCTTTTTCCATGCTGTCGGTCAGACTCTCGATAAAGTACGACCCCGCGAGAGGATCAATCGTATTTCCCACGCCTGTCTCATGCGCTATGACCTGCTGGGTTCGGAGAGCCAACCTCGCCGCCTTGTCCGACGGAAGCGCCAGCGTTTCGTCCATCGAGTTTGTGTGAAGCGATTGCGTGCCGCCGAGTACTGCCGACAGCGCCTCGAGCGCAGTCCTCACGAGATTCAACTCCGGCTGTTGCGCAGTAAGTGAGCAACCTGCCGTCTGCGTGTGGAATCGCAGCTTCCACGATTCTTCCTTCTTTGCACCGTATTTATCCCTCATGCGCCGTGCGAATATCCTGCGCGCAGCACGGTACTTGGCGATCTCCTCAAAGAAATCGATATGCGCATTGAAGAAGTGCGAAATCCTCGGAGCGACTTTATCGACGTCCAGGCCTGCTTCGATTGCCGCTTCCACATATGTGAATCCGTCTGCCAGCGTGTAAGCAAGCTCCTGCACCGCTGTCGCGCCCGCTTCGCGAATATGATAGCCCGAAACCGAGATCGTGTTCCACTGCGGAACGTTATCGGCGCAGAATCCCATAAGATCGGTGATCAAACGAATCGACGGCTCCGGCGGATAGACCCATTCCTTCTGGGCGATATATTCCTTGAGAATGTCATTCTGCAATGTCCCCCGAAGCTTGGCGTACGGCACACCCTGTTTCTCAGCAACCACGAGATACATGGCAAGAAGAATACTCGCGGGGGCGTTGATCGTCATCGACGTCGACACCTTGCCGAGATCGATTCCTTTGAAGATCAGCTCCATGTCGAGAAGAGTGTCGACTGCAACGCCGCACTTGCCGACCTCGCCGAGCGATCGTTCGTGATCGGAATCGTATCCCATCAGCGTCGGAAGATCAAACGCTACAGACAGCCCGTGCTGTCCGGCATCGAGCAGCATGTGGTAACGTTTGTTCGTTTCTTCAGGCGTGCCCATTCCGGAGAACTGGCGCATCGTCCACATCTTCCCGCGATACATAGTAGAGTGAATGCCGCGAGTGTACGGAAACTCGCCCGGGAAACCGACGTCTCGCATGAAATCGTGATCCGCCGTTTGATCTGGCGTGTAGAGCGGCTCGATCGGCACCGATGACACCGTGACCCACTTCTTGCCTTTGCCGCTTGATTTCTCCGTCTCTCTGCGCCACTCGCTCTTGCGCTCAAGGACCTTCTGTACTGTAGCTTTATCCATAACCAATCCTCACCGCGAATATATCGTTCAATCTAAATCAGAACGCACTCACATCGGACACGGTTCCACTCTGCGCCCTGGAAGACGTTTCGTTCAACTATCGCAAGATACTGAATAAGGGCATTCAATCCAACGGCATTATCTATTGCTTACTGAGGATTCGTAGCGGCACAGCATGCCGTGCCGGTTTGGTCAGGAATAGGTACACCGTGCTACGGTGCCCCGCCGTCCTGTCCTAACGCGTGACGGATTGCGACGGGAGTCCGATGAGTAACCCACCGTCCTGTCCTGATCCAAGAAGGATTGTAGTGGGATTGGAAATTGTAGGGCGGTACCCGAAGCGTGCCGAAGGCACGCGGAGCGGTCCCGCCTACGTCCAAGAATGCTGTGTTAATCGTGATTCAAGCGCAACAATGTCATTCCCACGAAGGGGCCTGTTGAAAAACCCTATATTGAGGCATTGTCCCATGCCGGGACATCCGGTGTTCGGGCAGGTCTTGACTGCGACGAAGTCGCGGTTGTGACCTGCCCGCAAGAGATTGTGAGAGCGCCGGGTCACACTCCCCGCTCCGCCGGGGAGCAAGACCCGTCGCAACTCTTCGGGCGGTCCTGGGTTTTTCAACAAGCCCTTTCGCGGGGATGACAACGAACTGTGAGCCATTGCTGTCATTCCGGCAAGGACTTGCGCAGCTAGGCCGCAAGCCGGAATCCAGTTGTAGATCGGGTTCCGAGTTGCGCGGAGCACAGCGAGAAACCCGACACGCATCAAATGTCCTCTTCGCATTCCTTCTTGATGGATCGAAGAGCCAACATCATCGCCTTTCCCTTTTCCGTCAGAACGTAGCATCTTTGACCATCACGGTCAATCACATCGATCAACCCCAGAGCTTGGAATTGCACTACAATAGTGTCAAAGTGCTCAGCAGCTATGTAGATATTGTCTATGCGGCTTCTCTTCTCAAGCCGTTGGAGCAGGCTCGGACGCACCCTATCACCTATGTACGTATTAACTGCCTTCGCAAAGCCGTGCTGACTGACCCAAGTCTGCAAGCTGGGCGAAAGCAGCGTGTACAGCTCATTCCAAGTCACGTGGAGTGATTTCTTCACGGTTCCCTGCGTCATGATCCGCCCAGTACTGTCATACTTTGTCATGACCATAGAGTACTCGATTTGCACGATGTCTTCTCCACCCGCTATCGACGCCTCGAATCGGCTCTTGAGATTCACATTCTCGGCCTTAAGCTGATCGTTTTCTTGCCGCAAAGCCGTTAACTCGGCCTGATCCTTCTCAAAATCGGAATCGGCTCTCACCAAACCAAGGCGTGGATGGTCATTGATGAGATTCGGAATCCCAACGAGCACTTCTTCCTTCAGTTTCGCCGCTGTTTTCCAGTAACCGGGTTGAAAAGACTGGAGGCGCTTTCTGAACGCGTTGAGCTTCGTCAGCCTGTCATCGTCCGATTCCCTTCTGTCATGCCCAATCGATTCCGGCGATTCGTGCAGGAATGCCAGAGTCGGAATGTTCTTCCCTCTTGCATAATCGTATTCGCGTTCAGTGTAGCTAATCCCGTCCTCTCTGAAAACTGTCCCGTACTTCCCGGCCATAATCACAATGTAGTAGTCACATTCATCAATCACCTGTTTGATGAAAGATAAGGGATCACTGTCTGACGCCGGAAAGAACTCCATCCCAGCCGGGATGCAATCCAGCCTCCGCAGAGCATCAAACACAGCCTGCCTTTCCTCCTTGAGATCCAGATACGTCGAGCTAACGAAGACTTGGTATCGTTTCTTCATCGGTCACCCCTGCGCATGGTTCTCTGGATGAACATCCGCCAACACAATTCGTTAATATGCACGTGTCGAGTCTCTCCGTCCAGCAAGCTGGACTCCGAGATTCGACCTACAGGCTGGATTCCGGCTTTCGGGACTGTTGAAAAACTCCGGAGAGAGACATTCTTCGTAGGTCGGGTTCCGAGTGACGCGAAGCGGAACGAGAAACCCGACAACAGCTTGTTGGCTTTCTCTCCCGACCTCCGGTC